>CAJFTY010000015.1 GCA_904420045.1 Candidatus Metaruminococcus caecorum | reverse complement strand
GTGCGCAATGCCAAAGCGGGCGAGAGCATCGTCACCCTGGACGGGGTGGAGCGTACCCTTTCTCCCGAGATGCTCGTAATCTGCGATGAGGAAAAACCCGCCGCCGTGGCCGGCGTCATGGGCGGGGAGTACAGCGGCATCATGGACGACACCCACACCGTGGTGTTCGAATCCGCCTGTTTTATGGGCTCCTCGGTGCGGACCACCGCCAAAAAGATCGGCCTGCGCACCGAAAGCTCCGGCCGGTTTGAAAAGGGGCTGGACCCGCAAAACTGCATGCCCGCCCTGCTGCGCGCCTGCCAGTTGGTGGAGCTGTTGGGCGCGGGCGAGGTGGTGGACGGGGTGATCGACGTGGACAACTCCGATCCCACCCCCAAGACCCTGACCTTGGAAGCGGACTGGATCAACCGCTTTTTGGGGGTGGAGGTCCCCCGGGAGCAGATGGTGGACATTTTGGAAACCATCGGGTTTACGGTACAGGGGGATGTGATCACCGTGCCGTCCTTCCGCACCGACATTGAGCACAAGGCGGACATCGCGGAAGAAATCGCCCGGTTTTACGGGTACAACAACATCCCCACCACGGTGGTGCGGGGAGAGGCCAAGGCCCAGTACACCCCTCAGCAGAAGTTTGAGCAGAAGATTGGCCGCACCATGGTGGCCCTGGGCGCCTACGAGGTGATGACCTACTCCTTTGTGAGCCCCAAATACTACGACAAGGTGCGCATGCCCGCAGACAGCCCGCTGCGCCGCTCGGTGACCATTTTAAACCCCCTGGGGGAGGACACCAGCGTCATGCGCACCACCACGCTGCCCTCCATGCTGGAGGTGCTGGCCCGCAACTACAACAACCGCAACCCCGAGGCGTTTGTGTATGAGATCGGCAACGAGTACATTCCCCGGGAGAGCAGCGAGGAGCTCCCGGACGAAAACCCCATGCTCACCATTGGCATGTACGGCAAAAACGCGGATTTCTACGCCCTGAAGGGGGCGGTGGAGCGCCTGTTGGAGCGGCTGAATATAGGCGGCTGGGACGTGGCTCCCTGCAAGGATCATCCCACGTTCCATCCCGGCCGGTGCGCTGTGATGACCAAAAACGGGGAGCAGATCGCCCTGCTGGGCGAAGTGCATCCCGAAGTGCTTTTAAGTTACGGCATCGGCGGCAAGGCGTATCTGGCGAAGCTCCCCGTCAAGGCGCTGTTTGACAGCCAGGATGCGGAGCCCCAGTACAAGCCTCTGCCCAAGTTCCCCGCCACCACCCGGGATCTAAGCCTTGTGTGCGCGAAAGAGCTGCCGATCATCGAGATCGAAAAGGCAATCCGGGACGCGGTGGGCTCCATTCTGGAGCAGGTGGAGCTGTTCGACGTTTACGAGGGCGAGCAGGTGGGCCAGGGCAACAAGAGCGTGGCCTACTCCATTGTGATGCGGTCGGCCCAGGGCACTCTCACCGACGAGCAGACCGACGCGGCCATGAAGCGGGTGCTCAAGGCCCTGGAAAAAATGGACGTGAAGCTGCGGGGGTAAAAGCTGCCCCGGCGTTTGCATAACCGTGGAGGCTCCCGGAAACATCCTCCAAGGGAAAGAAGCGCTTTTGACCGTCTGGTCAAAAGCGCTTTTTTTAATTGTGAATTTTTCTTGCAAACGACGGGATTCCCTGGGAAAATCTTGCTTCCTTCTGGGAAACATGGTAACATAGGAACAGAACAATTCGTGGTGAAAAACGGAAAGGGGTGAACCGTAGTGAAGCGTACTGTTGCCGTGCTGATGGCGCTTGTGGTGGCGCTGGGGGCGTTTGCCGGATGCCAGCCGAAAAAAACCGCCGCTGCGGTTCAGGAAAAAAAGCCGCTTTTGTATGTCAAAAATGGAAGTCTGTACAGTATGGGAAGCGACAACAAACCCGATCAGATCATCGACCGGTTCCCCTCCCAGTCGGAGGAGGGCGATTCCTCGCCCTTTTGGTACGCTTCGGTGGGGCTTGTGACCTCACCCAGCTGCAAATACCTGGCGTATTCCACCCAGACCCAGTCGGACCCGGATTTCCGCACCCTGTTTGTAGCCCGCACCGACCGAAGCGATGTGCGGCTGGTCACCTCCCAGATCCCAAGCGAGCTGCTTCGTCAGGTGGGGCCGGATCTGCGGCGGTATTACTGCTTTTCGGACAAACAGGATCTTTTATACTTTCTGCAATACGACGCCCAGGAGCTTCGCACCGACCTGTATGCCTGGAAGGACGGGGAGGTCACCCGGATCAAGGAAAACGTCACCGAATTTTACCTGGATGAAAACGAGCAGAAAATCCTCTGTGTGGGGCCCACCATCCGCACCACCGGCGCCCTGCCGGAGGATGGAACGCTGACCGACCGGCTCAAGGCAAAGTACAACTACTCGATTAAGCAGCTGAGTATTTTTGAGATCTCCTCCGGCAGGGAGGAGATTATCTCCCGTCAGTTTGTGGACGAAATGGACATCCAGGACGAAAAGGGATTCACAAAGCTCAATTTTGTGGAGGAGGACGCAAACGGCGACCGAAGCTACAAGTGTTACCAAAAAGGGCACGGCGTGGTTCAAAAGGATCTGGAAGAAGCGGCGGAGGTTACAAAGCCCTATAAGGTCCTGCTGGAGTTGGAGGACGGCTCCTACATCGGGGCGGACGACAAGGACTATTACTTTGTGCCGGCTCAGGGAGACGCCCAGCTTTTGTTCTCTAAAAAAGAAATGGTGTCGGGCAAGGAGTCTATGGTCACCGCCAAGTTTTTGCTTAGCGAAAACCAACAGATGGTCTACTTTGCCAAGGATTATTCCGTTGCGGACAAGTACGGGGTGAACAGCAAGCTGTATTCTGGCAAAGTCCGGAACGGAAAGGTGGAGGAAATCACCCTGATCGACGAGGGAAGCAAGATCGACTTTTCACCCGCGGCAGGGGATATGGGCGTTTTTTACAGCAAAAACGAACGCAACGAGTACAACCGCCTGGTGGACAACGTCTACTACTACAAAGGTGGATGGGGGGCGTCTCCCGCGTTTTTGGGGGAGGATTTTAACCTCTACACCAGCGTGAGCGTGGGGGGAAAGCTCTACATCAGCCGGAATTCCAAAAACCATTTGGATTATTACAACATCAACCGGGGGACGCCGGTGCTCTACCAGGACAAAGCGGAAGCCGTGCTCACCTGCAACAACAGCCTGTATGTGCTCAAGGCCGCCGGCAAAAAATACGACGTCTACCTGGGATCGGAACGGGTGGTGCTGGGGGCCGACAAGGTCATTGAATTTTTGGGAACCGGCTGCTATGATTACGCGGATATTTTTGTAGGGCTGTAAGACCATCCGTCAGGGCCCTTCTTTGAAATACAGAGAGAAAGAAGGGGATTGGTATGAGAGAAAAAAAGGCGGCGCACAGGATTGTCACAGGACTTTTGGCGGCAGCGGCGGCGCTCAGCGTGCTGCTGACGGCGGGGTATATCGGATTTCTCATCTGGTATCAGACCCCGCAGCAGATGCAGCAGGCCTGCACGCTGTACGACCTAAACGGCGGGGAACTGCCTCCTGTGGATGTTCAGATCGACGTGACACGCACCTGTCGGCTGTTTCAAAGCGATTTGATCACCGGTACGCTGTATGTAAACGGCAAAGCCATCCCCTGTGAGGACACTAGCAGCAGGGAAAAACCCCTGGACCGGCTGCGGGAGAATTTACAGCTGCGGCTGGGCAAAAAAGTCCAGGAATTCTCGTTTGCAAACGAGGTTTTCAAAGACGGGTCTTATAAAGAGATAGACCTATGCTGGATGGAGTGGGCGCCAAACGGCACACTTTTGCTCACTATATTTCCCGACGAGGGCGGGCTCGGCGGGTCCTATTGCGGCCCCTCCGACAACTGGCGGGAGGCCAACCAGCTGTATACGAAAAATTTTCGTCTAAATGTAGATCAGTAGCCAATTGTCAAAAAAAGCTTGCCTGCACACGCGCAGGCAAGCTTTTTTGCACTCGCTTTTTCTTCGGCCGTCAGGCGGGGCGGGGATTCTCATCCCCAGAATCCGACAGCACCCGGCCGTCGCCCACTAAAATCCGTCGGCCGGCCTTTGCGGCGATGCCGTTGTCATGGGTGATTAAAATGACCGTGCGGCCCTCGGCGCCAAGCTGGCGGAGAATCTCCATCACCCCTTCGCCGGACTTGGAATCCAGGTTTCCAGTGGGCTCGTCCGCCAGCAGGATGGGGGGGCTGGCGGCGATGGCCCGGGCGATGGCCACCCGCTGCTGCTGACCGCCGGACATCTCGTTGGGGCGGTGGTGGAGCCGGCCTTCCAGCCCCACCCGTAAAAGCGCACGGCGGCAGAGCTCCCGGCGCTCCGCTTTGCCCATGCCTCGGTAGAACAGGGGAAGCTCTACGTTTTCCATGGCCGTCAGCCCCGGAATCAGGTTGAATCCCTGAAAGATAAATCCGATGGTCTGGTTGCGGATCACCGACAGCTGCCGGTCGGTCATGTGGGAGACATCCTGCCCCTCCAGCAGATACCGGCCTTTGGTAGGGGTGTCCAAACATCCCAGCAGGTTCATCATAGTGGATTTCCCCGAGCCGGAACAGCCCACAATCGCCACGAATTCCCCTTCCCGGATGGTCAGGCTCACGTTGTCCAGGGCGCGGACCTCGTTGTCCCCGGGGTTGTAAATTTTTGAGATCTGTTCCAGTTCAATCAGCTCGGACATAGCCCGGTTCCTCCGTTTCCCCGCAATGATGGATTTGTTCCCCCAGTTCAGGGGGACTATTCTTCCCGGTTTAGAGCAGAACAAACTCCTGCGAAAACGGGTTTTCAACAGGAGTTTGTTGAAAATGTTCAAAACTTATACCAGCAGTATTGATGCCTTGCGTGCTTGTCCAGAACGCCTGCCATAGCGGCTAGCTTTTGTCACCGGACCGGAAGAAAAGTGCGGTTAAAAAGCCGAATACAATTGCCGCGGCGATCCCCGCAGCCGCAGCGGTCAGTCCGCCGGTCATGACGCCCAAAAGCCCCTGGCTGGTCACCGCTTCCTTGACGCCTTTGGCGAGCAGGTAACCGAACCCGGTCAGGGGAACGGTGGCGCCCGCACCCGCAAATTCCACCAGCGGTTTGTACACGCCGATGCCCCCCAGGATCACGCCGGCCACCACATAAGAAACCAGGATCCGGGCGGGAGTGAGCTTGGTGTAGTCGATCAGCACCTGCCCGATGGCGCACAGAAGGCCGCCCACCAGGAAGGCTTTGCCGTAGTCCAGTAGCATATCCATACTTGTTCGATCCTTTCTATCAAAAGGGTGCAGGGCAGAAAGCCGCCGGGCACCCTATACGCTCTGTTATAAAAACGGTTGTTCGCTGGCTTTTCTGTCGAAAAAGACAGTTTTCAACAGCATTCGGAGGAAAAGCGTTTCGTTTTATTCCCCCTTGCGGGAGATGTGCACCAAATGGGCGATGCCGGGAATGGATTCCCCTTGCTGGACGCTGGTGGGGGACATCAGGGCGCCGGTGGCCATAAACAGCACGTTTTCATAGGTCCCGTTTTTGACAAGTTTTAAGATATGGGAGCACAGCACCCCGGCGGAACAGCCGCAGCCCGAGCCCCCCGCGTGGACGTCCTGGGTCTCCCGGTCGTAGAGGAGCAGGCCGCAGTCGTCGTGCCGGTCTTTGATGTCGATCCCCTCCCGGGATAAAAGCTCGTACAAAAGATCACTTCCTACCTGCCCCAAATCCCCGGTGAAAATCCGGTCGTAATCCTGGGGAGAGGTTTTCGTATCTTTCAAAAAGGTTTGAAGGGTGTCTGCGGCGGCGGGAGCCATGGCAGCCCCCATGTTGTTTAAGTCCTTGATGCCCAGATCCCCGATTTTTCCCACGCACACCCCTCTGACAAAGGGTGCTTCTCCGTGGGCGCCTACGATCAGCGAGCCCGCCGCCGTGGCGGTCCACTGGGCGGTGGGGGTGCGCTGGCCGCCGTATTCCAGCGGGAAGCGGAACTGCCGCTCCGCCGTGCAGAAGTGAGAAGAGGTTACCGCCATGGCGCGGTTGGCAAGCCCAGCGTCCACAAACATCGAACTGAGCATCAGGCTTTCCGCCATGGTGGAGCAGGCCCCGTACAGGCCGATGTAGGGGATCTGCAGGCCCCGCAGGCTGTAGGCCGAGCTGATGCACTGGTTGAGCAGATCGCCTGCAAACACCACGTCGATGTCCGACGGACGCAAGTCCGCCTTTTTCAGCACCCGGCTTTCAGCGTCCATCTGCATGCGCATCTCCGCTTTCTCCCAGGTCTTTTCCCCGAAGGTGGTGTCGTCGCAGATCAGGTCGAACTCCTCCCGCAGGGGGCCTTCGCCTTCTTTTTTTCCCGCCACCGCTGCGTAGGCCAGAATGCTGGGCGCGCTGGGCAGCAGAATGGTGCTTTGTGAAATTCGGTTTGGCATAAGATCCCCCTCCTTTATTTGATAAACAACTGGATCAGGTAATAGATGACCCCGTACACCACCGACGCGAGAGTGCCGTACACGATCACCGGACCCGCAATGATAAACATTTTGGCCCCCAGTCCCAGCACCAGTCCCTCGGTTTTAAACTCCAGTGCGGGGGAGACCACAGCGTTGGCAAATCCCGTAATAGGCACCAGAGTGCCCGCGCCGCCCACCTTGGCGATGTTGTCGTAGACGTTTAAGCCCGTCAGCAGGGCGGACAAAAAAATCAGCGAAATCGAGGTCAGGGCGGACGCTTCATCCTTGACGACCCCCAAACTGATATAAAAGTTGGTCAACGCCTGGCCGATCAGGCAGATGAACCCTCCGATTAAAAAAGCGGAGGGGATGGTGATGTAGCTTTTGGTGTTGGGCGAAGCCTTTTTATTTAATTGTTCATATTCCTGTTCTGTCAGTTTTTTCTGGCTCACAATCCGTTCCTCCCGAATGTTCAAGATATCCTTTGGTCTAGAGGTAGTGTTTCCGTGGAAATATCGTTTATACGGCGGCCCGGAGCTGGAAAAAATCGTTGCTTATAAACGAAATTTTTGTTATAATAACAAATGGCCGTGCGGCAGCTGCCATGTTTTCCCGTCCTGCCAGACTGGGAAAACCGGCAAGGCTTTTGCGCAGCGGCAGTTCACTGTGGCGCCGCGCCGCGGCCTCTGGCGTATTTTCAATGAAAAAATTTGGTTCGGAAAGGGAGACCTGGTTTGACTGCGTTCAAACCGGGTGGTTTTGCGCCTGTGCCGCCCAAAGGACGGCGGAAAAACTGGTTTTTGGCGCAGAACGTCCCGGAAAGGAAGGATGAGCATGCCAGCAAAAGTAGTCGTCGGCGTTCAGTGGGGGGACGAGGGAAAAGGAAAGATCATTGATATCCTCGCTTCCCGTGCGGACGTGGTGGTCCGTTCCCAGGGCGGGAACAACGCGGGCCATACGGTGGAAAACAACGGCGAGGTCTATAAGCTCCACCTGATCCCATCGGGAATCTTATACCCGGATACCCTGTGCCTGATCGGCTGCGGCGTGGTGATCGACCCCAAGGTCATTCTTGAGGAGATCGACGGCCTGATCGCCCGGGGCATCGACTGTGAAAACCTGCGGATTGATCCCCGCGCCCATGTGATTATGCCCTGGCACATTGAAATTGACGGGTTGTCCGAGGCACTGCGCGGCGGCTCGGAAATCGGCACCACCCGCCGGGGAATCGGCCCCTGCTACATGGACAAGGCGGAGCGTTCCGGCCTTCGGATGTACGATCTGACCCATCCTGAGGTGTTCGCCCAGAAGGCGAAGCTGGCTGGGGAGCTCAAAAACAAACTGATTACCTCCTACTACGGGGGAAAGGCGCTGGATGTGGACCAGATCATCCAAGAGTACACCGCCTACGGACAGCGGCTCCAGAAATACGTGGCCGACGTGTCGGTGCTGACCTTCGAGGCCTGCCGGGCCAATAAAAACGTGCTGTTCGAGGGCGCCCAGGGCACCCTGCTGGACATCGACATGGGCACCTATCCCTTTGTCACCTCCTCCCATCCGCTGTCTGCCGGCGTGTGCACCGGTACCGGTGTGGGCCCCACCGAGATCAACGAGATCATCGGCGTGGCCAAGGCCTACACCACCCGGGTGGGCAAGGGGCCTTTTCCCACCGAACTTCACGACGAAATGGGCGACTTGATCCGCAACCGGGGCCACGAGTTTGGCACCACCACCGGCCGGCCCCGCCGCACCGGATGGTTTGACGCGGTGATCCTGCGCCACGCGGTGCGGGTCAACGGCCTGACCGGGCTTGCGGTCAACAAACTGGACACCTTGAGCGATATCGGAACGTTAAAAATCTGCGTCGCATATAAAAAAGCGGACGGCACGGTGCTCAAGGACTATCCCGCCTCCCTGGAGGAGCTGGCTCAGTGCGAGCCGGTCTACGAAGAAGTAGAAGGCTTTACCGGGGATATCTCCGCCTGCCGCTCCTTTGACGAGCTGCCCCAGGCCTGCAAGGACTACATTGCCACCCTGGAGCGGGTCTGTGGCTGTCCGGTGCAGATGGTGGGCGTGGGGCCCGCCCGTTCCCAGAACTTAGAGCGATAATTCCCTTTCGTTTTATTTTGAAAACACCCCGCCTGGTTTATGCAGGCGGGGTGTTTTTTGTTGTGTGCCAAGGTGTTTTATCTAAACTTTCAATAGCCAGGATAAGTGGTATAAAAATCGACAAAGCCGACATGCTAAAGCGCCCGCAGGCGATAAGCCCGCGGGCGCTTTTATCGGTTTTTATTCGTTTTCTTCTTGCTCAGGGTTTTGTTTGCCCTTTTTTATGGTCAAAACGACCAATCCAGCGGCAGCCGCTGCAATCGCAAGGCTTGCTGCCAACGCGCCGGTTTCGCCGGTCTGGGGAGAATCGCTCAGAGGAACATCGTCGTCGGGGATATCCACAATAACATTGGGTTCGTCGGGCTGGGTGGGAGTGGAAGGCTCGCTGTCCACGGGCTCTTCCGGCTCGGCCAGCGGCGGGTCCTCATCCTCGATGTCCACCAGGGTCCGCAGGTAGACAATGGTCACGGAGTTGCCGGACGCTTTGAGCACCAGGCTTTCGGGGGTGATGCTCTCCACTTCGTAGCCTTCCCGGAGCTTGGGCTCGGCGGAGAAGGTCGCGCCTACGAAGATGCCGTTTTCCCGGCCGGAGAAGGTCTCGGAGGTCTCGTCGTCGGTGGTGCGGAGATTGGTGGCCTGGTCAAAGGTCACATACTGGTGATGGACCACCACGTCGGTGGAGACCCGGCTGTCAATCGTCCGCAGGTACACGATGGTGATGGAGTTGCCGGACTCTTTTAAAACAATGCTGTCGGCGGAGATGCTCTCCACTGCATAACCCTCCCGGGGTTTTTCGGTGGCGGAGAAGGTGGCACCTACATAGATGCCGTTTTCCCGGCCGGAGAAGGCCTCGGTGATCTCCTCATCCGTGGTGCGTTGGCCGTCTGCCTGATCCAGGGTCACATACTGGTGGATCACCTTGACGTCGGTGGAAACCCGGGTGTCATGGATGGTCCGCAGGTACACGATGGTGACGGAGTTGCCGGACTCTTTGAGCACCAGGCTTTCAGGGGTAATGCTCTCCACCTCGTAGTCCTCACGGGGTTTGGTGGCGGCCTTAAAGGTGGCGCCCACATAGATGCCGTTTTCCCGGCCGGAGAAGGTCTCGGAAGTCTCGTCGTCCACGGTGCGGGTATCGGTCATCTCGTCGTAGGTGACATACTGGTGTTTGACCACCACATCGGTGGAAACCCGGGTGTCCGGGACCGTCCGCAGGTACACGATGGTGACGGAGTTGCCGGACTCTTTGAGCACCAGGCTTTCAGGGGTAATGCTTTCGACTTTATAATCCTCCCGGAGCTTGGGGGTCGCCTTGAAGGTTGCACCCACGAAGATGCCGTTTTCCCGGCCGGAGAAGGTCTCGGAAGTCTCGTCATCCACGGTGCGGGTGTCGGTCATTTCATCGTAGGTCACATACCGGTGTTTGACCACTACGTCGGTGGAAACCCGGGTGTCGATGGTGCGTTCATACTGGATGGTGATCTCGTTTTTGCCTTCCTTGAGCACGATGGTCAGGGAGGGCTCCACGCCGGTCACGGTGAACAGGCCGTTCTTGGTGTCCTGGGTAGCGGTAAAGCTCAAGCCCGCAAAGCTCTTGACCTCGTTTTCGGTGATGGTTTCCACGGTGGGTTCGCCGCCTGCCAGATCGCGGGTGGTGTACTTGTGGTGTACGATCACAGAAGCGTCCTTCGTCAAGTCAACGGTTTTTTCATAGTGGATGTCGATCCGGTTTGTGCCCTCTTTCAGAGGACTGACAGTCAAAGCATCGTCTGGAGTGGTGCGGGTAAAGTCGCCGGGAACCGGGGTGGCGGTGTAGCTCATACCCGCGTAGCTTGTAAGCTTTTCGCCGTCCATATCCTGGGTGGATTCGGTGCGGGTTACTTTGCCGTCCACAACGGCCACGGTGATGGTCTTGTAGTGGTGATACACTTCTACCGCCGCTGCCTTGCGTGCATCGGTGGTCTTTTCATAGTCGATGTTGACGACGTTTTCACCATCCTTCAGGGAGATGGTGAGGTTCTGGTCAGGGGTCACCTGGGTAAAATCCTTGGGGACCGCAGTGGCAGTGAAGGACTCGCCCTTGTAGAACTTGCCTTCGGGGATTACGGGGCCCTCCACCTGGGGTTCACCAGTTTTCAGCACACTCTGGCCGTTTTCGATCACCCAGGTTTTGGTGGTGTAGCGGTGATAGACCTTTACATCCACCGGCGTGCGGGTATCCACAATCTTTTCATAGGTAATGTGGATGGCGTTGTCGCCTTTTTCCATTTTGATGGTAAGGCTGTTGTCCGGCGTTATCTGTTTAAAGTCCTTGGGGACGGGTTTTGCGGTATACGTCTCGCCCACATACCCGTTGTATTGAACACCGGTCTCGTCTTTTGTGGATTCTTTCAGCACGCTCTGGCCGTTTTCCACCACCCAGGTTTTGGTGATGTAGTGATGGTATACGGTGACGTTTGCAGCGTCGGGATACAGATGTTTTTCATATTCGATGTTCACCACGTTGGTGTCGGGGCCCAGTTTGATGGTCAGATCTTTGGCGGGGGTCACCTGGGTGTAGCCGTCGGGAACCGGAACCGCCGTAAAGCTCTGGCCCACATAGAAGGTCCCGGAGGGAGTGGTGTGGGTTGTGTAGCTGGACTCCCGGACCTGCTGTTTACCCTGGTCGTTGATGAAGGTCTCGTAGGTGGTGTACGTGTGGTTGACGGTCACAGTGGTTAAAACCCGTCCGTCCACCTGTTTTTCATAGTAGATGTCGATGCGGTTGCCATCCTGCTTCAGGATGACGGTGAGGGCTTCGTTGGGGGTCACCTGGGTAAAGCCGTTGGGAACCGGGGTAGCGGTAAATTTCTGTCCCACGTAGAAGCTGCCTTCGGGAACCACCGGCCCGGTGGTCTTGGTGTCAGAATTGGTCACGGTGCTGCCGTCTTCTGCAATCACCGTAGTCTTAGTGGTGTAGTGGTGGTAAACCTCAACGTTGGTCTCCGTGCGGGCGTCCACGGTTTTTTCATAGTAGATGTGAATGGTGTTTTCGCCGCCGGTCAGCTTCTGGATGGTGAGCCCGCTGTCGGGAGTCACACGGGTAAATCCGGCGGGAACGGGGGTGGCGGTGTAGCTCATGCCGGCTTTCAGGCCGGTCTGATGCACGCCGTCCACCGTGTTGGTGGATTCTTTGAGCACACTCTGGCCGTTTTCCACCACCCAGGTTTTGGTAGTGTAGTGGTGAATAACCTGAACGCTGGCGTCCGCCCGCAGATCCACGGTCTTTTCATAGTACAGGTCAATGACGTTGTCTTTGGCGTTTTTGCCCAGCGTAATCGTCTGGCTGGGATCCGCTTTGACAAAGGTAAACGTGCCGGGTTTCAGGACAGCGGCAAATTTTTCTCCCGCATAGAACGTCCCTTTGGGGTTCTCCGGAACGGTCTGAGTGGTGGAGGAGGTGCCGTCCTCGGTGATGGTCTTGGTGGTGTAGTGATGATTGACCGTCACACTGGTGGCGATCCGGTCGTAGTACAGCTTGAGCACCTGTCCGTCGTATTCAAATGTGGCGGAGGGCTGGCTGATCCCGCTGTTAAACTGATAGTTGTCTGCGTCGTATTTGGTTTCATAGCCGTTGGGAGCAGAGATGGTAGTCCACAGCTTGGCCGTTCCGGAATCGGTGTCGCCGGTTTTCACATAGCCGCGGGCCGTCTGCTTGTAATATTCCACCGTGTAGCCGCAGACCGGAACTTTTCCTTCTACAACGGGAACGTCAAAGTCGATGGTTTCCAGCTCGGACTCGTCGGTGAGTTCCTCGCCGATAAAGTAGGTCAGCGTGGTGGTCTTGTTGGTGGGGTAATCCTTGCCCTCCACAAAACCTTTGGCGGCCGTGTCCAGTGTAATATTGTAGGACAGGGTGTAGCGGTACCGGTTGTCGCCCAGGCTTTCGGGAACAACGGATTTGTGCCACATGTTCCAGGTCAGTGTGCCCGTTTCCTTGTTGTAAGAGGCCGCGGCGGAAGGAACAGTCACAGTGAAGTCGCCCCACTGGATAAACTCGTTCATGGGGTCGGTGACCTGCCAGACCTTGGTTTTTTCAATAATTTCTTCACTAAAGCCTTTAAAAATGTTTGCAAGTTTTTCCAGATCGTCGGTTCCGATGTAATGGTCCCCGTCGCTTGCGGTGTTTTTCATCACATGGTCAGCGACCTTGTAGTCATCGTCGTATTGATTCATCAACAGCACCGAGTAGATTTCCGTTCCCGCGTTTTTGGCCAGAAGCGCCTGGGACAGGGTGGGCACGATGTTGTCTTTGATGGTTTTTCTGTTGGGCCGCTTACCGATGCTGTATTCCTGTTTGTCGCTCAGCTTGTAGCTGCTGCCGGAGCCTTTGCGCTCGTCGCTGAACTGGGTGATCCGAAACCCATAGTTTCCGCCGTCCACCTTGGGGATCAGCCAAGAGTTTTCCGCCGCGGTGCCCTTGTAACTGTAGGTGGGAACACCGTCGCTTAACAGTACCATGTATTTGTTCTCGTTTTGACCGGCGTTTAACAGCGCCTGGCCCTGCTGAATGCCGGCCTGAATGTTGGTTCCGCCGTTTTGTTCGTTGGAATCCAGCTTGATGCCGTTAATTGCCGCGATCAGCGCATCCTTGTCGCCGGACAGGGCCTTGATGGTGTGTCCACTGTTGTTGTAGGTGGCGACGGCAATTTTGCTGTCGGTCACGACGTTGCCGCCCAGCATGGTGTTGACAAAGGTCTTGGCCGCGTTTTTGGCGGCGGTCAGACGTCCGTTATCCATGCTGTTGGAGATGTCGATGACCAGCACAACGTCCACGCTGGCGTCCTTGACGTAAGAGGTCACCTTGTCTTTGGTGTCCACCGTCAAGGTAATTTCAAACGAATCCTTACCGGTTTGCCGGATGGATTTCTGGACGGATACGTTTCCGTCCGGGGAGGTCACTTTTTGGCCGTTGTGGACAATCTGGTTTTCCACAGGGGCGGCGCTTCCCCAGGTCCCTCCTAAAAAGGTGAAGACCATTGCGGCGGATAAAAGCCCCGCCAGGGATCTTCGCAATTTGGTTGCCAACATTTTCATTCTCCTTTCAGATCATGAAATAGGTGGCGGCCGGACTGTCATAGCGTTTGCGCGTTAGACTCCAAAGCTTTGCGTCCCTTTCTTTCAAAAGGTTTGCCTTTTCAGTTATTTCTCTCGATGGTGTTGCGATTGATGTGACGATAGACGGTTGAATCGGCTTCAGCGGATTCGGCCTGACGAGCCAACGCGCCGTCCATCAGCATAATCAGTTCCCAGGTGCTTCGAAACGGAGACTCCACTTTCTGTTCCGTCCAAACCACGTTTCCCTGCCAGCTGGCGTTTTGGCGGAATAAAATGTTCACCTGAAACGTCGCCAGGCATTTTCCCGAAGGGGGCGCTCCTCGAAACGCGTTGCGCACAGAGGGCTGCGGGATGTTCTTTTTGTCAAAGCTCCGGTCATCCATCCCTTTTTGAGGATAATTTAAACCGTTTTGAAGATCTTCGATCAAAAAAAGCAGTTGCGTCAGGTTTTGGAAGGACGCGCCCTCCTTAAAGCAGGGGTTGATTAAAATACCTCTGGGGTTTCGGTCCTTGTACGAATAGATTTTTAAAATACTGGTTTTGACTTTTTGAGGAACGAACGTCGGCGCTGCCGTTGGCATATCATCACCACCTTTCCCACGGATTTCCGTTTCCAGCTCTACTATACGCCGGTTTGGTTACACGCCGGTCACATATAAAATTTTTTCCTGATTTTTTCAAAAAAATCTGTGGCAGTGGTGCAAAACCAAAAAACACCCCGGAAAGGCATTGCCTTTCCGGGGTGTTTTGCGGATTGGGGGTATCCGGCCGTTTAAATGGAGGTAAGGGCTTGCTCCACATCTTCCAGCAGGTCGTCGATGTTTTCCAGGCCTACCGACAGCCGCACCTGGCTGGGTGAGACCCCCGCGGACAGCTGTTCTTCGGGGGAGAGCTGGGCGTGGGTGGTGGAGGCGGGGTGGATCGCCAGGGATTTGGCGTCCGCTACGTTGGCTAGGTTGGAAAACAGCTCCAACCCGTCGATGAATTTGCGGGCATTCCCCGCGCCGCCCTTGATATCCACTGTAAAGATGGAGCCTGTGCCCCGGGGGAAGTACTTCTGGGCCAGGTCACGATAGGGACTGTCGGGCAGGGAGGGGTAGCGCACCGCCTCCACCTTGGGATGGCGGTGCAGGTACTCCGCCAGCTTTTGAGCGTTGGATACATGGCGCTCCACCCGTAGGGACAGGGTTTCCAGCCCCTGGAGGAAGACAAACGAGTGGATGGGGGACAGGCAGGCGCCCATATCCCGGAGAATCTGGGTCCGGGCCTTGGTGATAAACGCGGCGGCACCTATGTCTTTGGCATAGGACAGGTTGTGGTAGCTGGGGTCGGGCTCTACAAGGCCCGGGAACCTGCCGGAAGCGGCCCAGTCAAAGCTTCCGCCGTCCACGATCACCCCGCCGATGCTGGTGCCGTGGCCGCCGATGAACTTGGTGGCGGAGTGCACCACAATATCCGCCCCGTGTTCCAGCGGACGGATCAAGTAAGGGGTGCCGAAGGTGTTGTCCACAATCAGGGGAATCCCGTGCCGGTGGGCGATGGCCGCCACCGCTTCAAAATCCACGATGTTGATGCTGGGGTTGCCCAGGGATTCAATGTACACCGCTTTGGTTTTGGGGGTGATGGCGGCTTCGAATTCCTCAGGATGGTCGGGATTTACAAACGCCGTGCGGACGCCTAACCGGGGCAGGGTCAGGGAAAACAGGTTGTAGGTCCCGCCGTACAGGGTGGAGGCAGCCACGATTTCATCTCCAGCGCCTGCGATGTTTAAAATCGCGGTAGTGATCGCGGCGCTCCCCGAGGCGGTGGCCAGCGCCCCCACGCCGCCTTCCAGCGCCGCCATGCGTTTTTCAAACACATCGGTGGTGGGGTTCATCATCCGGGTGTACACATTGCCGGTTTTCGCCAGGGCGAACAGGTCCTCGGCCTCCTGGGTGTCGGAAAACACATAGGAGGAGGTTTGATAGATGGGCACCGCCCGGGACTTGGTGACCGGATCGACGCTCTGCCCCGCGTGGAGCTGTTTCGTTTCAAAACGGTATTGTCTGCTCATATTTATCAGGCCTTTCTTTTTTATAAAGGATTGCATGGATGTAGTTTCCGCTTCACATTCGCCTGCTCTGTGGGATACAAGTAAGGATAAAAGAGATCATACCGTTCGCCTCATTTCTATTATTCCTATCAGAATATAGGGATATTATACCAGCGCACCGAAGATTTGTCAAGGGATAAAGAAACATTTTATAAATCTTACAAAAAGAATAGGAAAACAAGGCGGGAATCTGCCGATCCTGCAAAATCCTTGAGGAGCGATTGCAAATTCTTAGAAAAAAGAGTATAATGATACACATTCAAAACAATGTGCACACAAGCGAAAACTCCTTCTGCACACGAGGAAAACAGCCGGTTCCCCGTAAAAGGGGCGCAGGCGTGTTAGAAAAGAAAAAGGACGGCGTGAACGATGAGTATTGCATCCCTGTTTCAACCCGATCATACCGTATTGTCGTTTGAGGTGTTTCCGCCCAAACGGACAAGCTCCATCCAGACGATTTATTCCACACTGGACGAATTAAAGGACCTGCGGCCGGATTTTATCAGCGTGACCTACGGCGCAGGAGGAAACCTGGCGGACAACTCCACCTGCGAGATCGCGTCGATCATCCAGAATAAATATGGGATTCAGGCGCTGGCTCACCTGACCTGTGTAAACGGCAGCAAAGAGGACATCCGCACCATGCTGGGCCGGTTCCGGGAGCAGGGCATTCACAACATTCTGGCCCTGCGGGGGGACAAAAACCCTGATTTGCCCCCCAAGACGGATTTTATGTATGCCAGCGAGCTGATCTCCTTTATTAAAAAGGAAGATCCCTCGTTTTCTCTGTCCGGCGCCTGTTATCCCGAAGGGCACACCGAGTGTGACAGCCTGGTGGAGGATGTGAAAAATCTCCGCAAAAAGGTGGACGCGGGGGCGGAGCACCTGGTAAGCCAGTTGTTTTTCGACAACAGCGCGTTTTATTCGTTTGTGGAGCGGGCGCGCATCGCGGGGATTGAAGTCCCCATCGAGGCGGGGATCATGCCGGTGGTCAACAAAAGTCAGATCGAGCGGATGGTGTCCCTGTGCGGAGCCAGCCTGCCGGCCAAGTTTACCAAGATGATGAGCCGGTACGACGGCAACCCCGACGCGATGCGGGACGCGGGGATCGCCTACGCGGTGGATCAGATCGTGGATCTGATCTCCAACGGAGTGCAGGGCATCCACCTGTATACCATGAACAATCCCTATGTGGCCCGCCGGATTGCCGAGAGTGTGAGCTCTCTGTTAAACATATAGGTTTATTAAGGGACTATTTTTGAAAGGAGGCCGCCTATGCCCATCACGCTGACCGATCTTGACCGGGAGGAAATCTTCCGCTACCTGGGCTATGGCGGCGCTCAGCCGGATCCCGCCACCCTGGCTTTGGCGGAGGAATGTTCCCGGGAGCTTCTGGCCGCCGCCCAGCCCCGTTACCGGTATGCGGTGTACCCCATCTGGGAGGGCGGGCGGGGCGTCCAGGTGGGGGACACGCCGTTTTTTTTGGAGGGCGAAAGCATCCGGGAGCATCTTGCCGGCTGCCGCAGGGCGGCGCTATTGTGCGCCACCCTGTCCCAGCCCGCCGACCGGCTGATCCACACCGCAGGCCTGGGGGATATGGCCAAGGGCCTAGTCATGGATGTCTGCGCCTCGGTGGCCATCGAGCAGGTGTGCGACCGGGCGGAGGAGGAAATCCGCGCCAAGCTGGCGGCAGAAGAGGAAGGGCCGCTTTACTTTACCTTCCGGTTTTCCCCGGGGTACGGCGACCTGCCCCTGACCATCCAGAAGGAGTTTCTGGCGCTGCTGGATGCGCCCCGGCGCATTGGGCTGTGCGCCACGGAAAACCAGATCCTGACCCCCCGCAAGTCGGTGACGGCGGTGATCGGGATTTCGGAGCATCCGGTGGAGCCCCGCCGGAGGGGGTGCGCGGTCTGCCCCTTAAACAAGACCTGCGCATTCCGAAAACGAGGTGATCACTGTGGAAACCAATAAATTCTCCCAGCTGCTTCAAAAGCCCTTCGTCCTGCTGGACGGGGCCATGGGCACCATGCTGCAAAAATCCGGGCTTCCCATGGGGGCCCTGCCGGAGCTTTACAACCTGACCCAGCCCGAGACCATCACCGCCATCCATCGGGCGTATATAAAAGCCGGGGCGGATGTGATCTACGCCAACACCTTTGGAGCCAACCGGCACAAGCTGGCGGGTTCCGGTTTTACCCCCGAGCAGGTGATCGCCGCCGGGATTGCCGCGGCCAGACAGGCGGTAAGGGGAACCGGCGCGCTGGTGGCCCTGGATGTGGGCCCTATCGGGGAGCTGTTGGAGCCAGCCGGAAGCCTGTCGTTTGACGGCGCGTACGAGATCTTTTCCCAGGAAATCACCGCGGGGGCGGCGGCGGGGGCGGATCTGATCGCCATCGAGACCATGACCGATCTAAACGAGACCCGGGCGGCGCTGCTGGCCGCCAAGGAAAACACCGATCTTCCGGTGATCTGCACCATGACCTTTGAGGAAAGCGGCCGCACCTTCACCGGGTGCTCCATCCCCTCTATGGCTTTGACGCTGGAGGGCCTGGGGGCGGACGCCGTGGGCATCAACTGTTCCCTGGGGCCCGACCAGCTCCCCCCGCTGGTGGAGGAGCTGGCCAAGTGGACCCGGCTGCCCATCGTGGTCAAGCCAAACGCCGGTCTGCCCGATCCCAGCAGTCAGGAGTACGACATCGGCCCGGAGCAGTTCGCCGGGTACATCGCCGCGCTGATTCCCTATGGGATCAAAATCGCCGGGGGATGCTGCGGCACCACGCCGGAGTACCTGGGCATGCTGCGCAAGGCTCTGGAGGGGCGATCCTATCAAAAGCCGGCGTTTGTCCCCAAAGCGGCGGTGTGTTCCCCCTCGGCGGCGGTGCCGGTGGACCGGGCCCGGATCATCGGGGAGCGGATCAACCCCACGGGGAAAAAGCTGTTTAAACAGGCGCTCATCCATGAGGACATCGACTATATCTTAAACCAGGCCGTCAGCCAGGTGGCCGCGGGTGCGGACATTCTGGACGTCAACGTGGGCCTGCCGGAAATCGACGAGCCCCGGATGATGGTCCGGGTGGTCAAGGCGCTGCAGGGCGTGGTGGACACCCCGCTTCAGCTGGATTCCTCCGACCCCGCCGCGCTGGAGGCGGGGCTGCGGGTGTACAGCGGCAAGGCCATTGTCAACTCGGTTAACGGCGAGGAGGAATCCTTAAACGCCGTGCTGCCCCTGGTGAAACAATACGGCGCGGCGGTGGTGGGGCTCACTCTGGACAAGGGGGGGATTCCCAAAACCGCCGAAGGCCGGTTGGCCATCGCCAAACGGATTTTGGAGCGGGCGCTTTCTCTGGGAATCCCCAAAGAAAACGTGTTCATCGACTGCTTGACCCTGACCGCCTCGGCGGAGCAGGCGGCGGTGGCCGAAACCCTGCGGGCGGTGCGGATGGTCAAGGAGCAGCTGGGGCTCAAAACGGTGCTGGGGGTGTCCAACATCTCCTTCGGGCTGCCCAACCGGGAGCTTGTGAACCACTCGTTTTTGACCCTGGCGCTGGCAAACGGACTGGATCTGCCCATTCTCAACCCCAACATAAAAGCCATGACCGACGCGGTGAACGCCTATCATCTGCTGATGAACATCGATAAGGGAGCGGAGCATTTCCTCTCGGCCTACGCCCAGGAGGACGGTGCCCCCGCGGCCGCGGCTCCCGCCGGGGAGGCCGGAGATTTAAGCTACGCGGTGGAAAAGGGATTAAAAGCGGATGCCGGCCGCATCACCGGGGAGCTTTTGAAAACCCAGGAGCCCATGGAGATTGTAAACGGCCTTTTAATCCCCGCCCTGGACGCGGTGGGAGCGAAGTTTGAAAGCGGCAAGCTGTTTTTGCCCCAGCTGATCCAGTCGGCCAACGCGGCCCAGGCGGCGTTTGAGGTCATCAAGGCCCATCTTTCCAAAACGGATAAAGCGCCCGTCAGCCGGGGAACCATCGTGCTGGCCACCGTCAAGGGAGATATTCACGACATCGGCAAAAACATCGTCAAGGTGCTGTTGGAAAACTACGGCTACACCGTGATTGATTTAGGCCGCGACGTGGAGTACGAGGCCGTGGTGGACGCCGCGATCCGCCACAAGGCGAAACTGGTGGGTCTGTCCGCGCTGATGACCACCACCTTGAAAAGCATGGAAAAAACCATCGCGCTGCTCCGCGAACGGCAGGTGGACTGCAAGATCATGGTGGGCGGCGCGGTGCTCACCCCGGAGTACGCAAAAACCATCGGCGCGGACTTTTACGCCAAGGACGCTAAGGAGTCCTGCGATATCGCCGAGCGGGTGTTTCCAGCATAGGGCGCGCTTTTTTGGTCGAGAGGTGTCGCTCGCTTAGGGAGGACAACCAGTTTTCCCGGTGATCTTTCCGACAAACTGCCGGAAATGACGGAAAAATCAAAATTATGCTTGTGAACCGCGGGTGGATCGTATATAATAAGAACAGACCGGGAAAAACAATAGGACTTGCAAGGAAAGCTTATGATCTGCGAGGTGACAAGTTATGCACGAAAAAACCATGACCTTTTCCGTTCACGATGACAAAGAAAGCGAAATGAAACAGACCCTGACCACCGTGTATGACGCATTGCGGGAAAAGGGCTATAATCCAATTAACCAGATTGTGGGGTACATTCTGTCGGAGGATCCCACCTATATCACCACCTACAACAACGCCCGCAGCCTGATCCGCCGGATCGACCGGGACGAACTGTTGCAGGCGATGGTCAAGGCGTATTTAAACGACTGATCCATGGATATGTGTGAGCAAGGGCGGACGCAGGGGAGCTGTGTCCGCCCTTTTTAGCTTAAAAAACGGCGGCGGAAGGAGAAAGCAGTATGAGGGTTGTAACAGCGGCGCAGATGAAACAGGCGGAGCAAAACTCCCACCGGCTGGGAGTGAGCTACCGGCAGCTGATGGAAAACGCAGGCACAGCGGCATTCGAGGCGATCAAGGCCCGGGTCCAGTTGGAGGAAGGGCTGTCTGCCCTGATTTTGTGCGGGGCGGGCAACAACGGAGGCGACGGGTTTGTCATCGCCCGCAAGCTCCGGGAACTAGGAGCTTCCCCCACGGTGGCGCTGTGCTGTGGGGACCCCCAAACCCCCGACGCCCAGTTTATGTACGGGCAGATGTCCGGGGTGCCGGTGCTGGCGCTTTCCTCCGCTCCGGAAGCGGTTGTCCAGGCGGTGCGGGACAGCGCGGTGATTGTAGACGCGGTGTATGGCACCGGCTTTCACGGGGAGCTTCCCAGCGAGCTGGCATCGCTGTTTGAGGAGTGCTCCCGCGCGGACGCCCTCCGCTTTGCAGTGGACATCCCCTCGGGGGTGGCGGCGGACACCGGGGAGGCGGACGGGCATGCCTTCCAGGCCCATTACACCCTGGCCATGGATTCGTTAAAGCCCGCCCACCTAAAGGCACAGGCTCGCCCTTTTGTGGGGGAGGCTGTGGCGGTGGACATCGGCATGGCTCCGGGGAGCTACCACGGGGTGGACGCGGCCGCAGTTATTGACCGGGATTTTGTTTTGTCCCGGATGCCGGTGCGCCGTGGGGACGATCACAAGGGAACTTACGGCAAGCTGCTGACCGTCTGCGGCTGCCTGTCCATGAGCGGCGCGGCGGTGATGTCCGCGGCGTCCGCCCTGCGCGCCGGGGCGGGCCTGGTTACGCTTGCGTCCACCCGCCCGGTGATCGCGGCGGCGGCCTCCCACCTGCTGGAGGGGACGTTTTTGCCCCTGCACGAAGCAGCGGACGGCGGTGTAGCCAAAGAGTCCGCCGGGCCGGTTTTGGACCGGCTTTCCACCAGCACCGCCGGGCTGATCGGCTGCGGGCTGTCCCTGACGCCGGATACCCGCAGCCTGGTGGAGCGGGTGGTCACAGGGGCAGCCTGTCCGCTGGTGGTGGACGCGGACGGGCTCAATGCCCTGGCGCTTTCGCCGGCTGTGCTCCGGCGGGCAAGGGCGCCCCTCATCCTCACCCCTCACTTTGGAGAGATGGCCCGGCTTTGCGGCAAGAGCATCCAGGAGATCCGGGAAAGCCGGGAACAGACCGCCCGGGCGTTTGCCGGGGAGTATGGGGTGACGCTGGTGCTCAAAGGGCCCAACACCCTAGTGGCTTCCCCCGGCGGGGAGCTTTTTGTCAACACCACCGGGAACCCCGGCATGGCCCGGGGCGGCAGCGGGGACATTCTGGCAGGGATGATCGCGTCGCTGCTGGCCCAGGGGCTTTCCCCCGTGGACGCGGCCTGCTGCGGGGTGTACCTCCACGGGATGGCCGGGGATCTGGCGGCACAGCGGTACACCATGCAGGGGATGCTGCCCACCGACCTGCTGGCGATGATTCCCCAGGCGTTCCAGGACACGGGGATTGGGTGATTGAAAGGAGAAGGAGATTTTGCAGAAAGAGACCAAAAGGGGACGGGAAAGAGCTGAGCTGGTTCAAATGTTTTTTGATGAGGCGACCAAGCTGAAGCGGATGTTTCATCCCATGGGATTGACAGGGACGTATTCATCCATCAGCTTGGGGGAGAAGGAGGACGCCACCCTGGAAGAACTGCGGCGCAGCAGAAAAAGCGAGGATACCTTTACCGCTATGGTGGAGTTTGCGTTTGATTGGTTCAGCTACAGTGTGATTTATTCGGAACTCGACTATGCGGTTACGGAAATCTATATTTTTAAAAAGCCTTCGTTTGAGTGGGCATATTCCCCTGTAATCGCCTGGATCACAGGGGAGAGGGACGTATACCGGCGGCTCCCCAATGGATATATTGTAACGGCGCAGACCATGGAGCTGGAATTGTTCCAGGCGGCGGAGCGGGCCGCCATAGCAATTCAAAAGCTGGGGAAAATGGGGCCGCAGGCTGTGATGGATCAACTGCTGCAGGCACAGCGGGAACAAGAGGAGTTCGATGCCTACCTGTCCCGAAATACAGCAAAAAAATTGCGGTATGCATGGGCGATACGTCAGTTTGACAGTGGGCGTTATCGGGAATTTGTAAAATGTATGGAGCCCTTTGAAAAACGCCTTCCGACGCCGGTTGCAGATCAGTTCTACTACGCAAAACAGGCGCTGGAATCGACGGGAGAATGGCCGCCCTCGCCGAGGGCTCAGCGGGAGCAGAAGTGGGCAACTCACCGGGCCAAGCTGTTTTTGTTCGGAATGCTTGGGGGTGCAGCGCTGTTTTTTGCCATTGGTTTTTTCGTCTGGATCGTTCTATTCCATTCTGTACTGTTTGGGTACGAGGCGCCGCTTTCCCTTGGAGACTTTGTAGAATCGCTGTCGATTGCCTGGTTGATGCTGGGGGGAATTGCAGGGGGAACAGTTGGGTATCTCCTTTTGCGTCGGCTATGTATGACAGAGGAAGAACGGGCAGTCAAGTGGCCGTCATTTGGTGGTAAAAAGCCGCCTCCGCTGGCTGTGATCGCCGTGTTTTGCGTGCTTTGGGCAGCACTGTGCGTGATGGTGATCATTTTTAAGACTATGGACTATGCCCGGTTGCTGTGACCGATTCGAAGAGGTACCGCTATAAATAAAGAAAAAGCCGTTATACCCATGATCTTTGGGCATAGCGGCTTTTTATAATGAGGATTCAACTTATTCGTTTACAGCCATTTGTTCAATGATGACGCTTCCCGCGGAGGAGTGGAGCTTCACCAGATTCTGCGCGCCTTCCTTGTTGACGGTGCCCCGGATCCGGTCATTGCTGTGTTCGGTGGAAAGCACCGGGAAAGCGCATTCCACCTTGCCTGCGCTGGTGGAAGCGTCCAGGGCAAAAGCGGCGTTTTCCGGCAGGGACAGCCGGATGCGGCTGGCGGAATTTTTGATATCCACCTGGTTGTTTGAAAATACGGCGTATTCACAGATGATTTCCCCGGCGGACTGGTGAGCGGTCACGTCGGTGTCTGCCACGTGATACAGTTCGGTTCGCCCGGCAGAATTTTTAATATTGGCAGTGACCGCTTGCAGGGCGTTTACCTGAATTGTGCCCGCGCTGGAGGAAATGGCCACCTCGCCGCCGGCGGTCAGGCTCTGGGCTTCGGTGGAGCCGGCGGAATTTTTAAATTCAATATCCTGTTTTACAACGATCGTTCCAACGGCGATCTTGCCTGCGGAGTTGTTCATATACAGGGATTCAGCCTCCAGATTCCCCACCATCAGCGCTCCCGCACCGGATTTGAGGGTAACTTCTCCCAGCTTGGTCAGGTTTACCTGCGTGCCGCCGGCGGAGTTGTTGAGTTCCAGGTCCCCCGCAAAAGAGCGGGGAACAGTGACGGTCAGGTTGTAATTTCCAAATAGCTGAAAGTTAAACAGAGTAAAGGGCCGTTTGGCAGTGACTTTGACTCCGTCGGCAGTCTGTTCCACCGTGAAGTTGAATCTGTGTCGGGCGCCGTTCCCGGTCAGGGTGGCGGTGACTTCCTGAGTATCGTCCTGCGCGTAGGAGATCGTGCAATCAGCCATGCCGCTGTCTACAATCAGCCGGCCGTCGTTTTCAATGGCTGCCGCGTGGGTTTCGTTGATCATTTGAGACTCAGCTCCTTTCCATCCGCTGAATGATAAGATGAGTATGACGGCGATACAAGAAATTAAAAACACCGATCCCAGCGCGATGCTGGCGATGATTATTCCCCGTTTCATATAAAAATCCTTCCTTTCCCGGTGGGTTGCCGCTTATGCAGGGTTGTTTTGAGGCGGGTTTGGTTTCATGCAAAAGGTCCAGCGGAAGGACCACACAACATATTTGACCGAAACCTGGATGCACAGCCCGAACAGCTTGATGGCCCATATACTGGCGAGGATGCCCAGCGAGGCGGCACCGGTTCCCGCAAACAGGTTGGCCGCAAAGGGAAATCCAGTGATCAGGCTGTCCTGGGCCAGGGGAACCAAGGGAGAGATCAGCGTGAGGATCAGGTACAAAGCGCCTGTAAGGCCGATTGCAATGGCGCTGACCACCAGAGCGAAGACAACAGCGATAAACGTAAACACCAAAGGATAACCCAGGCAGATGTTAAAAAATCCAAAGCCGATGCAGCCGCAGATCCGGTCCGCGCCCACGCCGTTCTTTTTGGATGCGCTTACAGGGGGAGGGGCCACAGTGGGCGGATTGACCGCGTCGGTGTAGCCATACTGGACGGCGATGGACTCCGGGGTCCCCAAGCGCGCAATGATCTCCTGCTCGGTTTCCCCCTGCTGGAGGGCGGAGTCAAAGTGCTCGTTAATATCCGCCAGAACTTCTTCGCGGTCGGCGGCGGGCATGGCCGCCAGCAATTCCCGCAGGCGGAACAGATACATGGTACGTGTCATGATGGGGTCATTCCTTTCTCGCCGGCGTCGGTGCCGTCGATAATATGATTTACTTTGGCCGAAAAGTCCCGCCATTCCCCAGCCAGCTCCTCTTTGTAAGCCCGGCCGCGGTCGGAGATTGCATAGTATTTGCGGGGAGGCCCTTCGGAGGATTCCTGCAAATAGGTGGTGAACAATCCATCGTCCTTGAGTCGCTTGAGCAGGGGATAGATGGTTCCCTCGGATATGTTGATGTGGCGGGAGATATCGCTGACCAGCTCGTAGCCATAGCAGTCTTTCCGGCTGAGCACAGACAGCACGCACAGTTCCAACACGCCCTTTTTAAATTGAATGTTCAAGCAAACACCTCCGTTTCCTTGTCGACAGCTATAGTATAGCACACACTATCTTGCATTGCAAGGTATTATCGAAAAATAATTTATTTTTCGAACGGTGGAGCAGACAGAAGCCGTCAATAGGGGGCTGCGCATCCGTCTGCAATGGACGTTTCGGGAGATTTGTGCTATATTATAAACAAAAATAGGGAGAAGGGGATTGCTATGGACAAAGTGGACGTCAACAAACCGTTGGAAAATCCAAAGCTCAAAAAGTTGTTAAAGCAGCTGCATCAACAACCCTATGCCAACAAAAAAATGCGTAAAATCTTGGATGGGATTGCAGAGGAAATCATGTTTCACGCACATTTTTTGTCCGTGGTACATCTCGAAAAAGAACCGGAGCACCCAGCAGACGGCAAGGCGTTTTTTCCAGAAAACACCCAGGTTTCGTTTCCACTTTTGAGCAACAAGGAAGGGCAGGACGCCTATCCGGTGTTCACCGATTGGGAGGAGCTTTCCAAGTGGAAGGAGCTGGGCGGCATACCGCCCAAGACATTCATCCTGGATTTTGAGGAATACGTCTCTATGGTGACGGGTCATCCGGATACTGTGGGATTCATCATCAATCCGTTTGGGAACGACTTTCTGGTGGACCGGGAACGGATGGAACGGTGGAGCGTCATCAAACGGATGCGAGAAAAAAACTATTCGGTTGCGGTGTATGACAAACAGCCGGCGGTGTATTATGGAGAGGTCGAGAACCCTCCCAAAGAGCTGATTACTAGCTTGACCCGGTGTGCAAAGAGGGATAAGCGGATTTACGCCATTTGGCTGCGGCGCATGGAACGGGGAGAAGAGCATGGCCTGCTGGCGGTGGTGGATTTTATCGGGAATCAGGATCAGGTGTTCACAGAGCTCAAAGAGGCGGCCAAGGTCTATACGGGTTCCCCGGCGCTTCAGTTTGTTTCCCACGCGGAGGACCAGCGGCGTGTGGGAGGCGATAAGCCCTTTTACAAACAAAAGCCGGGCTTTTTTGATGTGTGAAACCCTCTGTTCCCGTATGACTGCAACAAGACCTCCTTCAAAAGAAGGAGGTCTTGTTTTTACACCGTCGTTCTGTCACTCATAGATGCGATTGCGTATTTGGGTTTTCGATAGGGCCATGCTCGTTTTCATACTTTTGAACGAAATCCCGAATCAGGATTAAAATCTGTGCATTGGCGGAACGGCCTTCATAAGAGGCAGCGACTCTTAATTTATATCGCAATTCATCGTCAATACGAATGGATAAGCTTCGAATATTCATAATACCCCTCAATAAAAGATCATATTATGTATTTATTTTAAATACATTTTGTGATAAAATGTAAATATAGATATAAAATGCATCTACAAAATATTGAGGTGATTGACAATGGAAGCAGGAGATTTACAGCCGCAAAGAAACATCTGCGGCTATAAATGCAAATTATTACGATTAAAATGCGGATACACTCCATCCCTCATGGTTGAGCTATTAAAGATCTACGATGTGAATATCAGTGAACGGACATTGAGAAAAATAGAAGATGGAAGCCGCCGCTTATACGACTGCGAATTGCTCGCGTTTTCCAATATATTCAAAGTCACAATGGATGAACTGGCAGAATAAAAGAATCGCTCTGCACCTGTTTTTTGATTGTCCCGCTGGTTCGCCTTTCAGGCAGCCGTCGGCGATGGACGTTTTTGGTTACTGGATTTGTGCACAGCAAAAAAGACCTCCTTCTTTTGAAGGAGGTCTTTTGACAATCGGCCGGATTAATACGCAACGCCCTGTGCGATCATCGCGTCGGCAACTTTTTCAAAGCCCGCGATATTGGCGCCCGCGACCAAGTTGCCCTCGACGCCGTATTTTTTGGATGCGTCGTAGGCGTTGTGGAAGATGTTGACCATGATCTGGTGCAGCTTCTGATCCACTTCCTCGGCGGTCCAGCTATACCGCATGGAGTTCTGGCACATCTCAAGGCCGGAGGTGGCAACGCCGCCGGCGTTGGCCGCTTTCGCAGGTCCAAACAAAACGCCAGCCGCCTGGAACGCCTCCACAGCCTCGGGAGTAGAAGGCATGTTGGCGCCCTCCGCAACGGCCATAACGCCGTTGGCGATCAGGGTCTTGGCCTCCTCGCCGTTTAACTCGTTCTGGGTGGCGCAGGGAAGAGCCACGTCGCAGGGAATGCTCCAGATGCCGCGGCAGCCCTCGGTGTAAACCGCGCCGTCAACCCGCTTTGCATACTCGGAAATGCGTCCCCGCTCCACTTCTTTGATCTGTTTGACAACATCCAGCTTGATGCCGTCTTTGTCGTATACATAGCCCTGAGAGTCGGACAGTGCCACGACCTTTGCGCCCAGCTGCTGGGCTTTCTCGGTGGCGTAGATCGCCACGTTGCCGGAACCGGAGATCACCACGGTTTTGCCTTCGAGGGTCTCGTTTTTCATCTCTTTGAGCATTTCGGCGGTGAAGTACAACAGGCCGTAGCCGGTGGCCTGGGTGCGGACCAGCGAGCCGCCGTAGGTCAGGCCCTTGCCGGTGAGCACGCCCACAAACTCGTTGCGCAGGCGTTTGTACTGGCCGAACATGTAGCCGATCTCCCGGGCGCCCACGCCGATGTCACCCGCGGGAACGTCGGTGTCCGCGCCGATGTGCTTGCAAAGCTCGGTCATGAAGCTCTGGCAGAAGCGCATGATCTCGCCGTCGGATTTGCCCTTGGGATCAAAGTCGGAACCGCCCTTGCCGCCGCCCATGGGCAGTCCGGTCAGGCTGTTTTTGAAGATCTGCTCAAAGCCCAGGAACTTGATGACCGACGCGCAGACCGAGGGATGCAGCCGCAGGCCGCCCTTGTAGGGGCCGATTGCGGAGTTAAACTGCACACGGAATCCCCGGTTGACCTGAACTTTGCCGGCGTCGTCCACCCAGGACACACGGAACTGGATAAAACGCTCAGGCTCCACAATTCGGTCAATGACGCCGCTTTTGGCAATCGCGGGATTTTTTTCCACTACGATCTCCAAAGATTCCAGGACCTCGCGAACCGCCTGCAGGAATTCTTCTTCGCCTTTGTTGCGCTGGGCAACGGTGGCGTACACCGACTGCAGGTACTCATTTTTTAAAGCCATAATGAATATGCCCCCTTATGTAATGTTGACTTTTTTATTATAAGCCGTAGATCGAAAAAATGCAAGGCTATTTTGCAATTTTTCAGAAGAAAAATTGCAGGATTTACAAAATATTGAAGTTTTGTTTATAAAAGAGGCAAATTAACGCAAGTAATTTTTCATTCCGTTTCATATAAGGGAGCAAACCCCAGCCGAATTTTAAAAAAAGAGGTCTGAAAGGTTATTTCTTTCAATAGAGTATACAAAATTTTCACGAAATCTTTGGAAAGGCGTCAAGCATTTGTTCTTGTCAGATCCGAAAAAATTTGTTATAATATCATTAAATTCATGAATAAAATGTGTAGAGATCGTGGATGAACGAAATTAAAGTGGAAAGAGTGATTGCGATGTATTGTAAAAACTGTGGACAGGAAATTATGCCCGGCGCAGCGGTTTGCACCAACTGCGGTGTTCCGGTTGGAACCGGCGCAAACTTCTGCCCGAATTGTGCGGCACAGACCGCGCCCGGTGCGGTTGTCTGTGTCAACTGCGGTGCAGCGCTGAATACACAGCCTGGAATTCCTGCCGGCTACAACCAGAAATCCAAAATCGCGGCGGGCCTGCTGGGGATTTTTCTCGGCCAGCTTGGCGTACATAACTTCTATCTGGGCAACACCGGTAAAGCGGTGGCGCAGCTGCTGATTACCCTGCTGACCTGCGGCTTCGGTGCAATTGCGACCTGGGTCTGGGGTCTGATCGAGGGCATCATGATCCTGTGCGGCAACATCAAAGTGGACGGCAACAACGTTCCTTTGAAGGACTAACCGGCAACGGGAAAACGGCTTCCCGAACCTGTGACGGGATGCTGCGGCATAGAGAGGACATCTGCATACGGGAGGGACGCTTCATAGCGTTCCTCCCGTTTTGCGTATGGGGCAGCTTGCCCCAGCATCCAAGTTTACACAGCAAAATTAAAAACGGAGGATTCCTTTTGGAATCCTCCGTTTTTTTACAGCACCTTGGACAAAAAGTCCTGGAGCCGGGGATTTTTGGGAGAGGTGAAAAACTCGTCGGGGGGAGCCTGCTCCATAATCCTGCCCTCGTCCATAAACAGACAGCGGGTGGCGACCTCCCGGGCGAAGCCCATTTCGTGGGTGACCACCACCATGGTCATACCGTCGTCCGCCAGCTCTTTCATCAGGGCCAGCACCTCGCCCACCATTTCGGGGTCTAAAGCGGAGGTGGGCTCGTCGAACAGCATCACATCCGGGTTCATCGCCAGCGCCCGCACAATGGCGATCCGCTGCTTCTGCCCGCCGGAGATCATAGACGGATAGGTGTCCGCTTTGTCCGCCAGCCCAATCCGGGTAAGCAGCCGCATGGCGTTTTCGTCTGCCTGCTCCTTGGTCATCAGCTTTAATTTGACCGGGGCCAGAGTGATGTTTTCCAGAATGGTCAGGTGGGGGAACAGGTTAAAGTGTTGGAACACCATCCCCATTTTCTGCCGGAGCTTGTCGATGTCGCACTTGGGGTCGGTAATTTCTTCACCCTCGAACCAGATTTCCCCTCCAGTGGGGGTTTCCAACAGGTTCAGGCAGCGCAGAAAAGTGGATTTTCCAGACCCGGAGGGGCCGACGATGACGACCTTTTCGCCTTTTTCAATGTGTTCGTTGATCCCCTTGAGAACATAGTTGTCCCCAAAGTGTTTGTCCAGGTTTTTAACGTCGATCACTCTTGGCCAGCCTCCTTTCCAGAGCTTTAAACGCCGCGTTCATCCCGATGACAATCACCAGGTAGATCAGCGCGATGGTAATCAGGGAGAAAAACGGGTCGTATGTACGGCTGCGGACTAAATCCGCGGCCTTGGTCAGATCCATGGCGCCGATGTATCCGGCGATGGAGGTTTCCTTTAAAATGGTGATAAACTCGTTTCCCAGGGAGGGAAGGCAGCTTTTAAACGCCTGGGGGAGCACGATGGACCGCATGGTGGTGGAGGCCGAAAGCCCCAGGGAGCGCCCCGCCTCGGTCTGGCCCTTATCCACGGATAGAATGCCGCCCCGGACAATCTCCGCCACATAGGCCCCGGAGTTGATGCCAAAGGCGATGGTACACACCAAAATGACGTTGTCAATCCAGGCGAACACCATAAAGTAGGCGATCAAGAGCTGCACCAGGGTGGGGGTCCCCCGGATAATGGTCAGGTAAAGCGCGCAGATCCGGTCCAGCCATTTCAGCTTGCCGGTCTGGCCGGAATAGACCCGCACAATCGCCACCAGGATACCCAGCACAACGCCGATCAACGTGGCGAAGATCGCGATCAGGATAGTGTTTCCAAGGCCCCTGATAAACAGCATGTACCGGCTTTGAGCGATGAAGGTGTCGTGGAAACCAGTTTGAAAATAGTTGAGGATGTTCTGGAAAAATTCCATCAGCAACGGTTCCTTTCCTTGGAATTACAGGACCAAAAAACAGGCGGCAGATGGGTCTGCCGCAGCGATCCAAAAAATGAAAACGGGCGGCGGACATCCGCTGCCTGCCGCCCGAAGGGAGTGAAACGCAAAGGGTTATTTGGTGGTGTGGTTGAGCACGTACTCGTCAATTTTACCCTCGTCCATCAGCCGCTGCATGGTCTTGTTGATGGCGTCCAGCAGGGTTTTGTTGCCTTTGGCCACGCAGAAGGCGTATTCCTCCTCAGTGGTGGAGCCGTCGGCGTAGGTCATCTCAACGGCCTTGTAGCCTTCGTTTTTCTCCGCGATGGACTTGGCGGGAAGCTCGTCGACCACCACGCAGTCCAGCTTGCCGGTGGCGATGTCCGCCGCTGCGATGGGAGCGCTGCCATACTGTTTTAAGGTTGCGCCGCTTTCAAACAGCACGCCGTTTTCCTCGGTTCCCTCCCGGTCCGCGGCGGCTTTCAGGTTGTCGTCGATAATCAGGTCGCCGGTGGTGCCCAGCTGAACGCCGATCTTTTTGCCCTTCAAATCGTCCAGAGTATTCAGGTTGGAGTCGGCTTTCTGCACAATGTATTGACGGGACTTGACGTATTTCACCGAGAAATCCACCTGTTTTTCACGCTCTGCAGTGACGGTCATGCCCGCCGCGCCAAAGTCGCCCTTGCCGGACTGGATGGCGCCGATGATGGTGTCGAACGCAACGTTTTCAATTTGCAGCTTCACGCCCAAATCCTTGGCGATTTCGTTGGCGATGTCCACATCTACGCCGGAAACCTGGTTGCCGTCGCCCATGTACTCAAAGGGAGCGAACTCCGCGTTGGTGTACATCACAATGGTACCCTCTTTCTGGATGTCCTCCAGCGTCTTGTACTTGGAGCAGCCGGACAAAGCGCCCATTGCCAGCACGGCTGCCAGGGCAACTGCCGCAATTTGTTTTACTTTTTTCATGAAACTCGTTCCTTTCTTCCCCAAGGACGCCGGCTGTATGGTCTTAAAAGCCGCCGTCCCAGCCTCAAATCAAATCTGTTTTTACTGTATCATAATTTTGCGTTAAACGCAAGGCTCGACGGGATTTTTGTGAATATTTATTCACTTTATACAATCAAGCCGTATACTTCCGCCATATCCTTGGGGAGGGGGCTGTGAAGCTCCACCGGCTGTCCGGTGACCGGATGGACGAACCAAAGCCGCCGGCAGTGCAGGGCGTGCCGGGGGATGACGGATGTGTCCCCGCCGTACAGCCAGTCCCCCGCCAGGGGAAAGCCCAGGTGGGCAAAGTGAACCCGGATTTGATGGGTGCGCCCGGTCTCCAGCCGGACGGCTACGGCGGTGAAGCCGTTTTGCCTGTCCACCACCCGGTACCGGGTGAGGGAGGGCTTTCCCCCGGGCGCGACCCGGCGCTTGATCGCACTGCCTTCCTCCCGTGCGATGGGCGCGTCGATGACGCCTTGATCGGAGGGGAGCTCCCCGCATAGCAGGGCCAGGTATTCCTTGCGGGCCGTGCCAGGCAGCAGGGAAGCCGCCAAGGAGTGGAGGGCCACCGCGCACAGGCCGGAGGTGTCCATATCCAGGCGGTAAACGGGGTGGAATTCCTCCCCGGGGCACACCGCGGCGAATCGGTTGAGCAGAGTGTCCTCCCGGTGGCCGTGGGAGGGGTGCACCGGCATCCCCGGGGGCTTGTCGAACACCAGCACGTCCGGGTCCCGGTACAAAATGGGCGCGCGCAGGGCGGGGTTGGGTGTGCACTCCACCGGATGGGAGGGCAGGGCGATCACCAGCTTGTCCCCGGCGCGGAGCCGGTCCACCATCCGCACCGGGGCGCCGTTTAACAGCGCCCCGCCGGGATCGGTTTTCAGCGACCGGATCAGGGTGGAGGAAAACCCGTGCTCCCGCCGCAGAACATCCTGTACGGTGCGGCCCGCCTGGGGCTGCCCCATCCGATAACGGAGGATTCTCGCCAAACAAACACCTCCTTTTCAGTGGAAGAAAACAGCGCGCCCGGCAAGGAGCGCGCTGTGGATGGTTTTACGCCTAGTCGATTTTGACCGTCCAGCCGAAGGGATCGGGCCGCCGGCCCCACTGGATGCCGGTGAGCTCGTCGTACAGGCGCTGGGAGATGGGGCCGATTTTGTTGCCGCCAATCTCCATTTCCAGATCGCCGTACTTTAAGTGCCCCACCGGGGAGATCACCGCCGCGGTGCCGGTGCCGAACACCTCACCCAGCTTGCCGTTTTTGTGGGCCTCGACGATCTCGTCGATGGAAATCCGCCGCTCGGTGGCCTTCATGCCCCAGGAGCGGATCAGATCCAGCACCGATTTGCGGGTGATCCCCGACAGGATGCTGCCGCTGGTGAGCTCCGGCGTGACCGCCTCCCCGTCGATGACGAAGAAGATGTTCATCGCGCCCACTTCCTCGATGTATTTGCGCTCCACGCCGTCCAGCCACAGCACCTGGGAGTAGTTTTGTTTTTCCGCCTCGGCCTGTGCGTTGAGGGATGCGGCGTAGTTGCCGCCAGTTTTCGCCATGCCCATGCCGCCCTTGACGGTGCGGACATAGTTTTTCTCCACATAGATCTTCACCGGGTTTAAGCCCTCGGCGTAGTACGGACCGGAGGGGGACAGGATGATGATAAACAGATAGTGGTGGCCCGGATGCACGCCAAGATGGGCGTCGGTAGTGATGATAAAGGGCCGGATGTACAGCGAGGTGTCCGGGATGTGGGGCACCCAGTCTTTTTCGATCTCCACCAGCTTTTTAAGCCCCTCCAGACAGAGTTCCTCGTCGATCAGAGGGATGGAAAGCCGGGCGTTGGACACGTTTAAACGCTTAAAGTTTTCCTGAGGACGGAACAGCTGGATGTGGTCGTCCGCCGTGCGGTAGGCCTTTAAGCCTTCAAACACCTCCTGGCCGTAATGCAGGCACATGGCCGAAGGGTCCAGGGAAAGAGGGCCGTAGGGAACAATGCGGGGATCGTGCCAACCCTGTCCTTCGTCGTAGTTCATCACGAACATGTGGTCGGTAAAGGTGTTTCCGAAGCCGATTTTGGATTCATCCGCCGGTTTCGGCTTAGGATTTTTGGTCAGTTCCACAGCAATGTTGCTCATAACGAGTCCTTCTTTCCAAATATGAATTGGTTTCTATAAAGTTTATTATAGCAAGGTTGCGCCGCCATTTCAATCGCTTTGTGACATTTTTCGGGGGAAACCCGGCAAAAAATGAAAGATGGGCGTCGCCATCCTGCGTTTTACAGGGACAAGTCGATCTTCCAGTCTTTAAAGTAGTACTCCCGATCTCGGTCGCCGATGGGGCGCAGCACCCGGCAAGGGGTGCCCGCCGCCACCACATTGGCGGGGATGTCCTTGGTGACTACGCTGCCCGCGCCGATTACCGAATTGTCCCCCACGGTGACGCCGGGGAGCAGGATCGCCCCCGCGCCGATCCACACGTTGTTTCCAATCCGCACCGGGACGTTAAACTGGGCCTTTTTTTTCCGCAGCTCGGGGGAGATGGGATGGGTGGCGGTGTCGATGATCACGTTGGGGGCGATCATCACGTCGTCCCCGATGAAAATATCCCCGTCGTCCACCAGCGTCAGGTTGAAATTGGCGTAAAAGTTGTTCCCGATATGGGTGTTGCGGCCCCAGTTGGCCCGCAGGGGAGGCTCGATATAGCAGTTTTCCCCCATGCTTGCCAGCAGCTTTTTTAACAGCTCTGTTCGCAGCTCCCCCTGGGAGGGGCGGGTCTGGTTAAAGTCGTAGAGCGTCTCCAGGCAGGCCTGCTGCTCGGCCATGAGCTCCTTGCTTTCAAAATAGAGCTTGCCGGTTTTGATCCGCTGTTTGAGCGCGGTTAAATCCATGGATTCCATCTTGCGTTCCTCCTGTGATAGAAATGGTCAGTTAAAGCTGTTTTCGTCGGCTTGGCCGAACAGATCCGCCACCATGTCCGCCAGGCCCCGGTGGGCGGGGGATGAAAGCTCCGGGTCATCGGCGATGATCGTTTTTGCGATGGCCTGGGTTTTTTTGAGCACATCCATATCCTCCGCCATGCTGGCGATTTTAAGCCCCGGAAGCCCGTGCTGGCGGGAGCCGAAAAAGTCCCCCGGCCCCCGCATTTTCAAATCCTCCTCCGACAGGGCGAACCCGTCGGAGGTCTGGCACAGGATTTTCAGCCGCCGGCGGGTTTCCTCCCCCCGGTGGTCGGACACCAGAATGCAGGTGGAGGCGTACTCCCCCCGGCCCACCCGTCCCCGGAGCTGGTGGAGCTGGGACAGGCCGAACCGCTCGGCGTTTTCGATCAAAATGATGACGGCGTTGGGCACGTCCACCCCCACCTCGATGACGGTGGTGGACACCAGAAGCTGCAGCTCTCCCCGGGCGAAGGCCCCCATCACCGCCTCTTTTTCCGCCGCCTTCATCCGGCCGTGGAGCAGGCCTACCGCGTAGCCCGCAAAATCCTCCCGGGAAAGCTTTTGGGCATAGGCGGTGACGGCGTTTAGCTCCCCGGCGTCGTTTTCGTCGATCAGGGGGCAGACGATGTACCCCTGGCGGCCCTGATCCAGGTGCTTTTTGATGTACCCAAAAGCCCGCTTGCGCTTGTCGGAAGAAATGGCGTAGGTCTCGATGGGCTTTCGCCCCTTTGGCAGCTCGTCCAGCACCGAGATATCCAGATCTCCATAGATCATCAGGGCCAGGGTGCGGGGGATGGGAGTGGCCGACATTACCAGCACGTGGGGGTTGTCCCCCTTCTGGATCAGCCGGGCCCGCTGGCCCACGCCGAACCGGTGCTGCTCGTCGGTGATCACAAGCCCCAGCCGGGCAAAAGACACCGTGTCCTGCACCAGGGCGTGAGTGCCGACCACCACCGGGTATTCCCCCAAAGCGATCTGGTCTTTGAGCGCCGCCTTCTGCTTGGGGGTCATCGCCCCGGTGAGCAGGCAGACCTTTACTCCGCAGGGGGACAGCATTCCCTGTAAGGTGCGGCAGTGCTGCTCCGCCAAAATTTCGGTGGGGGCCATCAAAGCGGTTTGAAACCCGTTTTTTGCAAGGGCATAGGCCAGAGCCGCCGCCACCGCAGTCTTGCCGGAGCCCACGTCCCCCTGGACTAGCCGGTTCATGGGGGTGGTGCGGTTCATATCCGCCAGCGCCTCCCGGACGGCGCGCTGCTGGGCGCCGGTGAGGGTGAAGGGCAGCGCGTCGGTAAACGGCGTCAGGTCGGTGGGGGGGATCACCGCCGAAGTTTCCTTCCGGTTGCGGGACTTTAAACGCAAAAGCCCCAATTGCAGGGTGAGGAACTCCTCGAAGGTCAGCCGGTCCCGGGCGCAGCCAAGGGCGGAACGGTCTTTGGGAAAGTGGATGTTTTGCAGGGCGAACCGCAGGTGGCACAGACCCTGCTCCCGCACGATTTGGGCGGGCATGGGGTCGTACACGTCGTCGGAAAGGGCGCTCAGCAGGGAGGACACATCCTTGCCGATGGTCTTGGAGGTCAAGCCCTCGGTTTGGTGGTACACCGGGCGGATCAGCCGCTGTTCGCTTTCGGGCAGCACCACGGGGGAGGCCATCTCCTTGCGGTAGAGGTTGCCCGCCACCTTGCCGTACAGATAGTAGGTCTTATGCAGCTCCAGGGCGTCGTACAGGTACTTGCTGTTGAAGATGGTCACGGTCAGGTCCTGCTCCCCGTCGGTGACAAACACCTTGAAGATGCTCATCCCCTTGCGGATGCGCTGTTCCGGCTGTTTGCGGAACACCGTGGCCTTGACGATGCAGGTTTCCCCCGGGACGGCCGCCGCGATGGGCACAGGGTCGCTAAAGTCCAGATAGTCCCGGGGATAAAACCGGATCAGATCCCCTGCGGTGCGGACGTTGAGCTTCTCATAGGCGGCGGCCTTTTTTGGCCCTACGCCCTTGAGATACTGAATGGGTTGTTGAAACAGGCTTTCGTTGACCGCCAAAGCCTCCGCCTCCTTTACCCGGCTTTCCGGAATGGAAAAACGCCCCGTATCCCCTGCAACGGGATTTACGGGGCGTATAAAACTTCTGTTATTCTACGGATACGATGTAATAATACACCGGCTGTCCGCCGTTAATCAGGTTGATTTCAATGCTGTCGTTCACCTTGGCCCGCAGCGCGGCATAGGCTTCTTCCGCCTGGGCGTCGGTGACGTCCGCGCCGTAGATCACCGTGATAAAGCTGGAATCCCGCTTGATCATCCGGCTGGTAATCTTCACCAAAGCCTTGGTCACGTCCTTTTCCGTCAGGGCAAGCTTGCCGTTTTCCAGCCCCAGGATTTCGCCCTCTTTGATCTTGTGGCCGTCAAAGTCGGAATCCCGTGCGGCAAAGGTGATCTGCCCGGTGGAGACATGGTCCAGCGCCTTGGTCATATTGAGCCGGTTGTCCGAAAAATCTCCGTCGGGATCAAAGGCCAGCATGGCGGACAGACCCTGGGGGATGGTGCGGGTCTGGAGCACGCACACCCGCCGGTCGGCCAGCTTGACCGCCTGCTCCGCCGCCATGATGATGTTTTTGTTGTTGGGGAGCACGAACACCGTCTGGGCGGGCACCGCCTGGATGGCCCGCAGGATGTCGTCGGTAGAGGGGTTCATAGTCTGGCCGCCGCTGACAATCTTGTCAACACCCAAATCCTCAAACAGGGATTGCAGCCCCTGGCCGGCCGCCACGGCTACAAAACCGAAGGCGCGTTCGGGGTCCACGGGGGCGTAGTCGTCCTCCTTGGCGATCTGCTGGGCCTCGTGCACCTTGTTTTCATGCTGTTCCTTCATGTTTTCGATCTTCATCTTGGTCAGGGAGCCGAATTTCAGCCCCTCCTGCAACGCGTTGCCGGGATTTTCGGTGTGCACGTGGACCTTGATGATATCGTCGTCGTCCACCACGACTACGCTGTCGCCGATGGACTCCAGGTATGCCCGCAGGGCCAGCGCCCCCTTGGCGTTTTTCTTTTTGTTGACGATAAACTCGGTGCAGTAGGTAAACTGAATGTCCGCGTCGGTTTCAGCCGCCGCGTTTTTAGGAGCCATTACAACCGGGGAGGCCGCTTCCTCCTTCTGGGCGGGCTCGATGATCCTGCCGTCTTTCAAGACGCTCTGCATGCCTTCCAGCACCACAACAAAGCCCTGGCCGCCGGCATCCACTACGCCCGCCTTTTTCAGCACCGGCAGCATTTCCGGCGTCTGGGCCAGGGCGGCCTTGGCTTCCTCCACGATGCAGGTAAAGATCGTGTTTACATCGTTGGTCTCTTTGGCAAGGGCCACGGCTTTTTCCGCCGCCAGCCGGGACACGGTGAGCACCGTGCCCTCGGTGGGCTTCATCACCGATTTGTAAGCGGCCTCCACGCCCAATTGCAGGGCGTGGGCCAGATCCGCGCCGTTTGCGGTCTCTTTTCCCTTTAAGCCCTTGGAAAAGCCTCGGAACAAAAGGGATAAAATCACACCGGAGTTCCCCCTGGCACCCCGCAGCAGGCAGGACGCCGCCACGTCCGCCGTCTGGGAGACGGTGGGGTTCTGCAGTTTTTCAAGCTCCGGCTTGGCGGCGCTGATGGTCATGGACATATTGGTTCCGGTGTCCCCGTCCGGAACGGGAAAGACGTTTAATTCGTCCACCTGCTGTTTGTGATTGACAATGTTGTTTGCTCCTGATAAAAAAGCATCCCGGAGCGTCGTACCGTTTAACACGTTGCTTACCACCTCTTCTAATGAATGAAAGCCTTAAAACAGGCTTAAAACAGGCGCCGCCTGGATTATTCGTTTTTCATCCCGTCCACAAAGACGTTGACCCGAGCCACCGTGAGGCCGGAGATTTCCTCCACCACGTACTTGACCTTGTTGATGATGCTTTTTACAATCGCGGTCACATTGGTGCCGTAGGTCACGATGATGTGCAGGTCGATGGTGAACTTCTGCTTGTTGTACCGCACCCGGATTCCTTTTTCCGGGATGCGCCTTTTGATAAACCGCATGGAGCTCAGATAGTTTTTGACGCCCTGGGTGGCGCCGGTGGTGGCCATGCCCGCTACGCCAAAGCAGTTGGTGACGGTTCCTCCCACCAGGTTGACGAAAAAGTCGCTTGAAATGTCGATTTTTCCCAGATGATTTTCCAGTCTGACCATGTAAAGCCCTGCCTTTCCAATTTAGAGTAACCGGCGGCTGTCCTTGCGCCGGGATATGGATAAGCGATTAAAAATTCGAATCTATTTCCAGTCGGTGATGTTGTCGAATACATCCGACGGGGTTGCGACGATCTGGGTTTGAATGTTGCGGTTGTAGGCTACGATGCCGCTGCGGAACAAAAGGGGGATAAAGGGCGTTTCTTTGGCAAAGATTTTGGCAAACGCCGCATAGGTGCCAGAACCGTTTTGATAGGCCGTATAGGCGTTTTTCAGTTCTTCACTGGCAGAGATGCCTGCGTTTAAGGGGGAAGTACGCCAGAAGTCCGAAATATCCATGTTGAACAAAAGCTTGGTCTCCCCCAGATACAGGTCGAAATTTTTGCTTTTTACCTTAGAGGAAAACGCGTCAAAGTCCTTTTCGGTGACGATATTGATACCGATCCCCACTTCCCGCAGGGCGTTTTTGATGGCGTTTGCGGTGAGCACCTTGTAGTTGTTGTCCCCATTAATCAGAAGATTCAGGGTGATGGGGCTCTCCCCGTTTAAGCGCACTGCGCTCATATCCGTCTTATCGTAGCCCAGCGCGTCCAGCATGGAGCCCGCTTTTTGCTGGTTGTATCCTGGGAATTCGTCTCCGGTAAGGGTTTCGTTCAGATCGAACAGGGGATTCACCGGCAGATAGGTGGCGGTTCCCCGGCCGGAATAGCCCTTGGAGAGCACGGCCTTGCGGTCGATGGCAAACGAAAGCGCTGAACGGAATTCCGGGCTTTGCAGGACTCCGTTGGAGGAGTTGATGCCGATGTAAATCATATTGTTTAAAGCCACCGGCTGCGTGGCCGCGCCGATCCCGCCGATTTCGCCCTTACTCAGGTCGGAAAACATCAGGGCCACGTTTCCGGTTTTCACACTGGTCATGATGGCCTCATCGTCGGGAGGGGCCACTAAGGAGATGGTTTTAAATTTCGGGTCCGCCTTTTTGTACCAGCGGGTGTTGTATTCCAGGGAATAATTTTTGTTTCCCTGGGATTTTAAGGTATACCGGCCCGAGCCTACGGGCGTGGATTTGGAATCCTTGGCGGTTTCCTCCTTGACGATGGGAAAGTCCAGAAGGCTGGCAAAGTTCCGGTCGGGGCGGCTCAAGGTAAACACCACCTTTTTGTCGCCGTTTGCGCTGACCGACGCCATGTTTTTCAGCCGTCCGCCGTACAGGGGGGAACTCTTCGCCCGGTTCGCCGAGTAGACCACCGCTTTGGCGGTCAGCGCCGACCCGTCGGAAAATTTCAGCCCGTCTTTCAGGGTCACGGTGCAGGTGCTCCCCGACACCGAGATCTTGGACGCCAGCGCGTTTTGGGGTGCAAGCTTTGCATCCAGCTTTACCAGGCTGTCATAGAGCAGCGGGAACAGGGTGGAATTCACCAGCGTTTTGGCGGTATAGGGGTTGAATGAATCGCCTACGTTGGCCGCCAGTGAGATCGACGACAGCGAAACGCCCGGGGATGAAGCAGAGACGTTGCTTTGGGGTTTTACCGTGGTCAGGGCGTCGTCCCGGTCCGCACTGCTGCATCCGGACGCGGCAAGCGCCACGACCGCCGCCAACCCCGCGCAAAGGCTTTTTTGAAAAACGCGAGCTCCCCGCCGGGCGGGGTGAAAAACAGACAGGGAACGAATCCATTTGCTCATGAAAGAAACCTCCGGAATGTTTGCCGAGGGAAAAGCTTCATTGGGACGGCCGGCGCATCTGTTTGCGCGGGCAGCAGAATTGGCCATGGGGCAGGGAGCGGTCGAAAGCCGCGGATCTGCCAGGCCATAATGGACATGATAGAATAGCCGCTTGTGGCTATTTTGACAGAAGCGCCCAGCGCGGAAGGAAAAATTGGCCATAGGGCAGGGAGCAGGCGGAAGCCGCGGATCTGCCAGGCCATAATGAAAATGATAGAATAACCGCTTGTGGCTATTATATCACATTTTTTTGCAATGTAAAACCATTGTTTTTTGCCAGCGGATTTTCCATTCTTTGGCCGGCCGCAGGACTTGCAGGAAGACGGTTGTGTCAAATAAAAATGGGCATTTCCCGGGGGTTTCTTTGGTTTTCGCGGAGAAAGTATAGATTTTTCCATCCGGCTTCGGTATAATGAAAGGGACAAAGCTTGACCGGAGGAGGGCTGTCCTTTGAAAATTCCCTGGAACAAACGGTACCTGTCCATGGGGATCACGGCGTTTGCCGTCATCGCCTGCAGCATTTTGTTTTATGTGTTTTTGCGCAACATCAGTGTAGTGGCGTCGTTTCTCGGCAAGATCAACGCCATTTTAATGCCGGTCACCATGGGGTTTGTGATTGCGTATCTGCTAAACCCGGTGCTCAACTTTTTTGAAAACAAATGCTTTCGCCCCCTGGTGGACAAAATGAAGTGGAAAAAAGCGCCCAAGTCCCTGCCGCGGTTTTTGGGGATCTTCGCCACTTTGACGGTGGCGGTAGCGGTGGTGGCCGTTTTGCTGAGCATGGTGGTTCCCCAGTTGTTTGTGAGCATCGCGGGCATGATTGAAAAAATGCCGGGATATTTTAACAGCCTGAAGGAATATGTCACCGATCTTGTCAAGTCCAATCCCGACCTGTCGGCGTTTATCGACGATCAGTTCGACATGATTATGAAGTATCTGCAAGCCACCTTTGACAAGCTGACCCCTTATCTCAACGACTTTTTGGGCAACGTCACACAGGGGGTCCTGGGGTTTCTCAACGCCACCAAAAACCTGTTGATCGGCCTGATCGTTTCCATTTATATTATGGCGGCCAAGGAAAAGTTTCTGGCTCAGGCCAAAAAGGTGGTCGTGGCAATCTTTCCCCAGCGCATGGCCGGCAAGCTGATGCGCACCACCTTAAAGACCCACCGGATTTTCGGCGGCTTTATTTCCGGAAAGCTTTTGGACTCCATGATTGTGGGTATTCTGTGCTTTATCTGCATTTCCATTTTTAAATGCCCCTACGCGCTGCTGGTGAGCGTGATGATCGGCGTCACCAACATCATCCCGTTTTTCGGCCCGTTTATCGGCGCCATCCCCAGCGCGCTGATCATCTTTTTGGAAGACCCCATGAAGGCGCTGATCTTCGTCATCGTGATTATCGTCCTCCAACAGATCGATGGAAACATCATTGGCCCCAAGATTCTGGGAGAATCCACCGGCCTTTCCGCCTTTTGGGTGATCTTTTCCATCCTGCTGTTCGGCGGACTGTTCGGATTTTTGGGCATGTTTGTGGGCGTTCCCGCTTTTGCGGTGATCTACACCATCGTGTCCTCCCTTTTGGAGGACCGGCTGGAGAAAAAAGGACTGCCCACCCAGACCGACGCCTACGGTCCGGAACAAAATCCGGCCCCTGCGCCCGCTGGGCCGGAGGACGGCACAGCAGAGGCATAGAAAAAACGTTTTATTAAGGAACGGGGATTTAAAATGAATAAGCGGTCGTATTCGCTCCTCAAGCTGGGCGTGATCGGCCTGTTCCGGGGCGGCAGAAAGCTGCAAAAAGCGGTGCTTATCCTGGCGGTCCTTGCGTTTTTGACTTCCCTGCTTCCGGTGATTATGTGGGGATTTGATTCTTGCACCACCGCGGGGGGGTGCATCACCCTGCTGTTGGGAGTCGAAGCCGCCCTGCACTGGATGGAGCGAAGGGCATTGGCCAAACACCCCTGAACGAAAACAACAAAGAACGCGGACGGATTTTTTCCGTCCGCGTTTTTTTGCTTGTTGGGGAATCAATAATTCTGCGCCTTGATCTGGAAATACGCCTGGGGATGGCGGCAAACCGGGCAGATTGCGGGCGCTTCGGGGCCGTAGTGCACCCGGCCGCAGTACCGGCAGATCCAAAGCTGGGGGGCGTCTTTTTTAAACACCTTCTGCTGATTGATGTTGTCCACCAGCTTGCGGAACCGCTCCTCGTGGTCTTTTTCGATTTCCGCCACCATTTCAAACTGGGCGGCAATCTGGGTAAAGCCCTCCTGGCGGGCTTCCTCCGCAAAATTTTTATACATCTCGGTCCACTCATAATGCTCGCCGCCCGCGGCGTCCTCCAAAGCGTCCACGGTGGGCGGAACCTCGCCGCCCTTTAAGTGCAGAAACCACTGATAGGCGTGGGCCTGCTCGTTGGCCGCGGTCTCTTCAAAAATGTCTGCGATCTGCTCAAATCCGTCCCGGCGGGCGGCTTTGGCGTAAAAGATGTATTTGTTGCGGGCCTGGGATTCTCCGGCGAATGCGGCCATTAAATTGGCTTCGGTTTTGCTTCCTTTTAATTCCATGGCGATTGACTCCTTTGCGTTAAAATATTCGCCCTGTGCGCGGGCGGGGGTTGGCTGGACCTTGACAATCCTGTGATTAGTATGGACAGTGCAAAAGGAGTTCATACAGCCAAAGGGGAATTTTTCCGCCCCGTGTATATTCCCGCCTTTTCAGCGCCAATACTGATGGTTGATGAAATCTTCCTTTTAAAGGAGCGGGTTATACGATGACACAGGATTTTTACCGTTCTCCCATTCGGTTTGACGAAGACGGCTTTTGCGGCCAGCTGCACAAACACGTGACGCCGGAACTCTGTGCCCGTCTGGGACGGGCCGCAGGGTGCCTGTTTCCGGGCGGACGCCTGGGAGTGGCCTGCTCCGGTGCGCCCGGTGCGAAGGCGCTTTTGATGGCGCTGTGCGGAGGAATGCTGGCGGGCGGCGCCCAGGTCTGGGATTTCGGCGCCTGCCCAGGTGTGGTTTTTGACTTCTGCATGGTTCAAAGCGGTGCGGACTTCGGGTTTTATCTGGAGGGCGACACCCAGGTGAGCCTGCGGGCCGTCCGTCAGGGAGGCATCGCCGCTCAGAGGGATCAGGAGCGTAAGCTGGAGATAAAGTCCGCCGACCTGACGGGGGAGGAGTTCGCCAAACCCGGGGAGTACACCCCCGCGCCCGCCTTTGCCAAGCGGTATCCCTTTGCGCTGCTGGCGCTGACCTCGGTGCCCCTGGCCGGAACGGGGGTGACAGTGCGCTCCTCCGGCCGGGAGGTATCCGCCATGATGCAGGACGCCCTGGAGCGGCTGGGATGCCGGCCGTCCCCTGAGCTTAGCTTCCAAATTTCGGCGGACGGCCGGTTTTTATCCGCCCATACCGCCGCCACCGGGTATGTGTTTATGGACCGGCTCCACGCCCTGTGCTGCCTGTCGGAGTTTATGCGGGGCGGCGACGTGGCGGTGGAGCAAAGCGCGCCCCGCGCCCTGGACCGGCTGGCCAGCCAGTACGAACGCAGGGTGCTCCGGTACTCCAGCATCCAGGAAGACGAAGGGGCCTGGGCGCTGGCAGGGGAGCAGCTGTTTTTGCGGGACGGGATGATGATGGCCATGCGGGTGCTTTCATTTTTAAAAGAGCACGACATCGCGCTGCGCGAGGCGCTGTCCCTGATCCCGGATTTTTATCTGGCCAAGCGGTTTGTGGCGGCGGGGCCCGTCCGGCAGACGTTTTATCCGCAGAAAAACGGCGCGGTGGAGGTCCGCCCCGTCAAGTCCGGCAAGGGCGTCTGGGTGCTGGCGGAAAGTGAAACCGCTGAAACAGCCATGGAGCTCTGCGACTTTTACGAGAAAAAAATTAAAAACGCCCCGGAACAGCAGGAGGGCGCCGATTCCGAAAAGGGAGCGGTGTGACCGGTTTGCAGTCCTCCCGGGCCCAGGTTTTGCGGGCCTGGACAAAACGGCCGGCGGGTGGCCGCCCTTGACAGAATGGGCGTTTCAGGGTAATATAAAGGATAAGATTTGTGATCGGAAGCATTTTCCCAATGGGTGTGTACGTAGGCCGCGCAAGATGCGGCCTCTCCTCCCAGAGACAGCGTCGGATGCTCAAGCAAGGCGTAGCCCAGGCCGGGAACGGAAAAGAAGGCCCGAGGCCGCCGGAAAATGAAGCGTTCTTCAAATCGAAGAAGCATCGGCTACATAAAACGTGGGAACGGCAATAACAGTTAGTAGAAAACAGGGCGAAAATTTCGCGCTGTTAAGTTCGCGGTGCCTTTTTTCAAAACGCGCCCAGCCGGTCCCTCCCGTTTTTTGAATTTTTATTTTAAGTGAGGGAATAACGTGACAGATGAAAAAGTAAAAGACAATAGCTCCCAGGACAGCCAGGCTAAGGACGGCCAGGCGGCAAAATCCGGCGGCGGGCAGCGGCGCCGCCGTCCTGCGCGCAAACCCGCGGCCCAAAAGGCCCAGGCGCAGAAGACAGAGCAGGAACAACCGTCCACTCCCCAGAAAAAGGAAAAGGCGCCCCAACAAAACCGCCGTAAACCGGCAAGCAAGCAGAGTTCTTCGAAAGAGGGAGAAAAGGCGCCAGCGAAAAAGACTTCTTCCCAGCCGAAAAAGGCAAAATCCCAGCAGGCGGCAAAAGAGCCTGTCCAAAAGGCCCAGAAGGGGAAGGAGGCCTCCCAAAACACCCAGAGCCGGAGCCGGGGACGTTCCTCCAGAAGCAAAGACCGGCGCAAGCCCCCCGTGCGGATTATCCCCCTGGGCGGACTCAACGAAATCGGCAAGAACATGACCTGCTATGAGTGCGGCAACGACATGTTTATCGTGGACTGCGGCATCGCCTTCCCCGACGCGGAGATGCCCGGCGTGGATCTGGTAATCCCGGATTTTTCCTATGTGGAGAAAAACGCCGACCGGCTGCGGGGTATTGTGCTCACCCACGGCCATGAGGACCACATCGGCGGCCTGCCGTTTTTCTTAAAGAAGCTCAACGTCCCCCTGTACGGCACCGCGCTGACCTTGGGGCTGGTGGAGGGCAAGCTCAAGGAGCACGGGCTGCTGGGAAAGGTGCAGCTCAATGTAGTCAAACCCCGGCAGAGTGTCCAGTTCGGGTGTATGTCCGTGGAGTTTATCCACGTCAACCACTCGATCCCTGATGCTTGCGCCTTTGCGATCACCACCCCTGCGGGCGTGATTATCCACACCGGCGACTTCAAGGTGGACTATTCCCCCATTGAGGGCGGGATCATCGACATCGCCCGCTTCGCGGAGCTGGGCGACCAGGGGGTTTTGTGCCTGCTGAGCGAATCCACCAACGCCGAGCGGCCCGGCTCCACCATGAGCGAGCGCAAGGTGGGGTACTCGTTTGACTCGCTGTTTGCAAACGCCGCCGGAAAGCGGCTGATCGTGGCGACCTTTGCCTCCAACATCCACCGGATCCAGCAGATCGTGGACAACGCCCAGCACTACGGGCGCAAGGTGGTGGTCAACGGCCGCAGCATGGTCAACGTGGTGGCCAAGGCCATGGAGCTCGGATACCTCAACGTCCCCGAGGGGATGCTCATCGACATCGACGAGATGCACCGCTTCCCCAACGACCAGATCGCACTGATTACCACCGGCAGCCAGGGCGAGCCCATGGCGGCTCTGTCCCGGATGGCCTCCGGCGATCACCGGAAGGTCAAGGTGGGCAGCGACGACTTTATCATCATCTCCGCCACGCCCATCCCCGGCAATGAAAAGCACGTCAACCGGGTGGTCAACGACCTGTTAAAGCTGGGCGCCGACGTGGTGTACGAAGCCATGTACGAGGTGCACGTGTCCGGGCACGCCTGCCAGGATGAGCTGAAGATGATGCTGTCGCTGACAAAGCCGAAATTTTTCATGCCCATCCACGGCGAGTACAAGCACCTGAAAAAACACGCGGCGCTGGCCCAGATGATGGGCATCGCCCCCAACCACATCCACATCGGGGACATCGGCCAGGTGATCGAGCTCGACGGGGTGGATATGAAGATGGCCGGGGTGGTTCCCGCCGGCAAGGTGCTGGTGGACGGCTACGGCGTGGGAGACGTGGGTTCCATTGTGCTGCGGGACCGCAAGCATTTGGCGGAGGACGGCCTGATCGTGGTGGTGGCCACCATCGAGTCCGAGGCGGGCTGCATCGTGGCGGGGCCGGACATCGTTTCCCGGGGCTTTGTGTACGTCCGGGAATCCGAGGAGCTGATGGCCCAGGCCCGGAACCTGGTCAAACAGGTGCTGGAGGACTGCGCCGACCGCAACGTCCGGGAATGGGGCGTCATCAAGGGCAAAATCAAAGACGAACTGTCCAACTTTATCTACCGCAAGACCAAACGGGCCCCCATGATCTTGCCGGTGATTATGGAGATCTAAAACGCGTGTCTTAAAAAACATTCCCCAGGGGGAAAGAGCGGGGAAGCGGAAAGGCGGTGCAGGGTTGAAACCAAAAAAGCTGTGGCTTTTAAAGCCGATCTTTATCCTGTTTGCGGCTGCGGACTTTGTGTTCGCGGCGGCCGCGCTGTTTTTCGACTGGCGTCTGGCGGCGGGAATCGCCGGGGCGTCGGTGGTGGTGACGGCAGCGGCCTTCTGGCGGCTTCGAAACGTACAGAAGGACATGTACGAGTTCTTGCAGAACATGGGCGAGCATTTAAACCTGGCGGACCGGGAAGCGCTGCACAACTTTCCCATGCCGGTGACGGTGGTCAACGGAAAGGCCGAGATCATCTGGTACAACGAACGGTTCCGCAAAAGCCTTTTGGACGGGCAGGACGCCTACGGGGTCAGCCTTGGGTCCATCACCCAGGTGGATCCCCGGGATTTCTGCACCCCTGACGGGGTCCAGCTGAGTTACAAAGGCCGGGATTTCAAGGCGTTTGGCTTTAACTCCGGCGACCCGGACAATCCCCTGTACATGCTGTACTTTACCGAGGACACCGAGATCAAGCAACTGGCGGACGAATACCACATGAGCCGCCCGTCGGTGATGATTATTGTCATCGACAACTACGAAGAGCTGATGCAAAACGCCAAGGAAAGCGAAAAGTCCCGCCTTTTGGGGGACATCGACTTTGTGCTGGAATCCTTTATGGCGGATACCAGCGGGTTTATCCGCAAACTTTCCTCCGACCGGTTTTTGGCGGTGGTGGAGGAACGCCATCTGCAGACGATGATTGACAACCGGTTCAAGGTGCTGGACGACGCCCGGCAAATCCGTTCGGGGGACTCGGCGCCGGTCACCCTGTCCATCGGGGTGGGCCGGGGAGCGGACTCGCTGGCCCAGAGTGAGCAGTACGCCCGCCAGGGCCTGGATATGGCCCTTGGCCGGGGCGGCGACCAGGTGGCGGTGAAAACCGCCGGCGGCTTTGATTTTTACGGCGGGGTCAGCAAGGGATATGAAAAGCGTACCAAGGTGAAAACCCGGATCATCGCCGCCGCCCTGGGCGAGCTCATTGAGGCCAGCGACAACGTGATCGTCATGGGGCACCGGTTCGGCGACCTGGACTGCACCGGGGCGTCCATCGCCCTTGCCCAGGCCATCCGGCGGCTGGGCAAGGACGCCATCGTGGCGGTGGACCGGGATAAGAGCCTGGCCAAAATCCTCATCGACCGAGTGCGGGAGCAGGAGGGCAACGAGGCGCTGTTTTTCCACCCCGAGGTGGCGATGGGAAAGGTCACGCCTAAGACGCTGTTAATCGTGGCGGACACCCACAACCCAGAGATCGTGGAATCCAAAGAGCTGCTGGAGGCCTGCAAGAGCGTGGTGGTCATCGACCACCACCGCAAAATGGTGCACCACATCGAAAACGCGGTGATCTTTTTCCACGAGCCCTACGCCTCCTCGGCCTCCGAGATGGTGACCGAGCTTGTGCAGTACATGGGGGACAGCGGCCTTGTGGGCCGCATCGAGGCGGAGGCTTTAATGGCCGGCATCATGCTGGACACCCGCAACTTTGTGATCCGCACCGGGGTGCGCACCTTTGAGGCCGCGGCCTACCTGCGCCGGCGGGGCGCGGACACGGTGGAGGTGCGCAAGATGTTTTCCAGCACCATCGACGCGTACCAGCGGCGCTCCCGGCTGGTGGCCGGGGCGGAGATCTATAAAAACTGCGCCATCGCCACCTCCGACTTCACATCGGAGGATTTGCGGGTGGTGGCTCCCCAGGCGGCGGACGAGCTTTTGTCCATCAGCGGGGTCAATGCCTCCTTCGTGCTGTACGGCTCGGGGGACGAGGTGAGCATCTCCGCCCGGAGCATGGGGGAGATCAACGTCCAGATCATCATGGAAGCGCTGGGCGGCGGCGGGCATCTGACCATGTCCGGGGCGCAGATCAAAAACACCTCGGTGGAAAAGGCGCGCCAGATGCTGCTGGAGGCCATCGACCAGTATTTTGAAACCAAATAAGCCTTCTACATAACAGGGCTTATGATTCGTCTGTTCGGGAATGTGTGCCCCGAACAGATCCCCTTATAATAAGGCTTTTAAGACGAACAATTTTACACAGAAAGGCGGAGATACCCATGAAGGTGATTTTAAAAGAGGACGTAAAAGGCTCCGGCAAGAAGGGCGACCTTGTGACGGTGTCCGACGGATACGCCAGAAACTTTCTGCTGAAAAAGGGCCTGGCGGTGGAGGCCACGGCCCAGAACATCAACGAGAAAAACGCCAAGGATGCCGCGCTAAAGCACCGCCAGCAGGTGGAGCTGGAAGAGGCGATGGAAACAGCCAAAACCCTAAAAGACCAGACGGTGACGGTGACGGCCAAGGCCGGCCAGGGCGGACGGCTGTTCGGCTCGGTGACCTCCAAAGAGGTGGCCGAGGCGGTGGAAAAGAAGTTCGGCATGGCGGTGGACAAGCGGAAGATCGCTTTGGAAAGCGATATCAAGGCGTTTGGAACCTACGAGTTTGAGTTAAAGCTCCACACCAAGGTGTCCACCAAGATGAAGGTCATGGTGACCGAGGGTTAAAGCCTTTATACGGAAAAAAGCCTACATCCGGAATTCTCCGGATGTAGCTTTTGTGCTTTCTAGTGTGTTTTAGTGTTTCTTAGAAAGGCGGAACAGTCATGGACGAAACCTTCGGCGGGGAGCTCGCCGTCAACATGCCCTACAACCTGGAGGCCGAACAGTCGGTGCTGGGGGCGCTGCTGCTGGAGCCCTCCTGCGTCACCCAGGTGCTGGAATACCTAAAGCCCGAGTGCTTTTTCCGGGAGCAGCACCGGCAGGTGTTTATGGTGGTGCTGCGGATGTTTTCCGGCGGGAGCCCCATCGACTTTGTCACGGTGCTGGACGAGGTGGTCAAGGAAAAGATTTTTGAGACCCCGGAAAACGCCAAGCTCTACCTGGCCCAGCTCATGGAGATGGTGCCCACCACCGCAAACCTGGAAAACTACTGCCGCATCGTGCAGGAAAAGTTTTATATCCGCTCGCTGATTCTGGCTGCCCGGGAGATCATCGACACCGCCCAGGACGGCCAGGGGGACGCCAAATCCCTGCTGGACATGGCGGAACAGCGGATCTTTGAGATCCGCCAGGGCAAAAACGCCACCGGGCTCACCCGGATCGACGAGGCGATCATCGCGGTGTATGACCGGCTGCAAAAGCTGGCGGGCAGCGACAAGGAAAACTACCTGGGGGTTCCCACCGGGTTTACAAGGCTGGACACTCTGATCACCGGGCTCAACGACTCCGACCTGATCCTGCTGGCGGCCCGTCCCGCTATGGGAAAAACCAGCTTCGCGCTGAACATCGCCACCAACGTGGCCAAAAAGACCGGCAAGCAGGTGGCGATCTTTTCCCTGGAAATGTCCAAGGAGCAGTTGGTCAGCCGGATTTTGTCCAGCGAGGCGCTGATCTCCAGCTACAACCTGCGCACCGGGGAGCTTTCCGCCGACGAGTGGGTGAAGCTCGCATCCAGCGCGGAGATTTTAAGCCAGACCCAGATCTATCTGGACGACACTCCCGGCATCACAGTGGCCGAAATGAAGGCAAAGCTCAGGCGGATGAAAAATCTGGGGCTGGTGGTCATCGACTATTTGCAGCTGATGAGCACCGGCCGCCGGGATGGAAACCGGGTGCAGGAAATCTCCGAGATCACCCGGAGCTTAAAGATCATGGCCAAGGAGCTGGACGTGCCGGTGCTCACCCTGTCCCAGCTGTCCCGGGGCCCGGACTCCCGAACCGAGCACCGGCCCATGCTGTCCGACCTGCGTGAATCCGGGTCCATCGAGCAGGACGCGGACATCGTGATGTTCCTGTACCGGGAGGCGTACTATGAAAAGGAATCCGACAAGCAGCACATCGCCGAGTGCATCGTCGCCAAAAACCGCCACGGCGAAGCCAGCGCGGTGGAGCTGGGCTGGGACGGCCAGTACACCCAGTTCTCCAACCTGGAGCTCATGCGGGATGAACCGTAAGGCGGAAGAAACTGCGGCCCGGCATGGTATGTTTCCCGCCGGCTGCCAGGTGGTGGCCGGGGTGTCCGGCGGGGGGGACTCCATGGCCATGCTGCACCTGCTGCTGCATCCAACCTTTTCCCTGCCGGTGACGGTCTGCCATGTCAACCATATGCTGCGGGGAAAGGAGAGCGACCGGGACGAGGCGTTTGTTGCAAAGCTCTGCAAGGCGTGGGGCGTCCCCTGCAAGATTCTGCGGTGCGACGTGGCCGCTTTGGCCCGCAAAAAAAAGATCGGGGTGGAGGAATGCGCCCGGCTGGTGCGGTATGATTTTTTTGAACAGACCGCAGCAAAACTGGCGGAAGCCTCGGGCGCGCCGGTGCGGATCGCCGTGGCCCACACCCTGTCCGACCGGGTGGAGACCATGCTGTTCCACCTGGCGCGGGGGACCTCCGCTAAGGGGCTGTGCTCCATCCCCGCCGTGCGGGGAGAGATCGTCCGCCCGCTGATCGACTGCTCCCGCCGGGAGGTGGAAGGCTACTGCGCCCGGCACAACATCCCCCACGTGACGGACTCCACCAACCGGAGTGTGGCGTACACCCGCAACCGCATCCGGCTGCGGGTGGTTCCCGAACTGCGGCTGGTAAACGCCGGGGCGGAGGAAAACGCCCGCCGCCTGATGGAGGATATCCGGGAGGACGACGAATACCTGTCCGCCCTGGCGGAGGAGGCGCTTTTGCGCGCCCGCCGCGGGCAGGCCTACGGCGCCGGGGAGCTGGATGCGCTGCCCGTCCCAGTCAAAAAGCGGGCGGCGGCGATGATTCTGGAGCGTTGGAACGCGGAAAAAAGCGCGGCGCAAATCGACCGGTTTTGCAAAATAATAGGAGAAAAAAGCGGCACACTAAATCTGTCAGGCGGCCGCCGCGCCCAGGTAAAGCGGGGAATCTGCTCCCTGTGGGAGCCGCCGGAGCCTTATTTTGAAATCCCTTTGACCGACGGAGAACACCCGCTGCCAGGAGGCGGACGGGTGGTTGTTCAGACTTTTGACAAGAAAAGTTATCCGGCGTTTCAAAAAATTCACAAAAATGAGTTCCATTATCGGATGGACTGTGATAAAATAATGAATAACTTTGTGCTGCGGCAAAAAAGGCCGGGCGACCGGATCACATTAAGCCGCCGGGGCGTCACCAAAACCCTGAAAAAGCTTTTTTGCGAGGCGGGGCTCACCGAGCGGGGAAAAAGCCTTGTGCCGGTATTCGCGGATCAAAACGGCGTGCTGGCCGCGGGACGGCTGGGCATGGACGCCCGGGCAGAGCCGGATGAACACACTGTCCGGTACAAAGTGATCGCATTTGTCTGATTCGCCGCAGGCGGCCCGGAAAGGGCCCGTTATCATCAGTGCGGAAAACAGCCGGCCCGCAAGGGCGCTGTTCCGCCAGGAAAGGAACGCAAGCATTGCCATGACCAACGATATTTTAAAAGTGCTGATCTCCCAGCAGGAACTGCACAAAAAAGTGGAGGAGCTGGGCGCCCAGATCAGCCGGGACTACGCGGGCAAAAACCTGATGATGGTCAGCGTCCTGAAAGGGTCGGTCGTCTTTATGGCGGACCTGATGCGGGCAGTCACCGTCCCGTGTGAAATCGACTTTATGTCGGTGTCCAGTTACGGGCACGGCGTCAAAACCAGCGGCGTGGTCAAAATCGTCAAAGACCTGGATATTGATTTGAAAAACCGCGATCTGCTGATTGTGGAGGACATCCTCGACAGCGGCATGACGCTCAATTATATTAAAAACATGCTGGAACAGCGGGGCACCCGTTCCATTAAAATCTGCACGCTCTTGGATAAGCCCGAGCGCAGACAGGTGGACCTACAGGCGGATTATTCCGGCTTTTCCGTGCCGGATGAGTTTGTGGTGGGGTACGGTCTGGACTTTGCAGAGCGCTACCGCAATCTTCCATACGTCGGGGTGCTTAAGCCCTCGGTGTATTCCTGATCGGCCGGGGAGCGTTTTACCGCCCGGCTTATGCCCTGTGCCGGCGCAAAATGCAGGGCAAACATTTCGGCGGCTGCCGGGGAAAAGGAGTTGAACCCATTTGAACAAAAAGACCAAAAGCATTATCCTCTATATCGCACTGTTCCTGGCGCTGATTCTGGCCGCCATGTTTGTGATGAATATGGTGAGCGGTACGGCGGCGACCTACCGCTATTCCGACGTGATTCAGTTGTTCCATGAAAATAAAGTAGAGGCGTTTACCCTGGATTTGGGCAGCGGCGAGCTGAAGATGCAGCTTCGCCCCGGCGCCCAGCTCAACAAGGTGGACCCACAAACCGGCAAAGTCGTGCCCGGCAAGGGCGGCACGACAGCTTCCCAGCCCAGTTCCCAGGCGGGAGGCACTTCCTCCGGCAGCCCGGCGAGCTCCGACGCGGGTTCCGCCGCATCTGGTCCGGCTTCGTCCGGGGCGGTAAGTTCCCAGGCGCCGTCGGGGAGCGCTTCTCAAGGCGCGTCCTCTACGGCTTCCCAGAGCACGAGCTCCAAGGCCGGCGGAAATAATTTTTTAGGCGCCTTGATGGGCGGAAACGGTAACCAGCAGGAAAAAGACAAGATCATTACCTACCGGGTGCCCAACGTCAGCCTGTTTGTGGACGTGGTGGAAAAATACGTCAACGACTATAATGCCGCGCACCCGGACGATCAGATTGAATACGACATGGAACCCGCCAAGGACAACACCTGGTTGATCACCCTGCTGCCCACGCTGCTGCTGGGCGTGCTGCTGGTGGTCTCCCTGGTGGTGATGATGAAGCAGACCAGCGGCGGCGGAATGTCCAAGTTTGGCCGGGCCAACATGAAAAATCCCGTGCAGAGCGGCAAAAAGACCACCTTTGCCGAGGTGGCGGGCGCCGACGAGGAAAAGGAAGAACTGGCGGAGATCGTCCAGTTCCTCAAAAACCCCAGCAAGTTTAACGACCTGGGCGCGCGGATTCCCAAGGGCGTGCTGCTCCAGGGACCTCCCGGAACCGGTAAAACCCTGCTGGCCCGGGCGGTGGCCGGCGAGGCGGGCGTGCCGTTCTTCTCGATTTCCGGCTCCGATTTTGTGGAAATGTTCGTGGGCCTGGGTGCGTCCCGCGTGCGCGATCTGTTTGAACAGGCCAAGAAAAACGCCCCCGCCATCATCTTTATCGACGAGATCGACGCGGTGGGCCGCCAGAGGGGCACCGGCCTGGGCGGCGGCCACGACGAGCGGGAGCAGACCTTAAACCAGCTGCTGGTGGAAATGGACGGCTTTGGCGAAAACGAGGGTATCATCGTCATGGCGGCCACCAACCGCAGCGACGTGCTGGATCCCGCGCTGCTGCGTCCCGGACGGTTCGACCGGCAGATCTTGGTGAGCTACCCCGACGTGAAGGGCCGTGAGGAGATCTTAAAGGTACACTCCCGGAACAAGCCCTTGGGCTTTGACGTGGATTTAAAAACCATCGCCAAGACCACGGCGGGCTTTACCGGCGCAGATCTGGAAAACCTGCTCAACGAAGCGGCGCTGCTGGCCGCCCGGAAAAACCGGAAGGCTATCACCGAAAAGGACATCGAGGAAGCCACCATCAAGGTGGTGGCGGGCCCCGAGAAAAAATCCAAGGTCATGAGCAAAAAAGACAAGGAGATCACTGCATTTCACGAGGCGGGCCACGCCATCTGCATGTACTATCTGCCCACCCAGGATCCGGTGCACCAGATCTCCATCATCCCCCGGGGTATGGCAGCGGGCTTTACCATGTCGCTGCCTGAGCAGGATAAGACCCACATGACCAAGGGCGAGATGAACGAGACCATCGTGGGGCTGCTGGGCGGCCGGGTGGCCGAACAGCTCACCCAGGACGATATCTGCACCGGCGCCTCCAACGACATCGAGCGGGCCACCCACATCGCCCGGGATATGGTCACCAAGTACGGGTTCAGCGAAAAGCTGGGGCCGATCACCTACGGCCAGGGCGACCACGAGGTATTCCTGGGCCGCGATTTCAGCCAGGGCAACAACTGCTCGGAAAATGTGGCCGCCGAAATCGACGCGGAGGTCCGCGAAATCATCGAAACCGCTTACGAGCGTTCCAAACAGATCCTGACCGCCCACATGGGCGAGCTTCAAAAGGTGGCCCAGTATCTGCTGATGAAAGAAAAAATCGACGGCGAGACGTTTGAGCGCCTCATTAAAGGGACGATCCAGGTTCCCGGCGACGGGCAAAGCGCTCCCGAGCAGGAGAAGCAGGAACCTGCGTCCGGCGAGACCCCGCAGGATGACGGTCGGGACGACGACGATCCGTTCAAAAACTTCCCGGATCTTCCCAAGGTGTAAGCGAGCCGGATCGTAAGAAAATTGTAAGATGAATCAAAACGGCAATCGCAGGATGTTTTTGTACGATTTCATGTAGCAGACAAACTAGGATAAAAGATTTAAAAATTGCAAAACCGCTGACGAATGTGCAACGTCTTTTCAAAGTCGTGTCTTTTCAAAGCCGTATGGTTTTGCCGACGACAAATCCCATCGTCATGGGATTTGTGGGGTGATGTTGGAAGAGGGGGACACCCCCTCTTCCAGAGCGTTGCTTGCAACGCTCAAACGGCAATCGCAGGAACTTCTTGCTATTGCCGTTTTTTATTGCTATAATGGAAACAAACCAAGACACTTCGGATGTGTGCGGCAGCCGATTCTTGGGAAATGATGGAAGGGGATGTTGTGTAAATGGCATTTAACTATGGGTACAATTACAACTATAACTACGGCGCGACGGATTTCAGCTTTGCAGAGTTTATGAGCCTTTTTGCCATTATGATGGCGGTGACAGGCGCAATCAGTCTGGTGTTTTATATTCTCCGGGCGTTGGCGATGATGAAGATCGCCAAAGGCAGGGGCTTTTCCAGCCCGTGGATCGCCTGGATCCCGTTTGCAAACCTGTACCAGATGGGCAAGGTGGCGGACGATATCTGCTACCGGAACGGCAAGAAAAAAAGCTACCGCAAGGTGTTGCTGGGCCTGAATATCGCAACGGTCGCCGGACTGGCGATCGGGGTTGCAATGGTGTTCGGTTGGGTCATTAACCTGTTGGTCAACTACGATCTTAACTTTGACCGGTTTGGTAACTTTGTGGGAACGGATCCCACCGCTGGGGAACTTGCAACGATTCTTGTGGGATGCTTTGTCTGTATGGCCGCCAGCATTGTGGCGATTATTCAGATGGTGTTCTACTACATCGTTCTGTACCAGATCTTCAAGGACTACGCACCCAAAGAGGCGGTGCTCTTTTTGATCCTGTCCATTTTCCTGTCGGGAATCTTTGATACCATTGCGCTGCTGGTCGTCAGCGGCCGGCCGGCTCAGTCCATCGTCGCACCGGTGGGCCGGTGGGAAAACGGGTATTTTGTTTACAATCCCGCCGGCGCAGGCTACGGCTATGGGGCGCAGCCTCCTGTAAATCCCGCCGGGCAGCCGGTGGTGGGTTTCGATCCCTACAACCAGCCCTACGTAGGCGGCTATTACCAGCCTCCGGTTCCGCCCCAGGCTCCACAGGCGCCGGCCAATCCGCAGCCTCCGGTTCCGCCTCAGGAGCCTCCGGCACAGGATCCGCAGTAAAAACTTCTGCGTATATAGAGAGTAAAGACCATAGGAGTAGATCGAATTGTTCATGTCTTTGGAGAGTTTTTTATTTGGGGAAAAAGCGTCTGTCCCGGCAGGCGCCATGATCGCAGTGTGGGCGGTTCTGGGCACAGCGGCGGCGGTGTTTTTGGCGCTTTATGTGCTGCAGGCGCTGTTCCTGCAAAAAATTGCGAACAAACGGGGGAATAAAAACGGCTGGCTGGCGTGGCTGCCGTTTGGGTTTCGGTATCTGCTGGGCCGGATTGCCGACGACCAGAATCATTTACAGAAAAGGCGCACGTTTTACCGGCTTTCTGCCCCCCTTTTGCAGGCCGGATTTTGGCTCTGTCTGGTGGCAATCGGTTTTTTGCAGCGTCCGGTTTGGGTGGTTGACGGCGGCCGCCGGGTGCTGTGGTATGTGTCTGAGCTCCCGCTGTTTCTGTGGATTGCGGTGGGGCTCTGCCTGACGGCGCTCTGCGCCCAGACGGCGGTCAAATGCGTGGCGCTGTACCGCATTTATTGGGACTACCAGCCGGAACAGGCCAACAAATGGTTGATTGTAAGCGTCCTGCTTCCGGTGACCGTGCCGTTCTTTTTACTGGGGATCTCCGGCAAGGAGCCTTACGAGGAGCGCGTGCGGCGAGCGGCCGAGGAAAAGGCCCGGCAGATGCAGCGGGAGGTCACCCCGGAGGACATCGCGCTGGAACGGCTCCACAAGCACGAGCTGCAAGAGCGCAAGGAGGAAGAAAAACCAAGCGTGGAGCTTCCTCAGGAGCTGTTTGTGGTCGAGTCCCGGGAGGATGGGCGCAATCCCTTTGCCCCGCGGTCGCCGCAAGCCCAGGGCTGACGGTGCAAAAAACCGGGAAATTGCCAGATTGTTGTGAATTTGCACAAAACAAGGGCGGAAAAAGTTCAAAAAGTTTTCACATGCGGGGTTGCTTTTCGCAGCCCCGTATAGTATTATATAAGAGCGCGACTGCGACATGATATGCGATGAAGCGGGAGGTTGCAGACGTTTTTCATCCAAACGTCTGGGGAATTTCCGTGGAGTATGTCCGATTTCAAACCGGGCGACAAAAGATGCTGAATCAAACAGAGTGTGACGCAAACCGAACGTCCCAGGCGTTCAGGTGCGTTCTGTTTATGGGGAATTCGCTTGCGGGATTCCTATGCACCCCGGAAAAACTGCGTGTTTTTTCGGTATTTTTATTGTGTGGGCATGAAACACACGGGTGCGTGTTCAGTTTTTTGTGTCTTGTCCCCCGAACAATTTTAAGGAGGCGATGACAGTGGCAGTCAAGGAGAAAATCAGAATCAGACTGAAAGGTTATGAACCCAGCTTGGTCGACGCTGCGGCGGCAAAAATCGTCGAGAACGCGAAGCGTACCGGAGCCAGAGTATCTGGTCCCATTCCACTTCCGACCGAGAAGGAGATCGTGACCATCCTGCGTGCGGTCCACAAGTACAAGGACAGCCGGGAACAGTTTGAGATGAGAACTCACAAAAGGCTCATTGATATCCTGAGACCTTCCAACAAAACGGTGGAAGCTCTGCAGAGCCTGGAACTTCCTGCTGGCGTAGACATTGAGATCAAGCTCTAATGTCCACACGTGCAGGTCAAGTTGGCGGCGTACAGCCGTTAACCAATAACCGAAGGAGGAAGAAATCATGAAAAAAGGGATTATCGGTAAAAAAATCGGTATGACCCAGATCTTCGATGAAAGCGGAAAAGTCATTCCGGTTACCGTCATCGAAGCGGGACCTTGTGTCGTTGTTCAGAAGAAAACGGTTGAAAACGACGGCTACAACGCGGTGCAGGTCGGCTTTTCCGATCTGAAGGCGAACAAGGTCAACAAACCCCAGAAGGGACATTTCGCCAAGGCTGATGTGGCTGCGAAACGGTTCCTCAAGGAGTTTCGGCTCGACGACTGCGAGTCGGTAAACGTAGGCGACATCATCAAAGCGGACACTTTTGCGGACGGCGACATGGTTGACGTATCCGGCACCAGCAAAGGTAAAGGCTACGCGGGCACGGTCAAGCGCTACAACAACGCGACGCTTAAAGCGACCCACGGTACCGGTCCTGTCGGCCGGCACGCCGGTTCTATGGGCGCGTGCTCCGACCCGTCCAGAATCTACAAGGGCAAAAAAATGCCCGGCCACTTGGGCGCAGAGACCGTGACGGTCCAGAACCTGCAGGTGGTCAAAGTCGACGCTGAAAATAATCTGATTGCACTCAGAGGCGCGGTGCCCGGCCCTAAAGGCGGCGTGGTCGTGATCTCCAACAGTGTCAAGAAGGCTTAAGGGAAGGAGGAAGCATAATGCCAAACGTTGCAGTATTTGATATGGCTGGCAAAGAGGTTTCCAAAATGGAACTTTCCGACGCCGTATTTGGGGTAAAACCCAACGAGACCGCGGTGCACGCCGCGGTGGTCAACTACCTTGCGAATCAGCGCCAGGGCACCCAGTCCACCCTGACCCGGACCGAGGTCCGCGGCGGCGGCCGGAAACCCTGGAGACAAAAAGGGACCGGTCACGCGAGACAGGGTTCCATCCGCGCTCCTCAGTGGCGCCACGGCGGCGTTGCGCTGGGCCCCAAGCCCCGCAGCTACAACTACACCCTGAACAAAAAGGTGAAACGCCTGGCTTTAAAATCCGCGATGAGCAGCAAGGTGCTGGACAACAACATGATCGTGCTTGACAGCCTGTCCCTGAACGAGTTTAAAACCAAAGCCGTTGCGGATATGCTCAAAGCTCTCCAGGTGAACGCCAAGGCGCTGCTTGTCCTGCCGAATGTGGACGAAAAAGTCATCAAGAGCGCAAGCAATCTTCCCAATGTGAAGACCGCCCAGGTGAACACCCTGAACGTATACGATATCGTCAACTGCGACGCTTTCATCGTGGTGAAAGACGCCGTTGCGAAGATCGAGGAGGTGTACGCGTAATGAAACTGGCACAGGATATTATCTTGCGGCCGATCATCACCGAAAGCTCGATGTTCGGGATCCAGGATAAGAAATACACCTTCCAGGTGGCCAAAGACGCGAATAAGATCGAGATCGCCCAGGCGGCGCAGGAGCTTTTCGGCGTAAAAGTCAAAAAGGTCAACACCATGAACTGCAGGGGCCGCGCCAAACGCGTGGGCCAGAATGTAGGCAAAAAGCCCGACTGGAAAAAAGCGATTATCACCCTGACCGAGGATTCCAAGGCAATTGAATTCTTCGAGTCCATGGTATAGGATTTTTCGGGTCGAAAAATCCATTGGAAAAATGATTGACAGGTCAACGGCCTGTCTGCGGGGAACCCCGCATTTGTCGAGAGCTTTTTGGCTCTCAGGTGATGTATGAGGGGACGCCTTCCCCTCGCTAAACCAACTTCAAGGAGAGTGGAAAAAATGGCAATCAAAAGTTACAACCCCACTACCCCTTCCAGACGTCAGATGACCGTTACGGATTACACCGAGCTTTCCAAAGTGGCTCCCGAAAGAAGCCTGCTGGAACCTCTGAAAAAATACTCCGGACGCAACAGCTACGGCAGAATCACCGTTCGCCATCGCGGCGGCGGCAACCGTAAGAAATATCGTGTTATCGACTTCAAAAGGGATAAATTTGGCATGGACGCCAACGTGCTCACGCTGGAGTACGACCCCAACCGTTCCGCCCACATCGCCCTGGTGCAGTATGAGGACGGCGAAAAACGGTATATCATCGCTCCCCACGGCCTGAAAGTAGGCGACGTTGTCCGCGCCGGCGCAGATGCCGACATCAAACCCGGCAACGCACTGCCGCTGACCAGTATCCCTGTGGGTACCTTTATCCACAACATTGAAATGCATCCCGGCAAAGGCGCGCAGCTTGTCCGCTCCGCCGGAAACATGGCGCAGCTCATGGCCCGCGAAGGCAACCTGGCGCTGGTCCGCCTGCCCTCCGGCGAGCTTCGCAACGTACCCGCCAACTGCATGGCCACCATCGGCCAGGTGGGCAATATCGACCACGAGAACGTGAGCATCGGTAAAGCCGGAAGAAAGCGTCACATGGGCTGGCGTCCCACCGTACGCGGTAGCGTCATGAACCCCTGCGACCATCCTCACGGTGGTGGTGAAGGTAAATCTCCCGTGGGCCGTCCCGGACCTGTTACCCCCTGGGGCAAACCTGCGTTGGGCTACAAGACCCGTGCGAAACATCATCGCTCCGATAAATTCATTGTAAAACGCAGAAATGCGAAGTAATGCTGAAAGGAGGCAGATGAATCATGAGTAGAAGTGTTAAAAAAGGCCCTTACGTCCAGGAAGTCTTACTCAAACGAGTACAGCAGATGAACGAAAACGGCGAGAAACGGGTGCTGAAGACCTGGAGCCGCGCCTCCACCATCTTCCCGGATTTCGTTGGCCATACATTTGCGGTCCACGACGGACGCAAACACGTGCCCGTGTATGTGACGGAGGATATGGTCGGCCACCGCTTAGGCGAGTTCGCCCCCACCAGAACCTACCGCGGACATGCGGGTTCCAAGACATCGAATAACGGGAAATAGGCCGGAAGGAGGATTTTAAATGGAAGCAAGGGCTATTCTGAGACATGCCCGCATCGCTCCCCGTAAGGTACAGATTGTGCTGGACCTGATCCGGAACAAACCGACGGATGTTGCGATGGCAATCTTAAAAAACACACCCAAGGCTGCTTGCGAGCCGCTGGAAAAACTTCTCAAGTCGGCCATTGCTAACGCGGAAAACAACCACAACATGGACAAGAACAACCTCTATGTTGCAGAGTGCTTCGTTAGCCCCGGTCCCACGATGAAGAGAATCAGACCCAGAGCACAGGGCCGTGCGTTCCGTGTTTTGAAACGGTCTTCGCACATCACCCTGGTCGTGAAAGAACACGAATAAGCTGAAAGAGGAGGTAAACTATGGGACAAAAAGTAAATCCCCACGGACTTCGCGTGGGCGTGATTAAAGATTGGGATTCCCGCTGGTTTGCAAGAGATGACGCTTTCGGCGATATCCTTGTGGAGGATTACAAGGTTCGGAATTTCATTAAAAAGAGCTTGTATGCCGCCGGCGTTCCGCGCATCGAAATCGAGCGCGATGCATTAAAAGTCAGAATCCATATCCACTGCGCCAAACCCGGTCTTGTCATCGGAAGAGGCGGTGCGGAGATCGAAAAGCTTCGCGCACAGCTTCAGACCATGCTGGGCAAACCCGTCACCATCAACATCGTTGAGGTGCGTCAGCCCGACCTGAACGCGCAGCTCGTGGCAGAGAATATCGCCTCCCAGCTGGAGCGCCGTATTTCTTTCCGCCGCGCGATGAAACAGTGCATTTCCCGCACCATGAAACTGGGCGCCAAGGGCATCAAAACCCGCGTGTCCGGCCGTCTGGGCGGCGCGGAAATCGCCCGTAACGAAAGCTATCACGAGGGGACCATCCCCCTGCAGACCATCCGTGCCGACATCGACTACGGTTTTGCGGAAGCGCACACCACCTACGGCCGCATCGGCGTGAAGGTCTGGATCTACAAAGGCGAAGTCCTCAAGGGCGAAGTGAAGGAAGAAAAACCTCGCTTTGATCGCAGAAGGGCTCCTCGCAGGGAAGGAGGAAGTAAATAATGCTGCTGCCAAAACGTGTGAAATACCGTCGCGTCCACAGAGGACGTCTGACCGGTAAAGCGACCCGCGGCACCACCGTCAGCCATGGCGAGTACGGCCTGGTGGCGTTACAGCCCGCGTGGATTACTTCCAACCAGATTGAAGCAGCCCGTATCGCCATGACCCGTTACACCAAGCGTGGCGGCCAGGTCTGGATCAAGATTTTCCCGGACAAACCCGTCACCGAGAAACCCGCTGAAACCCGAATGGGTTCCGGTAAAGGTTCTCCCGAGTACTGGGTAGCGGTTGTCAAACCGGGCCGTGTGATGTTTGAAATCGCCGGCGTTGCCGAAGAGGACGCCAGAGAAGCAATGCGTCTTGCTATGCACAAACTGCCCATCAAGTGCAAGTTTGTGAAAAAGGATGAACAGGGTGGTGAGCAATAATGAAAGCTTCTGAAATTCGCGATCTGAACATGAACGAATTAAGTGCTAAGGAAAAAGAACTCAAGGCTGAGCTTTTTAACCTTCGTTTCCAGCTTGCTGTAAACCAGCTTGAGAATCCGATGCGCATTAAGGCTGTCAAAAAAGACATTGCTCGCATAAAAACGGTTATGCGCGAAATGGAACTGAAAGCCGACGCGCAGTAAGACGAAGGGAGGAGTAAGCTGTGAGCGAAAGAAACCTGAGAAAAACCAGGGTTGGAAAAGTTGTCAGCAACAAAATGGATAAAACCGTCGTGGTTGCCATCCAGGACAACGTAAGGCACCCCCTTTATAAAAAGATCATCAAACGCACCGTGAAGTTCAAAGCGCATGACGCGGAAAACGCATGCAACATCGGCGACAAGGTCCAGATCATGGAAACCCGTCCCATCTCCAAGGACAAACGGTGGAGAGTCACT
>CAJFTY010000014.1 GCA_904420045.1 Candidatus Metaruminococcus caecorum | reverse complement strand
GTCCACCAGGTCGCAGGCGATCTTCAGAGCCGCCTGAGCGGTTCTCTTACCGTTACGGGTCTGGAGCATATAGAGTTTCTTGTCCTCGATGGTGAACTCCATATCCTGCATGTCGCGGTAGTGGTTTTCCAGGGTGTGGCAGATCTCAACGAACTGATTATAAACCTCAGGCATAACCTCTTTGAGCTGGTCGATGGTCTGAGGAGTCCGAACGCCGGCCACAACGTCTTCGCCCTGAGCGTTCATCAAAAATTCGCCGAACAGTTTCTTTTCACCGGTAGCGGGGTTACGGGTGAACGCAACGCCGGTGCCGGAGGTATCGCCCAGGTTGCCGAACGCCATCATCTGGACGTTGACAGCGGTGCCCCAGGAGTAAGGAATGTCGTTCATGCGGCGGTACACGTTGGCGCGGGGGTTGTCCCACGAACGGAACACTGCTTTGACGGCGCCCATCAGCTGCTCTTTGGGATCGGTGGGGAAATCAGAACCGATTTTCTCTTTGTATTCCGCTTTGAACTGGTTGGCCAGCTCTTTTAAGTCGTCCGCCGTCAGCTCTACGTCCTGGGTGACGCCCTTTTTCGCTTTCATCTCGTCGATGAGCTCTTCAAAATATTTTTTGCCGACTTCCATAACCACGTCGGAGTACATCTGGATGAAACGGCGGTAGCAGTCATACGCCCAACGGGGATTGCCCGATTTTTTCGCCATGACCTCCACCACGTCCTCGTTGAGGCCCAGGTTGAGGATGGTGTCCATCATACCGGGCATCGAAGCACGGGCGCCGGAACGAACAGAAACCAGCAGAGGGTTTTCCAGGTCGCCGAATTTTTTGCCGGTGATCTCTTCCATCTTGGTGATGTATTCCATGATCTCGGCCTGGATGTCGTCGTTGATTTTACGGCCATCCTCATAATACTGGGTGCAGGCCTCGGTGGAAATGGTAAAGCCCTGGGGAACCGGCAGGCCCAATTTGGTCATTTCAGCCAGGTTGGCGCCTTTGCCGCCCAGCAGCTCCCGCATGGAGCCGTTGCCTTCGGAGAAAAGATACACGTACTTTTTGCTCACTGTTACACTACCTCCAATTTTTTATTACAGGTTTCTTACACGACTCAAAGCCCGCAAAAACCGTCCGGCTTTGCAAGCTTTGGAATCACCGTGTAGGCTGCCCTCCGGTTTTCACGGAAAACTTGTCCGCGCCTGTTAAAACGGCGGCGGCAAGGAAGTTTTCCGGGGTATTTTGTCCCGTCAAACCGGGCAAAATACCGGACAGTCAGGCTTAAGGCTCATTATATCAGAGTTGATAGTAATTTTCCAGTTCTTTCTGGATTTTTTTTTGAAAAAAGAGAAAATTTGAACTTATTGATTAAAGTTTCCGGTTAGGGCTTGCAAAACCTAGTAAAAATTGCAATAATAGAGAATAGATAGTTGTTATGATACGGATTTTTGCGCCTTTTTGCGGAAAAATCCGCCGGATTTTGACAATAGAAAAACGTGGAAACGAAAGGGGAGTCTTGTTTTGCAGGACAATTGTGCGGTGATCCTGGCCGCGGGCGACGGCAAACGGATGAAAAGCAAAAAGCCCAAGGTTTTATGCGAGGTTTTGTTCACCCCCATGCTGGCGTGGGTGATCGCTTCCTGTGAGCAGGCGGAGCTCACAAATTTGTGCGTCGTCACCGGAAACGGCGCCGATCAGGTGGAGGCTTTCTTGGAAGGAAACTACCGCACCGTGCTTCAGAGCGAGCGCAGGGGAACCGGCCACGCGGTGATGATGGCGCGGGAGTACCTGCGGGAGTTTGCGGGCGGCAATGTCCTGGTGCTGTGCGGGGACGCGCCGTTTATGGACGCGGGTACCATTCAAAGCGCGCTTGAGGTCCACACCAGGCAGAACAACGCGGTGACGGTGATTACAGCGGAGCTGGATGAGCCTGGCGGATACGGGCGGATTCTGCGCAACGACAGCGGCATCGCGGGGATTGTGGAGCAAAAGGACGCGGACGAAGACCAGCTTTTGATCCGGGAGGTCAACTCCGGGACCTATTGGTTTAAAACCGACGATCTGCTGGCGGTGTTGGAGGAACTGACCTGCGACAACGCCCAGGGGGAGTACTACCTGACCGACACGGTGGCCCTTTTGTTAAACAAGGGCAAAAAGGCCGGAGCCTACTGCGCGGACAACAGCGACGTGATTTTAGGCGCCAACGACCGAAAAACCCTTTGCGAGCTCAATGAAATCGCACGGGACCGGATTTTGGAAGCGCACATGGCGAATGGGGTGGAGTTTGTCACCACCGACGGCGTGGTGATCGCCCCCAGCGTGCAGATTGGCGCGGGAACCACCATCCTGCCCGGGACCATCCTGCGGGGGTACACCGAGATCGGTGAAAACTGCGTCATCGGCCCGAACACCCTGCTGGAGGACACCTTTGTAGGCGACGACACCGTGTTAAACGCTGTGCAGGCGTACCAGAGCAAGGTCCACTCCCAGGTGAAGATCGGACCGTTCACCCACCTGCGGCCGGGCAGCGAAATCAAGTCCCATGTGAAGATCGGAGATTTTGTGGAAGTGAAAAACTCCGTGATCGGGGAGGGTACAGCCGTGGCCCATTTGACGTATGTAGGCGACTCCGACGTGGGTAAAAATGTCAACTTTGGTTGCGGCACTGTGACCGTCAACTACGACGGCGTCAACAAGTTCCGCACCCAGATCGGGGATGACGCGTTTATCGGCTGCAACACCAATCTGGTGGCCCCTGTAAAGGTGGGCAACGGGGCGTATACTGCCGCCGGCTCCACGGTGACCAAGGACGTGCCAGACGGGGCGCTGGCCATCGCCCGCAGCAAACAGGAAAACAAAGAAGGCTTTGCCGAGCGCAAACTCAGAGACAGAAAGAAAAAGGTGTAAAGCCGCCTGGAACTGTTGGAAATAATTTTATATTTCATAGATCAAGAAGATAGCGCTGAAAGGAATGGGAAACTACAATGAATTTACATGGTAAGGATATTAAAATTTTTACCGCAAATTCCAACCCCGCCGTTGCGGAACAGATCGCCAAGGAGCTGGGGCTGCCCATGGGTAAGTCCAACGTCATCACCTTTAGTGACGGGGAGATCTCCGTCTCGATTCAGGAGTCGGTGCGCGGCTCCGACGTGTTTGTGGTGCAGTCCACCAGCCAGCCGGTCAACGACAACCTGATGGAGCTGCTGATTATGATCGACGCGTTTAAGCGTGCATCCGCCGGTCGAATCACCGCAGTAATCCCCTACTTCGGCTATGCCCGCCAGGACCGCAAGGCCAAGGCCCGCGACCCGATCTCTGCAAAGCTGGTGGCGGATTTAATCACCACCGCGGGTGCGGACCGGGTGCTGACCATGGATCTGCACGCCGCGCAGATCCAGGGATTTTTTGACATCCCGGTGGACCACCTGCTGGGCGTGCCGATCCTGGTTCCCCATTTTATCGAGCGCTTCAGCGACTGCAAAGAGGATTTTGTGGTGGTTTCCCCCGACCTGGGGTCAGTCACCCGGGCCCGGAACTTCGCCGCGCGGTTTGATGCTCCGCTGGCAATCGTGGACAAACGCCGCCAGAAGGCCAACGTCAGCGAGGTCATGAACATCATCGGCGAGGTGAAAAACAAGCGGGTCATCCTGGTGGACGACATGATTGACACCGCCGGTACCCTGTGCAACGCGGCGGCGGCCATCATGGACAACGGCGCGAAAGAGGTGTACGCCTGCGCCACCCACGGCGTGCTGTCTGGCCCTGCCATCGACCGGATTAAAAACAGCGTGATTAAAGAGCTTGTTTTGCTGGACACCATCGCCCTGCCGGAGGAAAAACAGCTTCCCAACATCACCATGTTGCCGGTGGCTCCCGTGTTTGCGGAGGCCATCGCCCGCATCTACGAGGACAAGCCGGTTTCCCCGCTGTTCAACTAATTGATTGGAATCAACCAGTCTGCCCCGTCTCTTTCCTGAAAGGGACGGGGCATTTTGTAATAATGGTGCGTCCAGGGCAAGGCGCGTTCCAACGATGGAGTCAATGGCAACAAGCAGAACGGGGGGCCAGATGAAACTGCATCCAAAGCTGCATTCCAAAAAATTTCAGTTTTTCTATGAAGCGTTTGCATTTAAAACCTATGGAAAATCCATGGGACGGGCGGCTGACACGGCCGCAGTGGAGTTTAAAACTCTTTCGAAAAAAGAACAAAGGCTCGGGATCGAATGGTTTTTAGAGCTGTTTTCGCAAAAAAGAGAATACTATGGAACACAGTATTTCAAAGTAATTGCGTATTCCAAGGATATTCGCTTTCTCCCCTTTTTAGAGGAGTATCATAAAAAGTTAAAAGCGAAAGAGAAAATCTACAAGACCGAACTGGACGTATGTGAAAAAACAATCGAAGAACTGAAAAAATATAAGTAAAAATAATACGGGAGCAAGATACTCAAAGTTTGTTCTGGAGAAAATATGGCTTTTAAAACCAAGAAAAGGCGGCGCAAAAAGCGCCGCCTTTTCTTGTTGTTGAACAGGGATTATAAAACTTTGCAGGGAAAACAATTTGCGGGAAAACGAAAAGAATCCTCTTGACAAGTGCATAGGATTCGTGTATATTGTGTATAGATAATATACACAATATGCCAGGAGGAACGGCATGGACATTCTGATCAGCAATTCCAGCGACAAACCTATTTACGAGCAGATCACCTCCCAAATTAAAAACAAGATCATCCGGGGAGAGCTTCCCCAGGGGACTGCTTTGCCCAGCATGCGTCTGCTGGCAAAGGATCTCCGCATCAGTGTAATCACCACCAAGCGGGCATACAGCGATTTGGAGCGGGACGGTTTCATCGAAACCGTCCCCGGAAAGGGGAGCTTTGTGGCGGGCCGCAACCTGGATCTGGTGCGTGAACAGCAGCTCCGCCAGGCGGAGGAATTCCTTCAGCAGGCGGTGGACACAGCCAAAAGCAGCGGGATCACCTGCGAAGAGCTGGTGGATGTGCTCAACATGTTATACAATGAGGAATAAATCAAATAAGATATACAATTTGTTAGAAAGAGGCGGCTGATTATGACTGAAAACGCACTTGAAATCAAAGATCTGACCAAACAATACCCAAGCTTTTTGCTGGATCATATCTCTTTTTCCATTCCTAAAGGGTGTATCATGGGGCTGATTGGAGAAAATGGCGCCGGAAAAACCACCGCGATCAAAGCTATGCTCAATCTGATTGAACGGGATGAGGGAACCGTAATCATTCTGGGGATGGACGCAGGCCGCGACGACCAGGCCATCAAAGAGCAGGTCGGCGTGGTATTTGACGACAGCCATTTTCATGGCAACCTGACGCCTCTTGAGATCGGCGCGGTGCTGCGGCGGATTTATAAAGGCTGGGATCAGGACCTGTATCTTCGCACCTTGAAGGCGTTTGCCGTTCCCCATAACAAAAAGGTGTCGGAGATTTCCAAGGGGATGAGCCGCAAGCTGAGCATCGCGGCGGCTATGGCGCACCATCCCCGGCTGCTGATCCTGGACGAGGCCACCGCGGGGCTGGACCCGGTGGTCCGGGAAGAAATTTTGGACATCTTTCAGGATTTTATCCAGGACGAGGAACATGCGGTCCTGCTGTCCTCCCACATCACCAGCGACCTGGACAAAATCGCGGATTATGTCACCTTTCTCCACGAGGGAAAAGTGCTTTTATCTCGGGAAAAAGACCGTCTTTTAGAGAGCATGGGGGTTCTCCGGTGCGGCAGAGAGGATCTGGCCAAGGTGCCCAAGGAATACGTGGTCAAGGTGCGGGATCACCAGTTTGGATGGGAGGCGCTGGTGCAAAACCGGCGGGAGCTTGGGCTTTTGCGCCCGGGCCTGATCCTTGATCCGGCCTCGCTAGAGGATATCATGCTGTTTCACATCCGGGGCCGCAATTTGTAGCGGTAGCGGACCGTGCGTTTGGAAAGGAGAAGAAACCGATGCAGGGGTTATTGCTGAAGGATTTTTATAATCTGAAAAAAACAATGGGACTATTAGCTGTGATGCTGGTGGTGTTCGGAGTGGTGTTTATCCCGCAGGGAGGCGGGCTGTTCGCCGGAATGGCAATTTTGATGGGCACAACGTTGACCATCAGCACCATGAGCTATGACCATATGGCGAAGTGGGATGTGTACGCGCTGTCCATGCCAGTCAGCAGGCGGCAGATGGTGGGAGAAAAGTACCTGTTTATGTTGATAGCGGCGGGGGCTGGAACGCTGATCGCCCTAGCGGGAGAATTTGTCCGCCTGGCGTCCACCGGAGCGCCGGCGTCCGCGTTCCTGGATGGGCTTTTGCAAACTGTGCTCATCCTGTCGGTGGGACTGTTGTTCGGCAGCCTGATGCTGCCATTGATCTTCAAATTCGGGGTGGAAAAAGCCCGCCTGGTGATGTTATTAAGCCTTTGCCTTCCACTGGTCGTCGTTTGGGGAGGAGGCCGCCTGGTTCAGCGGAGCATGTACGCGGTGCAGCCGGCAAGCTGGCTGGACCAGGTGATTGTTTTGCTGCCGGTGGCGGCGGCCGCCGCGCTGGGAATATCTTACCTGGCGTCGGTGAGGATTTTTGAGAAAAAAGAGTTGTAGTCTTGTCAGGAAAGAAAAAGGACGGGTGCGTTTTCACCCGTCCTTTTTGTACACTCGCTATCCAATAAACAGCTGCACCCAGTGGTTGTTGTCAAAGCCGATGCCGATGGAGTTAAAATCGCCGCTCATAATATTGGCCCGGTGTCCCTTTGAATTCATCCAGCCGTTCATGACCTGTTTGGGAGTCGTCTGGCCCGCGGCGATGTTTTCGCCTGCGGCCATATAGGAGATGCCAAACTCCTTAAACACGGTAAAACAGCCGGTTCCGTCCGGGCGGGTGTGGTCAAATTTGGTCTTAATCTCTTTTGCCCGCTTTTGGGCAGCCTGGCAGAGCGTTGCATCCAGTTTCAGTGCGGGAAGGCCCTCCTTCGCCCGTTCCTGATTGACCAGCTTAAACACCTCCTGAACAAAGGTGCTGGAGTCTGCCGCAGGGGAGGAACTGGCTTTGCCCGTGTCCGGCTTTTTAGAAGCCACCGCCGCCTTGGAGGACGAGGGCTTTGCCGCCTTGGAGGAAGAAGCGGGTGGATTTTTCTTGGAGGACACCGCTTGCTTGGAGGACGTTTTTCCGGCGGAGGAGGTGGAAGTCTTGGAACTTGCCGGGAAAAGCGACGAAGCGGATGCCGCCGAACTTTCCAAAGCGCTTACAAGCTCCGGGGAACTCGTAAGAGAAGACATGGGTTCGCTGGAGACGGCGGGAAAGGAGCTGCCGGTACCCTGTGGAGAACGGCCAAAGGAGCAACCACTCAGCAGCAGCGCGCCAGTCAGAAGCGCCGCTGCAAACGCGGATAAAGTTTTTTTCATAGACATGAACGTTTCCTTTCTTTTGTTCGAATGGTATTGTTTCTGGCTGTAAGCGAAAGAAAACGCTGTCCTGAAAGACCAGGCAGCGTTTTCTGGATGTCCGAGTTGAGTTTGACTATTTTGCAAAGTCGATGGCGCGGCTTTCCCGGATAACCGAAACCTTGATCTGTCCGGGGTAATCCAGTTCATTTTCAATTTTCTGGACGATATCCCGTGCCACCAGCACCATTTTTTCGTCGTTGATGACTTCTGGCTTGACCATGATACGGATTTCCCGGCCCGCCTGGATGGCGAAGGATTTTTCCACACCCTCAAAGGAGCAGGCGATTTCCTCCAGTTTTTCCAGACGCTTGATATAGTTTTCCAGGTTTTCACGCCGGGCTGCGGGACGGGCTGCCGAAACCGCATCCGCCGCCTGAACCAGACATGCGACCACCGTTTTGGGTTCCACGTCGCCATGGTGGGCTTCGATGGCGTGCAACACCTCGGGACTTTCCTTGTATTTGCGGCAGACGTCTACGCCAATTTCCACATGAGAGCCCTCAATTTCGTGGTTGAGCGCCTTGCCGATGTCGTGAAGCAGGCCGGCCCGTTTGGCCAAAGCCTCGTCCACGCCCAGTTCCGCGGCCATAATACCGGCCAGGAACGAGACTTCGATGGAGTGATTGAGCACATTCTGCCCGTAGCTGGTGCGGTAGCGCAGACGGCCCAGGAGCTTAACAAGCTCGTGATGCAGGCCGTGGACATTGGTTTCCAACACAGCCTGCTCGCCGGCGGCACGGATCTTCTGTTCCACTTCCCGGCGGGATTTTTCCACCATTTCTTCGATGCGGGCAGGGTGGATGCGCCCGTCCGAAATCAGTTTTTCCAAAGACTGCCGGGCAATTTCACGCCGGACAGGATCGAAACAGGACAGGGTGATTGCTTCCGGTGTGTCGTCGATAATCAAATCCACGCCGGTCAGGGTTTCCAAGGTGCGGATGTTGCGGCCCTCCCGGCCGATGATCCGGCCTTTCATCTCGTCGTTGGGAAGGGGAACCACCGACACGGTGGCTTCGGACACGTGGTCCGCCGCACAGCGGGAGATCGCCAAAGACAACAGATCCCGGGCTTTGGCCTCGGCCTCGTCCTTGGTTTGCTGCTCGTAGCTGGCCACCTTCATGGCTTTTTCGTGGGCCAGCTCGTTTTCCAATTCGGTTAAAAGCTGATCTTTGGCTTGCTCGGCGGTCAGGCCGGAAATGCGCTCCAGCGAGTCGATCTGGCTTTTTTTAATCACCTCGGCCTCTTGGAGCTTATCCTCCGCCTGGCGGAGCTTTTCCTGAAGCTGTTCGTCCTTCTTTTCTAGGTTTTCCAGTTTGCGGTCTAATGATTCTTCCTTTTGTTGTATTCTGCGCTCCTGACGGAAAACTTCACTGCGGCGGTCTTTTAAATCCTTATCCGCTTCGGTGCGAAGTCTATGTATCTCGTCTTTTGCTTCGATCAGCGCTTCTTTTTTCTTGGTCTCCGCCGCCTTGGCAGCGTCGTTCAGAATTTTTTTCGCCTGTTCTTCTGCGGAGCCGATCTCGGCTTCCGCCCCGCGCTTGCGGTAAGCGATGCCCATAAAAAAGGCGATCGCGCCGAACAGGATTGCGCCGACGACAAAAGCGATCACGCAAAACAGTAGTACTGTTGGGGTATTCATTTTACAACATCAAACCTCCTTTTCCGAAATTTTTATGCAATCTTATGCAATTTTTGTAACATGCGTAAACCAACATATTATAAGTTATATTCTATAACAATTCCGCATTCCTGTCAAGAATATCGAGCGGTTTCAACAAATTTTCTTGTGGTTAAAGGCTATTTCAACGCCACATTGGCCAAATTAATGTCCAGATCGTATTTTGCCGCCGCTTGGCCGCAGGCACGGGTGGCCTGGTCGTTGACCACAATACCCCAGGTGCCGAAGTCCATAGGCAGGCCGGTGTCAACCCGGCCTAGGTTGATCCTGCTTTTGAGCTCTATTCCCTGATCGGGATCGAGTCCTTCCACCGTCAGATTGCCCACGTTGAGCTTTGCAGTGACCGTGTCGCACAAGGCGCCTTTCAGATCGGCCGAGCCTACATTCCCCTTGAGGGAAAGATGCCGGATCTTACATTGCTCGGCGGACAGGAGAAACAGCCGGGAGTCCACCGACAGTGACCCGAACGACGCGTCTTTTACCGAAAGCTTTAAAAGATCAAGCTTTAAAGACACCTCCACCGAGGAATTCTGAGGCAGGTACAGCGCCACCTTGGCGGAGGACGCGCCCATGTTGGTGATCCGGTTGCTCTTCTGCCGGTTGATGGTCAAGGTGACTGCGCCGTCCGACTGCTCCACCTTGATTTCGTCTTTGGTGTTGTCGGCCACCTGCCGGTCGTACAGCAGATAAGGGCTGTCCTCCTGGGCCTTATGAATTTCCACCATCGAGGCGTTGGAGACGATGACCACCCGCTTGACGTCCGGCTTTAGAGAGAGGCGCTCCTGCTGAAGCTCGAAGTGGCCGGTTTTAAAAAAGACAAAAAACAGGATGCCGAACATCACCAGGATGCCCGCAAACAGCAGGTAGACCAAAAGATCGGTTGTTTTTGAGGTCTTCATGGTTTGGGGCTCCTTTTATCAGTTGGGCTTTTCGGCGGATGAAACAGGACTGGTTAATACTGGCGGCCCCAGTACACCATTTTGCTGGCGGGTTTTCCGCAGCAGACGCAGTGATCCGACAGGTGCTCCTCTTCAAAGGGGATGCACCGGGATTTGATACCGGTCAGCTCTTTGATCTTGTTTTCGCACTCTTCGTCGCCGCACCACATGGCTTTGATAAAGCCGTTGCCCTGCTGGGCGATCTGGGCGAACTCCTCCCAGGTGGTGGCGGTGTAGGTTTTTTCCTCCCGGTTTTGCAGGGCACGCTCATACAACCCGTCGTGAACCGCTTTCAGCGCCGCAGGGATGGCAGTGGCCAGCTCGTCCAGCCGCACGGTGATTTTTTCCCGGTTGTCCCGGCGCACCAGCACGCACTGGCCGGCCTCGATGTCCTTGGGGCCGATTTCCAGCCGCAGGGGAACGCCCTTCATCTCGTACTCCGCGAACTTCCAGCCGGGGGAGTTGTCCCGGTCGTCCAGTTTGGCCCGGGCGTATTCCTTGATCTGGCTGTACAGCTCGTTCGCCTTTTCCAAAACCCCTTCCTTGTGTTGGGCGATGGGGACGATCACCACTTGGATGGGGGCGATGGCGGGGGGGAGCACCAAGCCGTTGTCGTCGCCGTGGGTCATGATGATGCCGCCGATCAGACGGGTGGACACGCCCCAGGAGGTCTGGTGAGGATAGGCGAGCTTGTTGTCCCGACCGGTGTAAGTGATGTCAAACGCCTTGGCAAACCCGTCGCCGAAATAGTGGGTAGTTCCCGACTGGAGCGCCACGCCGTCGTGCATCATGGCTTCGATGGTGTAGGTGGCCTCCGCACCGGCAAACTGCTCCTTTTTGGTCTTTTGGCCCTTTAACACCGGAATGGCCAGGCTTTCCCGGCAGAAGTCGGCGTACACGTCCAGCATCCGCAGGGTTTCTTCCATGGCTTCCTCGGCGGTTTCGTGCATGGTGTGGCCCTCCTGCCAGAGGAACTCCGCCGTGCGCAGGAAGGGACGGGTGGTTTTTTCCCACCGGACCACGCTGCACCACTGATTGTAGAGCTTGGGCAGGTCCCGGTAGGAGTGGATCACGTTGTGATAATGCTCGCAGAACAGGGTTTCGGATGTGGGCCGCACACAAAGCCGCTCGGTGAGCTTTTCGCTGCCACCGTGGGTCACCCAGGCCACTTCGGGGGCGAAGCCCTCCACGTGGTCTTTTTCCTTCTGCAAAAGGCTTTCGGGGATAAACATGGGCATATAGACGTTTTCGTGCCCGGTGGCTTTAAACCGCGCGTCCAGATCCTTCTGGATATTTTCCCAGATCGCGTAGCCGTAGGGGCGGATCACCATGCAGCCGCGAACGGAGGAATAGTCCATCAGCTCCGCTTTTTTGACCACGTCGGTGTACCATTTGGCAAAATCTTCGTTCATGGAAGTGATTTCTTCCACCATCTTTTTTTGTCCGTTTTGTGCCATCTTCAACGACTCCTTAACTTGATGCAATTGAAGTATAAAATCCCCGCCGGGATTATTATATACAATTAAAATTATCATATCATTTTTCCGGTGAAAAAGCAAATAGAACGTTCCCGTGGAACGTTCCTTACAAAAATACCTGCCGGGTCAACGACCCGGCTTTTGCTTCGCAAAACCGGTATTTTTATCGCCTTAGCCCTGCTGTCCTGTTCGTAGACGTTTCTTACAAAAAGGATTGACGGCACACTGTGCTGTCTGCCGCGCAAGCGGCACCATCCTTTTTATTACCCGAGCTTTCTTATCCTTCCTGTGAAAAATTCCTTACAGAAATACCTGCCGGGTTATCAATCCGGCTTTTGTAAAACAAAACACCAATTTTCATATGAATCAGCAGAGCGTAAAAATGGGTCGGAAGGACAACCCATCCCCGGCTTGATGGGGGGAGAGTGAGCCTCCCGAATGCAATTGTTTTTTTAAAGCTCCGCATGTGTCAAAGAAGTACACTTTGGCATAGGATACAACAAGGTGCAATCGGGGATTGTTGTGCTTATATTTTGATGAAAGGGCGGAATGAGCGAATGGAACTGGAAAAAGACAGCAAAATCCTTGATTTTTTTCTGGGAGCGAACTCGCCGGCGGGATTTGCCGGATATTTTGAAGAGCTTGTGGATATCCAAAACGGTCATCGGGGCTATGTGATTAAAGGCGGACCTGGCACGGGAAAATCCAGCCTGATGAAACGGGTGGCGAAGGTTTTGGAGGGGGCAGATGAGCAGATCGAGCGCATTCACTGCTCCTCGGACCCGGACTCTCTGGACGGGGTGATCGGCAAGACGGCCAACGCCTCCATCGCGGACGGAACGGCTCCCCATGTGATCGAGCCGGGCTTTCCCGGTGCATGCCAGACTACGGTGAACCTGTGCGCCTGCTGGGACGAGGCGCTTTTGGATCAAAGCCGTGAGGAGATTGTGAGGTTAAGCTTAAAGAACAAGGCGTTTCACGCCAGATGTACCCGTTACTTAAAAGCGGCGCGTGCTTTGCTGGCGGACAATGAAACCATTGCCGCCGAGTGTACGGATTATGCCAAAGTGCAGCTGTTTGCCAAAAAGCTGATTCATAAGGAGCTCCCTGTCAAAAAAGGGAGCGTGGGCAGAGCGCACAAGCGGCTGCTGTCCGCTGTGACGCCCAAGGGGATTTTGATGTATGGGGAAACGGTATCCGCCCTGTGCCAGCGGGTCTATGTGATCCGGGACGACTTCGGCGCGGTTTCCCGGATGTTGATGGCAAAACTGCTGGATGCCGCCGTGGCCGCCGGATACGAGGTATACGCCTGTTACTGTCCGCTGGAGCCCACCGTGCGGGTGGAGCATCTGCTGATCCCGGAGCTCTCCCTGGGATTTGTGACCGCCAATAAGTTTGTAGACACCGGAGCAAAGCCATTCCGGGTTATCAATTTTAGCCGGTTTACCGACATTGAAAAACTACGGAAGAAAAAACAGCGAATCAGCTTTAACAAAAAAGCGGCCACCGAGCTGTTTGAAGAAGCGGTGGCGATTTTAAAAGAGGCCAAGGCAAACCACGACGAACTGGAAGCCTTTTATCTGGCCGCCGTGGATTTTGACAAGGTGAACGCTGTCGCGGAAAACGTGATCCAGGCGTTTCAGTCTCGGTGTCAGATGTAACGTGGAAAACAGGCAAAGCCCCCGGAACGGGTTGGTTCCAGGGGCTTTGCCTGTTCAGTGGACTTTCTTAGCAGGAAGGAACAAATCGTAAATACCACAAGATGCAAAGTGTTTGCCGCAGAACATGAAAAGGCCGGGAACATTCCCGGCCTTTTTGACTGTAGACAAACCTATATGGATCCGATAAAAATTGCAAAACCGGCGACATGTGCGGCGGTTTTGCCGACGGCAAATCCCATGTCTATGGGATTTGCGGGGAGATGTTGGAAGAGGGGGTTCCCCCTCTTCCAGAGCGTTGTCGACAAAGTCGACACGCTCAAAGGCCGGGAACATTCCCGGCCTTTTTGAAGCTTATAAGGGTCTGTTGAGCCTTACAATCGTCAGATTAAGCTGAAGGTCATATGCAGTGGCAGACCCGGAATAGGTGAGGGTGAATACGGTTGGCACCTGCGCCCGCAGAATAAAATGCGACGACCCGTTGGCGGTAGAACGGCCTTCCCCGGTCATAAAATAGACGCCGGTGTCCAGATGAGCAGCCGAATTGTAAGAGGGAGTCACCTGCATATAATTTTTTTCGTCAAACAGAACGGAAATATTATAACTGACCAGATAATAACCGGCTGCCAGAGAAATATGTTGTAAATCCGTCGGGGTGATCTGACCAGTAGGATCCGTAATGGAAGGATACATACTGATCAGAGTTCCGCTGGGGAAAGACGCCATATAGTTTGCAAAAGAAGCGAATACATCGTCGGGAGGAGATCCAGCCGGCCCAGTGGCGCCCGTAGGGCCTGTAGCGCCTGTGGGACCTGTAGCTCCTCCAGTTCCCGTCGCCCCGGTGGCCCCCGTAGGGCCTGGAACGCCTTGGGGCCCCTGGATGCCCTGCACACCTTGAAGCCCAGTGGGGCCGGTAGGACCTGTGGCTCCTGTAGGGCCTGTGGTGCCCATTGGTCCCTGAATACCGGCAGATCCGGTCTGGCCAGTAGCTCCGGTGGGCCCGGTAGGGCCGGTGGAACCAGTAACTCCCCGAGGGCCCTGCACCCCCTGCGGCCCGGTGGCCCCCGTAGTGCCTGTAGCACCTGTGGGGCCTGTAGGGCCTGTAGCTCCAGTTCCCGTCGTCCCGGTGACTCCCGTAGGGCCAGTGGGCCCAGTCGGGCCTGGAACGCCTTGGGGGCCCTGGATGCCCTGCACCCCTTGAAGTCCGGTGGGTCCGGTAGGGCCTGTGGCTCCTGTAGGTCCAATAGACCCGGTGCAGCAGGGGATCGGATTGCATCCTGGGCAAATCGGATGCTTATATTCTTGTAGGCTGTGATTCCATCGTGTCATGGCCGTTCTCAACTTTCTTGTGGTTTTATTGCCAGTATATTCATCTGGCCCTTTAAGAGTTCCCAGCTACTAATGAAGGGAAAAACAGCCTGTTTATCTTTAGGATTACGATCTGGTCACTTGTCAGCAATTCACATCGTACGAGCTGCCTTTTTTATCTATGCCTGTCATTTGCCCTCCTTTCATAAATGAAGCCATACCGTTTAACTTGATTCTTGTATCTAAACCTGCTATAATAAATTCTGGAACAACTGAATGACATGCTCAAACTCAGTATAGTTTAATCCCCATACTAGGATGATGCCTGTCGCGGTAAAAGGGGCAGCTATTTTTAAGGCTTTTATATTGATTTGGACGATTACTGTAAAGGCGCAATCTTTACAGCCGTTTTTTTCAGTTGTGCGATGCTTGAGACAAACCTTAAATATGGCCCCCTTTTTCTTTTGACGAAACGCAAAATTGATGTGCAGTTTTTTTCTCATTTTCAATGGCTCTCCTTTCTACCATGCGGTATATAAGGCTGCGTTGATCAGATTGCATATTGCTTGTCTCATTTCTACACCTCCTTTTTTGTGAAATGGTTCGAAAAAAGGACTTGTGAGTCAAATTTTAACCCACAAGCCCTTTAATTCCATAGATCATGATCCGTTCGAAAACGACCAATCTATTGAACTCGTTCACTTCAAGGGACATGAACGATAGCATCCACTGTTCTATGTACTTTTTAAGTCGGATTGTTGATTCTGTTTCATCACGTAACTCCATTTCTTTTATAAGAAAAGTATAGACGAAATTGCCAGTAATTTCAATATATAGCTGCATAGAAAAACACCTTTAAAAAATGTTGAATTTGCATAAAATCTTAATTTTTATAACTGTAAAAATATGAAATGTATACAATGATTAGCATCTCTAAATGAACAATAAAAGAAAGCTCCGGCTGTTTGCCGGAGCTTTCTTTTTGGTCAGATTAGCAGGTTTCAATTTGATGCAGTCCGGTGGCCAAGGATTTCCCGAGCTCAGAAAACCGGTTTTCATTGATTGTTTGCTATCGATATGCGTCTCCTTGAAAAGGGGACGCATTTTTTGCATTTTAGGTTGACAAATTATGAAATTCAGGTATAATAAATTTAGTAAATTACTAAATTAGTAACTTGTAAATATGAATTCGGAGGAAGATGAAATGAAAATTCCAACTACGTTAAAACACAAGCCAGTCATCGTGTCGGAAAACTACGAAAATATTGACGGACGCTATGCCTATGACTCGGACGCTAAGGGGCTTTCTTTGGGTCTTGCACAGTGGAATGACCGGGGAAAGGTGGATATTTCCGCCAAGGTGTGGCGGTACACCGGAGAAAAATGGTCCCGCCAGTCGGAGGAACTGCCCATGCATCGGGTGATTGACCTGGCGATTCTGATCTGCCGGGCAAAGGTTCATTTTCGAGAGGCGTACCAGTACCCCAAACTGTACGACGAGCAGCATCCGGTGATCGACCGGGTCGGGCTGCAGGGGGATGCCATGACGGTGGCGGTGTGTACGGACAATCCTATGATCGACCAGGATATCCAGTTGTTTTCTCAGGCGCTCAGCGAAGATGACGAACGGATTAGTGAGCGGCTCCATGTGTTGGGGGCGCTGCTCAAAGAGATGGGCTATGTCCGATAAGCGTAGAAAGCCGTGCGGGAGGAAAATTTCCTCCCGCACGGCTTTATCGGCCTTTTGTCTGGCTATAACGTTTGAACCAAACGTTTGATTCGGTAGCCAAAGGCCACGAAACAATACGAAAGCATGAAAAACGATGGTGCCGTTTATGCGGCAGGGGACACGTTGCGCCCTCCATTCTTTTTTTAAGGGGCGTTCGATTTGAACATTCATTTAATAACATTTGGAACAGGGGGTGCGGCCCATGGCTACCGCCTCGTCCAGTGTCATTTTCCAGGGCTCTTTCATGTTGCTGCAATTGGGGTTGCTGTGGTATTTTTTCCCGGTGCGGGATACCCACACCATCTGAGAGACCGGCGTTTCGGCTTTAGAGGAAGTTTTTTTCGCCGGTGCGGAGGAACTCCGAACAACCTTAGAAGATGCGGCGGCCTTCTTACTGGAGCTTGCAGCTGCTTTTTTCGAGAGAGTTTCCCCAGTGGATTTGGAAGAAACCACCCGCTTGGAGCTCACCGGCGCGGAGACCACAGACTGCTGGGAGCTGGACGATAAATCAGCATCCAGTTTTGACGAGGGAACTTTTTCCCAGGAAGAAATCACTTCGATAGCGGCTGCGGAAGAAGAGCCCGGCGCAGAAGAACTGTCCAGAAGCTCTCCAGGCGTACAGCCGGACGCCAATGCCAGCATCACAAGGGCGGCAACCAGACAAAACAATCGTTTCACGAAACATCCATCCTTCCCCTGAAATTTCTCTTTTCTTCAACATAGCACAGGAGGTGGAAGAACTTTGTCGAGAACGGGGGAAGGAACAGAATCATTTCTGTTTTTTTGTCTGAAAAGACAAAAAAAGGAGATCAGACCGGCGTCTGATCTCCTTTTTGTATATTGAAAGCTTATTATACAACCGGTTTATTTTCTGCCAATATCCTTGCGATAGTGCACCCCATCGAAATGAATGGATTCCACACCGGCATAGGCCTTTTGCAGCGCCTCGTCCAGGGTATTGCCCACAGCGGTCACCCCCAGGACGCGGCCGCCCGCGGTGAGCACCTGACCGCCGTCCAGCTTGGTTCCCGCATGGTACACCGTAACGCCGGGGGCCTGGCCGTCTTCATCCAGCCCGGAGATCGGGAGACCGGTCTGGTATTTTTTGGGATATCCGCCGCTGGCCATCACCACGCAGGCGGCGCAGCCGTCGTGCCACTCCACATCCAGGCGGGCCAGACGCTCCTCCTGAACAGCCTGGAAGATCTCGAACAGGTCGGTTTTTAACAGCGGGAGCACCACCTGGGTTTCGGGATCGCCGAACCGGCAGTTGTACTCGATGACCTTGGGGCCTTTTGGGGTAAGCATCAGTCCGAAGTAAAGGCATCCCTTAAAGGGGCGTCCTTCCTGGTTCATGGCCTGAACGGTGGGAAGAAAGATTAAGTCCATGCAGGCCTTGGCCACCTCGGGAGTGTAGTAGGGATTGGGGGCGATGGTGCCCATGCCGCCGGTATTGGGGCCGGTGTCGCCGTCTCCCACCCGCTTGTGGTCCATGGAGGAGACCATGGGTTTGACTGTATATCCATCGGTAAAGCACAAAACGCTTACCTCGGGGCCGGTGAGGAATTCCTCCACCACCACCTTGTTGCCGCTGGCGCCGAAAATTTTATCCTCCATGATGGAGTGGACGGCATCTGCGGCTTCCTCTTCGTTCTGGGCAATCACCACGCCTTTGCCCAGCGCCAGACCGTCGGCCTTGATCACCGCCGGGTAGGTGTTCTGGCGTTTGATGTAGGAAAGAGCCTCCTGCGGGTCGTCGAACACCTCGTATCCTGCGGTGGGGATGCCGTATTGTTTCATCAGGTTTTTAGAGAACACCTTGCTGCCCTCGATGACCGCGGCCGCCTTGTTGGGGCCGAAGCACTTGACGCCGGCCGCTTCCAGCGCGTCCACCATCCCCAGGCACAGCGGGTCGTCGGGCGCCACCACAGCAAAGTCGATGGAAACTTTTTTGGCAAAGGCGACCATGCCGTCGATATCGCAGGCGCCGATGTTCACACAGGTGGCGTCCTTGGCGATGCCGCCGTTTCCGGGCGCGCAAAACAGCGCGGCAATTTTCTTGCTTTCTTTGAGTTTGCGGATGATGGCGTGTTCACGGCCTCCGCCTCCGATTACCAGTACATTCATTCCTTGATCCCCTCTTTCATAACGCCGGCAAAAATTAATGATGGAACAGGCGGATGCCCGTAAACGCCATGGCAATGCCGTACTTGTTGCAGGTTTCGATAACATTGTCGTCCCGGATGGAGCCGCCGGGCTGTGCGATGTAGCACACGCCGCTGCGGTGGGCGCGTTCAATGTTGTCCCCGAAGGGGAAGAACGCGTCGGACCCCAGGGAAACGCCGGTTAAGGTGTCAAGCCACGCGCGTTTTTCCTCCCGGGTCAGGGGCTCTGGCTTTTCAGTGAAGAACTGCTCCCACACCCCGTCGGCTAGTACGTCCATATAGTCGTCCGAGATGTACACGTCGATGGTGTTGTCCCGGTCGGGCCGGCGGATGTTCTCCACAAAGGGGAGGTTTAAAACCTTGGGATGCTGGCGCAAAAACCAGATGTCCGCCTTGTTGCCCGCCAGCCGGGTGCAGTGGATGCGGGACTGCTGCCCGGCGCCGATGCCGATGGCCTGGCCGTCCTTGGCGTAGCACACCGAGTTGGACTGGGTGTATTTTAAGGTGATCAGGGACAGGATCAGATCCTGCTTGGCGGACTCGGGGATCTCCTTGTTGTCGGTGACCAGCTCTTTGAGCAGATCGGCGTTGATCGCCAGCTCGTTGCGGCCCTGCTCAAAAGTGACGCCGTAGATGTTCCGGCGCTCGATGGGATCGGGGGTGTAGTCCGGGTCGATCTGCACGATGTTGTAGCTTCCCTTGCGCTTGCCTTTGAGGATTTCCAGCGCCTTGTCGGTGTAGCCGGGAGCGATCACGCCGTCGGAGACTTCCCGGGCGATCATGATGGCAGTTTGCTCGTCGCAGGTGTCCGACAGGGCGATAAAGTCCCCGTAGGATGACATCCGGTCCGCGCCCCGGGCCTTGGCGTAGGCGCAGGCCAGAGGGGAGAGCTCTAAATCGTCCACAAAGTAGATTTTTTTCAGGGTGTCCGACAAAGGCGTGCCGATGGCCGCGCCCGCGGGGCTTACGTGCTTAAAGGAGGCCGCGGCGGGCATGCCGGTGGCTGCCTTGAGCTCCTTGACCAGCTGCCAGCTGTTAAAAGCGTCCATAAAGTTGATGTATCCGGGCTTTCCGTTTAAAACCTGGATGGGAAGCTCCCCGCCGTTTTCCATAAAGATGCGGGAGGGCTTCTGGTTGGGGTTGCAGCCGTATTTCAGCGCAAGTTCGTTTGCCATGATCGCATTACCTCCAAAATCAAACGTTTTTATTGAGAATCCGGGTGGCCGTTTCGCCGGTGGAAAGGTCGATAAACCGGGTGAACAGTGACACCTTGTTGTCCGGGTTCAAGTTGTTCCACACCGTCTGGGTAAACTGGTCGATGTCGCCGGAGATCGCCACAGGGGTGGGCTCGCCCTCAAAGGAGGGGATGGGATTCCCGTCGCAGCGGTAGGTGTGGATAAAGTGGCCCTGCCCCGCCAGAGGGGAGGTGTACTCAAAGAAAAACCGCTGGGCGGAGGAAGGATCCCCTCCCGCGCTTTTCAGGATGGAAAGCTTGTAGTTCCCGCCCTCCACCAGGCCGGAGATCCGGGGGGTGAAGTTGGGCTCGTCCGGCTCAAAGGTCCGGGTGCGCAGGGCGTCCTCAAAGGTTTTGCCCTGGGCCAGAAAATCGTAGACCGTATCGGTCTGGTCGCCGTTGGTGACGATGGTTTTGCCATCCAGCACCCGCACGGGGGAGTAGATAATCAGAGACGGGTCGGTGAGCTTGGCGGGATCAAAGGCCTGGGTTTTGATGCCTTCCCCGTCGGTGACAAACACCCGGTTGCGGCTGTTTTCGCTGCGGCCCATGATGAAATAGGCGATGACCATATGGCGGCCGTCCCCGCTTTTGCCGATGACGATCCCTCGGCCGGGATAAGCGTTTTCCGAAAGCTCGTTAGCCAAATTATGCAGTTTCATAACCCTTTTCCATCCTTTCTGATGAGAAGCGGGAAGCCGCCCGAAACGCCTTGTTCAGGGCGGCGGCCCGATTTATTCCAGCACGACGGCCTTGCCGTCTTTGATGATGATTTTATCCTGACAAAACAGGGACACCGCCCGGGGCAGGATGTTCCACTCGGCCTGTTCCATCACCCGTTTCTGCAAAACTTCGGGGGTGTCGCCGTTTTTTATCTCCACCGCCTTTTGCAGGATGATGGCTCCCGCGTCCGCCTGTTCGTTGACAAAGTGGACAGTGGCCCCGGTGAGCTTCACGCCGTAGTCGAGCGCCGCCTGGTGCACCCGCAGGCCGTAAAAACCCTCCCCGCAAAAGCTGGGGATCAGCGCGGGGTGGACGTTGATGATCCGGTTTTCATAGGCCGCGATCAGCTCTTTCCCCAGAATGTATAGGAATCCCGCCAGGACGATCAGGTCGGCGTTTGCCTCCCGCAGGGCGGCGAGGATCTGCCGGTCAAACTCCCTCCGGTCGGAAAAGTCCTTGACGTTCACCACAGCGGTGGAAATCCCGGCCTGTTCCGCCCGGGTCAGGGCGTAGGCCTCGGGGTTCGAGGAGATCACCTGGGCAATCCGCCCGCCTATGATCTCCCCGCGGGTTTGGGCGTCGATCAGGGCCTGCAGGTTGGTTCCCCCGCCCGACACCAGCACAACGATGTTTTTCATATTTGCACCCATGCCTTCTCTTATTCGATCACAACGCCCTGATCGCCCTGTACCAGCGTTCCGAGGACATAGGCGTCCTCGCCGGCGGCGCGCAGGGCCTTCACGGCGGCGTCGGCGTCCTCAGGAGCGACCACCACGCACATACCCACGCCCATGTTAAAGGTGTTGAACATATCCCGTTCAGGAATGTTCCCAACCTTGGCGATCAAATTGAAGATGGGCAGCACCTTGACGGCGCTCCGGTCGATTTTGGCGGTGATACCGTCGGGCAGGCTGCGGGGGATGTTTTCATAAAATCCGCCGCCGGTGATGTGGGAAATGCTCTTGACCGCGACCTTCTCAAGCAGGGCGAGGATGGCTTTCACATAAATTTTGGTGGGGGTCAGCAGGGTCTCGCCCAGAGTGGCGCCCAGTTCGTCGTAATAGGTATTCAGGTTCTGTTCGTTTACGTCGAACACCTTGCGCACCAGGGAGAACCCGTTGGAGTGCACGCCGGAGGAAGCGATGCCGATCATCACATCGCCGGGAATCTGGGTGTCGGGCTTTAAGATTTTATCCTTATCCACCACGCCCACGGAAAAGCCCGCCAGGTCGTATTCGTCCACCGGATAAAAGCCGGGCATTTCGGCGGTCTCGCCGCCGATCAGGGCGCAGCCGGACTGCACGCAGCCCTCCGCCACACCGGAGACAATCTGGGCCACTTTTTCCGGCACATTTTTGCCCACCGCCACATAGTCCAGGAAAAACTGGGGCTTTGCGCCGCAGCAGATGATGTCGTTGACGCACATAGCCACGCAGTCGATGCCCACCGTGTCGTGCTTGTCCATTAAAAACGCCAGTTTCAGTTTGGTGCCCACACCGTCGGTGCCCGACACCAGCACCGGCTTTTGAATACCGGTCATATCCAGCTCAAACAGGCCGCCAAAGCCGCCGATCCCGGACAGAACTCCGGAGGTGACGGTGCGCGCCACATGCTGTTTCATCAGTTCCACGGCTTTGTATCCGGCGGTGACGTCCACGCCCGCCGCTTTGTAAGAATCGCTGAAGCTTTTCATATGCTTATCCCTTTCCGTCTAACGCGTTTATTCTTTTCCGGTCCAGCAGTAGGTGCAGACCTTTTCCGGGTCGATGCCGATGGAGTCCAGCATTCCCTTGAGTGTCTGGAATTTTAACGAGGTGACCTTCATCTTTTGGCAGATGCCGTCCACCATTTTTTCATACCGCTTGGATTTGGCGTCGCAGTACTCGTCCAGATGCCTGATTCCCTCGTCGCCCTCCAGCTCATGGATCACCCGGCGGCTGATTAAGTCCATATCCGAGGTGGAGCGGGAGAAGTTCAGATATTTGCAGCCGAATAAAATAGGGGGGCATGCGGGGCGGATGTGCACCTCTTTGGCGCCGCTTTCGTATAAAAACTCCACTGTCTCCCGCATCTGGGTGCCCCGCACCACCGAGTCGTCGATGAACAGAAGCTTTTTATCCCGGATCAGGGTGTCCACGGGGATCAGCTTCATGTGGGCGATCTGGTTGCGGATGGACTGGTTCTGGGGCATAAAGCTCCGGGGCCAGGTGGGGGTGTACTTGATAAACGGCCGGGCGAAGGGGATTCCCGACTGGTTGGCATAGCCGATGGCGTGGGCGGTCCCGGAATCGGGCACTCCGGCCACGAAATCCACGTCGGTGTGGTCGTGCTCCGCCAGGATCCGGCCGCAGTCGTACCGCATCTGCTCCACGTTCACACCTTCGTAGCAGGAGGTGGGATAGCCGAAATAGGTCCACAAGAACGCGCAGATCTTCATCTTATCCCGGGGCTTTGCCAGCACCTCATATCCGTCGGGGGTCAGAAAGTCGATCTCCCCCGCGCCCAGGTAATGCTCGTCCCGGTAACCCAGGTTCAAATAGGCGAAGGATTCAAACGATACGCACAGAGCGCCGTCCTTTTTGCCGATCACCAGCGGGGTGCGGCCCATCTTGTCCCGGGCGGCGTACATTCCCTCCTTGGTGAGGATCAGCATGGTCATGCTGCCGTCGATCAGATCCTGGGCGTGCTGAATGCCCTCCACCATGGTGTCCTTCTGGTTAATCAGGCAGGCCACCAGCTCGGTGGCGTTGACCCGGCCGCCGCTCATCTCTAAAAAGTGGGAGCTGCCGTTTTGGAACGCCTGCTCCACCAGCTCCTCCAGATTGTTGATCCGGCCCACCGTGGTGATGGCGTAGTTGCCCAGGTGGGAGCGGATAATCAGCGGCTGTGGTTCGGTGTCACTGATGCAGCCGATGCCCATGGGGCCGTGCATATCCTCGATATCCCGCTCAAACTTGGTGCGAAAGGGGGAGTTTTCAATGTTGTGGATGGCGCGTTCAAAGCCCTTGTCGCTGTAAACCGCCAGCCCGCCCCGGCGGGTTCCCAGATGGGAGTGATAGTCCACGCCGAAGAAAAGGTCTGTTATACAATCATATTTGGCTGTTACTCCAAATAATCCGCCCATAGTCGTTTCCATGCCTTTCCGGCCCTCGGGGCCATTTGGTTCAATTAATGTTTGGGTTCGCTGATTTTATACTCAAATTTGTCTTTGGACACCGTTTTTGGAGTCGCGGCCGGGTACTGTCCGGTAAAGCAGCCGTCGCAAAAGCCGCAGCCGGCGTTTTCCGCGATCTGCCGGACGTGCTCCACACTCAGGTAGCCCAGCGAGTCCGCGCCGATTTCCCGGGCGATCTCCTCCACCGAAAGGCGGCAGGCGATCAGGTTGTCCTTGCTGTCGATGTCCGTCCCGAAGTAACAGGGGCTTATAAACGGCGGAGAGGAAATGCGCAGGTGCACTTCGGTGGCCCCCGCCTCCCGCAAAAGGCTCACGATCCGGGCGCTGGTGGTTCCCCGGACGATGGAGTCGTCTACCAGCACCACCCGTTTGCCTGCAACGGTGGATTTTAAGGCGTTGAGCTTGATGCGTACGGCGTTTTCACGCTCACCCTGGGTGGGCTGGATGAAGGTGCGCCCCACATACCGGTTTTTGATAAAGCCCACCCCGTAGGGGATCCCCGACTGCCGGGAAAAACCCAGCGCGGCGTCCAGCCCTGAGTCGGGCACGCCCACCACCACATCGGCCTGCACCGGATGCTCCAGGGCGAGGTACGCCCCTGCCCGCAGCCGTGCGCGGTGGACGCCTGCGCCTTCGATGACGCTGTCCGGCCGGGCGAAGTACACAAACTCAAATACGCACAGGCGCCCCTTGGCGCCGCAGTGGGTCTCGATGGAACGGACCCCCTGGTCGGACACCACCACAATCTCTCCGGGCCTTACATCCCGCACAAAGGAAGCACCCAGGCTGTCCAGCGCGCAGGTTTCCGAGGCGAACACAACGGCGCCCGACGGGGTTTTCCCCATACACAGCGGGCGGAAGCCCACCGGATCCCGGGCGGCGATCAGCTTGGTGGGGGACATGATCACCAGGGAATAGGCCCCTTTGATCTCGTCCATGGCCTGTTCCACCGCCTCCTCGATGGAGCCGGTTTTCAGACGCTTTTGGGTGATGGCGTAGGCAATGGCCTCCGTGTCGTTGGTGGTGTGGAAGATGCCGCCGTTTTGCTCAAACTTTTCCCGCAGCTCCCGGGCGTTGGTCAGGTTGCCGTTGTGTGCTACCGCCAGAGGCCCCTTTCCGTGGCGGACCACCAGAGGCTGGGCGTTGGTACGGCTTTTCATCCCGGTGGTGGAATACCGCACATGGCCCACTGCCATGTTGCCCTGCCCCAGCTTTTCCATCACCTGGGGGGTGAATACCTCGGGAACCAGGCCCAAATCCCGGTGGGCGGTGAACACGCCGTCGTCGTTGACGGCGATGCCGCAGCTTTCCTGTCCCCGGTGCTGCAAGGCGTACAGAGCGTAATAGGCCGACAGGGCCACGTTTTCCCTCCGGCTCTCGTAGATACCGAACACGCCGCACTCTTCATGGAGTTGATTAAACATACAATAAGGAGCCTCCCTGTTTTCAAAAAAGGGGGTTATTCGCCCAGCAGGCGCCGCATAACCTCCTGATACGCTTGTTCTTCGCCGCCCATGTTCCGGCGGAAACGGTCTTTGTCCAGCTTTTCATTGGTTTCCACATCCCACAAACGGCAGGTGTCAGGGGAGATTTCGTCCGCCAGGATGATGGTGCCGTCAGGCAGGCGGCCGAACTCGATTTTAAAGTCGATCAGCTTGATGCCCACGGTCAAAAAGTATTTTTTCAGGAATTCGTTGACCTTGCGGGTGTACGCCTTGATGGTGTCGATTTCCTCCTGGGTGGCGAGGCCCAGCGCCAGGGCGTAGTCGTCGTTGATGAACGGGTCGCCCAGGTCGTCGTTTTTATAGCTGAACTCCAGGATGGGGCAGAGCAGTTCTTTGCCTTCCTCCACGCCCATTCTCTTGGAAAAGCTGCCGGCGGCCACGTTGCGCACGATGACCTCCAACGGAACGATGGAGACCTTTTTGACTGCGGTTTCCCGGTCGCTTAATTCCTCCACCAGATGGGTGGGGACGCCTTCTTTTTCCAGCATTTTGAACACGTAGTTGGTCATGCGGTTGTTGATGGCGCCTTTGCCCAGGATGGTGCCTTTTTTCTCGCCGTTAAAGGCAGTGGCGTCGTCCTTGTAGTCCACGATGACCACGCCGTCCACGTCGGTGGCGAACACTTTTTTTGCTTTTCCCTCATAGAGCTGTTCAAGTTTTTTCATGATGATTTCCTCCCAAATCGTATCCAATCGTTTTCCCAAAAGGCTTATGTTTCCATATCATTCGGCGTCTGGCAGTAAGGACAGGCGGGCAGCTCTTCGCTATACAACTGGCCGCAGCTGCCGCACAGCGCCTGGTGCTGCTCCTTGGCTTGTTCCTGCTCTTTTTGGGCGTCTTTGATCTGAGCTCGATACAGCAGCATGCCGTCCCGCACGCCGGCGCGGATGATCAGGTACAAAACCCATAATATAACCGCAATCAAAAGAAATGCGACGATGAGCACAGACATCCATTCCACGGAGATCCCCTCCTCCTTAAACGGGCTAATCGTCCAGCTTGGCCGCCAGCGCTTTGTCTTTTTCCAGCACTTCACGGGCCATATCGGATTTCATCCGGGCCAGCTTGTCCGCCAGAGCTTCATCCGACACCGCCAGGATCTGGGCGGCCAGGATGCCGGCGTTGGCCGCCCCGTCGATGGCCACGGTGGCCACCGGGATGCCGGAGGGCATCTGCACGGTGGCCAGCAGTGCATCCAGCCCGTCCAGGGTGGAGCTCTTCACCGGGATACCGATGACCGGCAGGGTGGTATGGGCGGCTAATACGCCCGCCAGGTGGGCGGCTTTGCCAGCCGCGGCGATAATCGCGCCGAAGCCGTTTTGTTTGGCGGCGGAAGCGAATTGACAAGCGGCTTCGGGGGTGCGGTGGGCGCTCATCACATGGACCTCCACCGGGATGTCAAAGCCTTTAAGCTTGCTGATTGCGCCCTTGACTACGGGCAGGTCGCTGTCGCTGCCCATGATGACCGCGACTTTTTTCTTGTTTTCCATCGTTGTTACCTCCAGTTATCCGATGAACTTCAATCAGGTAAATAAAGAAGCTGCGGCTTTTGACCGCAGCTATAGAGATGCTTATGATGATCCGCGCCGTATTGAACCCGGCAACTATGGCAAGACACCCCTGCGGGTACGCAGGAGCCGACGGATACAAAGCGGCCGTGATCGAGCATCTTACAAAAGAGCGCCATCGCTGCCACCTCCGTCCCCCTATGTGAATCGCCGCAACAGCGGCAATGCATCAAACATATTTATTGTAGTATAAATCCGGGTAAAATTCAACGCCCAATATTCCACAATTCCCCGATGGTTTCCTGTTGTTAATTGTTGAAACTGCCGGACACAAGGGGAATCCTGTTGCAAAGAGGGCATGCGCTTTTGCCTGTTCGTGGCCTGGTATCCCTCCCCAATTGACAAACCGGGTGTGAAAGGATTATCATAATTCTTAGAATGCAAACCAATTTTTTCATAAAGGAGACTGGACAAATGTTGTATCGCAAGCTTGGCAAAAGCGGGATTCAAGTATCCGCCGTGGGCCTGGGCACCTGGGCCATGGGCGGCGGCGAGTGGTGGAGCGGCTCGGATGACGAGCGTTCCATCCAGACCATTCACAAAGCGCTGGACGCGGGCGTCAACCTGGTGGACACTGCCCCCGGATACGGATACGGAAAAAGCGAGAGCCTTGTAGGACAGGCCATCAAAGGCCGCCGGGATCAGGTGGTTTTGTCCACCAAATGCGGCCTGTGGTGGCTGGATGAGCGGGGCACCGACTTTTTCTCCATCGACGGGGTGGACGTGCGCCGCTGCCTGGAGCCGGACACCATCAAGCGGGAAATCGAGCTGTCCTTAAAACGGCTGGACACCGATTACCTGGACGTGTATTTTACCCACTGGCAGTCGGAGCCCCCGTACTTCACCCCTGTCAAAGACACCATGAAGTGCCTGATGGACTTAAAGGCACAGGGAATGATTAAAGCCATCGGCGCGTCCAACGTGAACGCCGGGCACATTGAGGAATACTGCAAATACGGTGAGCTGGATGTGATCCAGGAAAAATACAGCATGCTCGACCGGGGGATCGAGGAGACCCTGCTCCCCGCCTGTGAAAAACACGGGGTGTCCGTCATGGCCTACTCCCCGCTGGAGCAGGGCCTGCTCACCGGAAAGATCCGCATGGACACGGTGGTTCCCGAAAAGGAAAGCCGCAACCGGATCCCCTGGGTGTACGATTTATCCGACCGCAAGCGGGTGCTGGACATGCTGGACGGCTGGGCTGATTTGATCGCCGCCCACGGCTGTTCCCTGTCCGACCTGGTAGTGGCCTGGACCATGAACCAGCCTGGCATCACCACCGTGCTGTGCGGCGCCAGAAAGCCAGAGCACATTTTGGAAAATGCCAAGGCCGCGGACGTGTCCCTCACCGCGGAGGAGATCGCCCGGATGCGCAAAGACGTGCTGGCCTTAGGCTCGCCCAAAGGCGAATACAGAGGATAAAACCTATACAATAAGCAGAACGAAAACAAAAAACAACCGGATGGAATTTCCATCCGGTTGTTTTTTGTTCGGGAAAGCGAATTATTTGCTTCCGGTGTTGAAAAATGGAGCCAGGGCAGAGGCCACGCCGCTGACCGGCATGGTTTGCAGCACGACTTTTCCGGGTCCGGTGACCCGGGTGTTGAAAAAGCCCTCCCCGCCCAGGAGCTTGTTTTTGATCCCCTTGACGCTTTCGATGCTGATCTGACAGGTGGCGTCCATCATGGCCAGATTGCCGGTGTCCACCAAAATGGACTGGCCGGGGGCAAGATCATATTCCACCACCGAGCCGTCCAGCTCCACGAACGCCAGGCCGTTTCCGTCCAGCCGCTGCATGATGAAGCCCTCGCCGCCAAAAAATCCCGCACCCAGCTTCTTCTGGAAGTGGATCGACAGGCTGACCCCCATTTGGGAGGCTAAAAAGCCGGTTTTCTGCACGATCACGGGGTGGTCGGGGGTAATCTGCACAGCCCGGATAGAACCGGGAAAGCTGGCGGCAAAGGCAATCTTGCCGGGAGCCCCCTGAGCGGTGTAAATGTTTTGGAACAGGCTGTCGCCTGAAAACATCCGGCCAAAGGCCTTGCCCAGGCCGCCGGAGGTGGTTTCCATTTGGAACACCGGGTCCATCCAGCACATGGAACCGCTTTCGGTAATCATGGACTCGCCCGCCTCCAGGTAACAGACAACAACGGGCATGGGTTCGCCGAGAATTTCATAACGCATCGTCAAACGCTCCTTTTACGGTGTACTGCGCATACGCGCGAGTTTTTCGGGTAAAGTGCGGCGCTTTTATTATACCGGGTTTGCGCGCTCCTTGCAATGAAAATTTAGCTTTTGGGAAAAAGAAAAATCGGCGCGATTGTCTCAATTGCCTTCTCCTGAATCGACAGAAAAAACACGCCGAAGAGAATATACTGGTGGATGGACGCGGACGCGTTTTACATTGACAAGCCCCCGGGCGGTGTATTATGATAAAATAAGAAAATAGGCCCAAAACAGCCGGGACAGTGCCGGCGATTTTAATGCATACAACTACCGGGAGACGGTCACGGGAAAGGAATGACAGACATGACAGAGATGGAAACTTATAATCTGTGGGTGTCCCAAAATTTGGAGGATCACGATCTGGCGGAAGAATTAGCCGCGATCAAAGGGGATGTGGAGGCGATCAAAGACCGGTTTTACTGTGATCTCGCGTTTGGCACCGGCGGCCTGCGGGGCGTGATCGGGGCCGGCACCAACCGGATGAACATCTACACCGTCCGCCGGGCGACCCAGGGGCTTGCGGATTATCTCAATGAGCGGTATCCGTCCCCCCAGGCGGCCATCAGCTACGACAGCCGGATCAAGTCCGACGTGTTCGCCAAGGAGGCGGCCAGAGTGCTGGCGGCAAACGGAATTAAGGTGCACCTTTATAAACAGCTGATGCCCACTCCCTGCCTGTCCTTTGCGGTGCGGGAGCTCCACTGCCAGGCGGGGATCATGGTCACCGCCAGCCACAATCCGGCCAAGTACAATGGTTACAAGTGTTACGGCGAGGACGGCTGCCAGATGACCGACCATGCCGCGGGCCAGGTGACCGCCAAGATTGAGCGGGTCGATCTGTTCCGCGGAGTGCGCCTGGTGGGATTCGAGGACGCTATGCAGGACGGGATGATCCAGTACATCGGGGACGAGGTATTCCAGAGCTATCTTCATCATGTGAAGGCCCAGTCCATCCACCCCGAAGCCTGCAAACAGGCGGGGCTGAAAGTGGTCTATACGCCCTTAAACGGCACAGGGAATGTTCCGGTGCGCACCATTTTAAAGGAGATGGGTGTTTCGGATGTGACGGTGGTCAAGGAGCAGGAGATGCCCGACGGCACCTTTGCCACCTGCCCGTTCCCCAATCCTGAGATCGAGGAGGCGCTCACCCTGGGCCTAAAGGTCTGCCGGGAACAGAAGGCCGACCTTTTGCTCGCCACCGACCCGGACTGCGACCGGGTGGGCATCGCGGTGCCCGACAAGGACGGGAACTACGTGCTGATTTCCGGCAACGAGGACGGGACGCTGTTGTTCCAATACATCTGTGAGGAGCGTGTAAAAAACGGCACCATGCCGGAGCGTCCTGTGGCGGTCAAGACCATTGTCACCAGCGAGATCATCGCGAAGATCGCCGCCCGCTACGGGGTGGAACTTCGCAACGTTCTCACCGGCTTTAAATACATCGGGGAGCAGATCGGCTTTTTGGAACAAGCCGGGGAGCAGGACCGCTACATCTTCGGGTTTGAGGAAAGCTACGGATATCTGGCGGGCAGCTACGTGCGGGACAAGGACGCGGTGGTGGCCAGCATGCTGATCTGTGAGATGGCTTCCTTTTATAAACAGCAGGGGATCAGCGTGCTGGACGCGCTCAAATCCATTTACAACACCTATGGGGTGTACGTCCACAAGCAGGGCAACTTTACCTGCGAGGGCGAAAGCGGCATGCAGCAGATGGCTGAAACCATGGACCGGCTGCGCAATCATCCTCCCAAGGAGATCGGCGGCCTTGAGGTGACCCGGTTCTCGGATTACGAGTTAAGGGAGAGCGTGGACCTTGCCACCGGTGAAAAGCATTCGATCGACCTGCCGGTGTCCAATGTGCTGGGCTTTGCGCTAGAAAACGGCGCGGGGGTGGTGATCCGGCCCTCGGGCACCGAGCCCAAGATGAAGGCGTACTACACCGCCACCGCAGCAACCTTCCCGGAGGCGGACGCCATCGCGGACAAAATCGCCGCGGATTTCAAAGCCCGGCTGGGATTTTAAATGCGGGACGTTTGAGACGGGATTTTCCGCAGGAACGATTTGCCGTCGAAAAAATGAAAAAAATCCTTGCATTTTCCGTTTTTATGTGGTAACATAAGACTTCGAGAGATTCTTCCGGAGAAAGAGGTGACAAGAGAATGAAAGAGGGAATTCATCCGAAATACGAAGCAACCACCATTAAGTGTGCTTGCGGCAATGAAATTGAGACCCGCTCCACCAAGGGCGATATCAAGGTCGAAATTTGCTCGAAATGCCATCCGTTCTTCACCGGCAGACAGAAACTGGTTGACACCGGCGGACGGGTCGATCGCTTCAACAAGCGCTTCGGTCTTAACAAATAGGTTGCGAATTCAGACGGCGTGGAACATGTTCCACGCCGTTTTGTTTTGCGGGAGGTGATCCCTGTGAAAGGGTATAAAACCATCCGGGAACCGGCCGAAGACCGGTTCGTGGAGAAAAAATCCGAATTTATCGGGCGGATCGCGCCGGTCTCCGCCGAGGAGGAGGCGCTGGAATTCATCGCCCGGGTGAAAAAGGAAAACCGGGAGGCCCGGCACAACGTGTTCGCCTATGTGCTGCGAAACGGCGTGACCCGGTGCTCCGACGACGGGGAGCCCCAGGGAACCGGCGGCGTGCCGGTGCTGGGGGTGATCCAGAAAGAGGGGCTGACCGACGTGTGCCTGGTAGTGACCCGGTACTTCGGCGGGATTCTGCTGGGGGGCGGCGGGCTCACCCGGGCGTATTCCCATGGGGCCGCTCTGGCGGTGGCCGCGGCCAAGCCCCTGAACATGGCTCCCTGCCAGGTGTTTCGATGCGAGATCGAATATACGCTGTATGGAAAGCTCACCTTTTTGCTGCCCCGGTACGGCGTCAAGACGTTGGATTCCGACTTCGGGGAGGGTGTGAGCCTGACCCTGGCCGTTCGGCAGGAGCTTTATACGCCCCTGTGGGAGGAAATCACCGAGCTGTCCGGCGGAAAGGCTGCGCTTCGCGTGCTGGAAACCGTGTTTCTGGACGAACAGGACGTGTGTCCGTCCTAACTTGCTTTCGATCTTGTACAAAAGAGCTAGAAACGAATAAAAAGAATGTTTTTTTCTGTATCACTCTACAAATCTTAGAAAAAAAGCAGGAATTTTGTGTCGGGAACGGTATATTGTTAGTAGAAGTTGTATTCGCCCGTGCAACACAGAATTTTTTGGGAAAATGGGGCGGGCATGTAAAAAGGAGGGACAAGCGGAATGAATGTCCGGGAAAAAACCGAGATGATCGAAGCGTCCACCTTGAGCGAATACGCATCCCTTTCCATGCGCACCAAAGGGCGGATAAAGCCCGATACAAAGTGCGACATCCGCACCGAGTATCAGCGGGACCGGGACCGGATTCTGCACTGCAACGCCTTCCGGAGGCTTAAACATAAAACCCAGGTGTTTTTAGCTCCCCAGGGGGATCATTACCGCACTCGCCTGACCCACACCCTGGAGGTGGGCCAGATCGCCCGGACCATCGCCCGGGCCCTGCGGCTCAACGAGGATTTGACGGAGGCCATCGCCATGGGGCACGACCTGGGGCACACCCCCTTCGGCCATGCGGGGGAGCGGGCGCTGAATGAGGTCTGTCCCTTCGGCTTCAGCCACAGCATGCAGTCGGTGCGGGTGGTGAGCCGCTTGGAGCGGGACGGCAAGGGCCTCAACCTGACCTACGAGGTCAAAAACGGCATCGCCTGCCACACCGATGGCAGGGCCTCCACGCTGGAGGGGCGGGTGGTCAAGCTCTCGGACAAGGTGGCGTATGTCAACCACGACATCGAGGACGCCATCCGGGCGGGGCTTCTGTCCCCATCGGAGCTTCCCTACGACTGCCTGTACATCCTGGGACGGACCAAAAGCCAGCGGATCACCACCATTATCCGGTCGGTGATCGAGAACAGCTCCGACGACATCCGCATGGATCCGGAGGTGGAAAAAGCCCACCTGGCCCTGCGGCAGTTTTTGTTCGACACCCTGTATGTCAACCCCATCGCCAAGGGGGAGGAAGGCAAGGCCCAGGACGTGGTCAAGGCCATGTACGCGTACTTTGTGGCGCACCCGGAAAAAATGCCCGGCTTTTACCAGGACATTGCGGAGGAAGCGGGGGCCCAGCGGGCGGCCTGCGACTATATCGCCGGGATGAGCGACAGTTACGCCATCAAGGTTTACAAAGACTTATTTATCCCCAAAAGCTGGGAGGTTTAACCACCTGGTTTTTAAGCGGTACACATGGGGCGCACCCACTGGGAGGAGGTGAACGGGCGTGCCGATTCCTCAAAGCTTTATCGAACAGCTTCGGATGTCCTGCGACATCGAGGACGTGGTGTCCTCGTATGTGAGCCTGAAACGCGCCGGGCGGAACAAGACCTGCCTGTGCCCGTTTCACTCGGAAAAGACCCCCTCCATGGTGGTGTACGAGGACACCCAGTCCTTTTACTGCTTCGGCTGCGGGGCGGGAGGCGACGTCATCACCTTTATCCGGCGGATTGAAAACCTGGATTACGTGGAGGCGGTCAAGCTGTTGGCCTCCCGGGCGGGGCTGACGGTGCCGGAGGACGGGCAGAGCGACCGGACCTCCCGGCTAAAGCAGCGAATTCTGGAGCTCAACCGGGAGGCTGCCCGGTTTTTCCACAGCTGCTTAAAATCCCCGGCGGGGCAAAAGGGGATGGCGTATTTTAAGAAGCGGCAGCTTTCCCCCAAAACCATCACCGCCTACGGATTGGGATACGCCCCCGACAGCTGGGACAGCCTGCGCAAGCACCTGTTTCAAAAGGGCTTTACCGATGAGGAGATGTACGCGGCGGCAGTGGTGGCCAAAGGGCGGAACGGCGGCTATTACGACCAGTTCCGCAACCGGGTGATGTTCCCCATCATCGACCTGCGGGGGAACGTGATCGCCTTCGGGGGCCGGGTGCTGGACGACCAAAAACCCAAGTATTTAAACTCCGCCGACACGCCGGTGTTTAAAAAAAGCCGGAACCTGTTTTCCTTAAACTTCGCCAAAAATGAAGCAGGGGGCAGGCTGATCCTGGCGGAAGGGTATATGGACGTGATCGCCATCTGGCAGGCGGGATTCCACAACGTGGTGGCCACCCTGGGAACGGCGCTGACCCCCGAACAGGCGCGCCTGATCTCCCAGTACGCTAAAGAGGTGGTCATCGCCTACGACAGCGACGGGCCGGGACAGGCTGCCACCCACCGGGCGGTGGGGCTGTTCGAGGAGGTGGGCGTCTCCGCCAAGGTGCTGGGGATCACCGGCGCCAAGGATCCAGATGAGTATATCAAGAAGTTCGGAACCACCCGGTTTAAAATGCTTATCGAGGGCGCCAACTCCGTGGCGGATTTCGAGCTGCACAAGCTCCGGCAGGAGTTTGACCTGGACACCGAGGACGGAAAGGTGGAATATCTGAAAAAAGCCGTCCAGTTTTTAAGCGGGCTTATAAACCCTCTGGAGCGGGAGGTCTACGCCGGGAAGATCGCCGGGGAGATCGGTGTGAACCGGGAAACGATTCTGGCCCAGGCCAAAGCGCTGGCCGCCAAAAAGAAAAAGGCCCAGGACAAGCGGGAATGGCGGGAGATTGAAACCAACCGGGCCGTCTACCGGGACCGGATCAATCCCCAGCGGGCCAAGTTTTTAAAAGAGGCCAAAGCGGAGGAGGGCATCCTCGCCTTTGTGTTCAAAAACCCGGACAGCCTGGAATACATTGAATCAAGACTGCCGGAAAACGGCTTCGTCACCGACTTTAACGCCCGGGTGTTCCGCATAATCAAGGACAAAATACAAAAGAATATAACGCTCGACCTCACCGCGGTGTCCGGGGAGCTTTCCCCCGAGGAAATGGGCCGCGTGGCGGGGATCATTGCGGCGGCGGAACAGTCGGAAAACACAAAAAAACAGCTGGATGATTATATAGACGTGCTGATCCAGCATAACAATAAAGTGGATTCTGGAAACGTGGGAACCCTTTCCCCTCAGGAAATCTACGAACGAATCAAACAGAGCAAACAAAAGTGACCGGCCGTGGAAAAAGAGACAGCGGCCTGTTTGTACCACAGCATACAGATGAAAGTTTCGCAGAACGCCCCTTGCGGCGGCCCTCAAAAAGGGGAGCCCCGGCGGGAATTGCAAAGAGCAGAAAGGCTTGGTTAAGAGTATGAGCAATACGGAAAAGAAATCAGCGGTAACCGAATTGATGGAACAGGGCAAGGCCAAGGGCAAGCTCACCACCCAGGAGATCACCGACGCGCTGGAGGAGCTGGACTTCGACGTGGAGCAGATGGATAAGCTCTACGATTCGCTGGAAAGCCTGAACATCGAGATTATCGACGATTTTCCCCAGGAGGTGGACCTGGACTTCTCCCTGGACGTCAACTTAAACGAGGATGCTGACGCGGCCCCCGCCGAGGCGGTCAACATCGACGACCCGGTGAAGGTGTACTTAAAGGAGATCGGCCGGGTGCCCCTGCTTTCCGCCGAGGAAGAAATCGAGCTGGCCACCCGGATGGCAAACGGCGACCCCTACGCCAGAAAACGGCTGAGCGAGGCGAACCTCCGTCTTGTGGTTAGCATCGCCAAGCGGTATGTGGGCCGGGGTATGCAGTTTTTGGACCTGATTCAGGAGGGAAATCTGGGCCTGATTAAAGCGGTGGAAAAATTCGACCACACCAAGGGCTTTAAGTTTTCCACCTACGCCACCTGGTGGATCCGCCAGGCCATCACCCGGGCCATCGCGGATCAGGCCCGCACCATCCGCATCCCCGTGCACATGGTGGAAACCATCAACAAAGTCAAAAAGGTGTCCAGCCAGCTTCTGCACAAAAACGGCCATGAGCCCAGCGCGGAGGAAATCGCCGCCGAGCTCGACATGCCGCTGGAAAAGGTCCGGGAGATCATCCGGGTCTCCCAGGAGCCGGTGTCCCTGGAAACCCCCATCGGCGAGGAGGAAGACAGCCATCTGGGGGACTTTATTCAGGACGACGACGCTCCCGCGCCTCAGGAGGTCGCCAGCCACACCCTGTTAAAGGAACAGCTGGGGGATGTGCTGTCCACCCTGACCGAACGGGAGGAAAAGGTTCTGCGCCTGCGGTTCGGGCTGGAGGACGGGCGCTCCCGCACCCTGGAGGAAGTGGGCAAGGAGTTTAATGTCACCCGGGAGCGCATCCGCCAGATCGAGGCGAAAGCCCTGCGCAAGCTCCGTCATCCAAGCCGGAGTAAAAAGCTCAAGGACTTTTTGGATTAACCGGCTGGTCCGGTTCCCTGTGGTTGACAAACGCCTCCCTGCGAGTTATAATAAAGCTATGATTAAATAGTAAATTGGTATAGATTGGCTTGCAAATCAGGAAAAGGGAGGATTCGTCCTATGCACATCACACGGGAAGCGGATTACGCGGTGCGTATTGTGATTTGTCTGTCCGCCGCCGGCCGCAGGATGGACGCTGGATCGATCTCTGAGCAGACCGACGTAACCCTCCGGTTCGCCTTGAAAATTTTGCGCAAGTTGGTCTCGCAGGGGATTGTCCGTTCCTTTAAAGGGACCCAGGGCGGCTATGAGCTGGAACGGCCGCCGGAGGCGATCACTCTGCGGGAAGTGGTAGAGACGGTGGAGGGAACCTATTACCTCAACCGGTGTCTGAACCCGGACAACGGCTGTGAGCGGGCGGGCACCTGCAAGGTGCAAAAGGTGTTTTGCAACATCTCCCGGATGGTGCGGGAGGAGCTTCAGAAGGTCACCTTTGACCAGTTGATCCCCGGGCGGTATGACCCGCAAAAAGGAAAGCAAACATAAAACTTGATTGTCAGAAAACCTCTTGGCGTCCGGCTGGGAGGTTTTTGGGTTTTACATGAAATTTGTAAAAACGGTTTTCTGGAGCAGCAGAAAAACAGAAGTGCTCCGAAGACTTGCGCTCCATTGAAAAGAGGGGGATGTTCGTGAAAAGGATCAAACGGTTTTTCGGCTTGTTCTGGCAGGTGCTGCTTCTCCCGGGCTTATTCATTCCCTATTACATCCTGCTTGACAGCGTGATCGTCGATTGGCTGGGAAGCGGGAGCCCGCCACTGTTCGGGGAGCCGCCTGTGTTTAGCGCCAACCATTTCACCGTTCTGTTTTGGAGCGTAACCGCTCTTGCTGTGGCGGTGATCTCGGCGTTTCAGGCCAGGAAGGTGAACGGCTGGGGCAGGGTGGCCTATTTAATCGGAATCCTTTTGTTGTGCGTTCTGTGCGTCCTAGTATTCCCAGGGCTGATGATGTTTAAGTAAGCTGCCGTACGGCGTGTCTTTTGGCAGGAGGAGTTTTATGCAGGCAACGGTTACCTACCTGCACCACAGCGGGTTTTCGGTAAAGACTCCCGGGCATTATCTGGTGTTTGACTACGACGGCACTCAGCCGGGGCCGGACAAACACCTGCTTCGGGAGCCGGGCGCGGCGGTGTTTGCCTCCCACCGGCACCCGGATCATTTTCGAAGGCAAATCCTTGAGTGGAAGCGGGAGATCCCCTCCCTAACGCTGGTGTTAAGCGACGATATCCGCTGCAAGGAACCGGCAGTGCGCTTGGGGCCCCACCAGCGGGCGGAGCTTTCCGGCATGGAGATTGCCACCCTGCGCTCTACCGATTTGGGAGTGGCGTTTGTAGTCAAGGCGGACGGGCTATGCATCTACCACGGGGGTGATTTAAACTGGTGGCACTGGAACGGGGAGCCGGACAGCTTTAACCGCCCTATGGAAGAACAGTATAAACAGGAGATCCGTCGTCTGAAGGGCCAAGCCATCGACCTGGCGTTTCTCCCCGCCGATCCCCGGCAGGAGGATGCGGAGTTTTGGGGTCTGACCTATTTTATGGAGACAGTGGGAGCCAAGATTGTGGCGCCGATGCACCGCTGGGACGACGAAAGCATTTTAGACCGGCTATCCGCGCTCTGGCGGGAAAAGGGGTGGAACGCCAGGCTTCTCTTGCTAAAAACCCCAGGGGAAAAAGCAGATTTTTCGTTCTAAAAGGAACGCCCCCGGAGGGAACCCAATGAAGGTTCCCTCCGGGGGCGTTTGTGTTGTTCTGGCTATCGGTCCAAAATCTCGATCCAGTAGCCGTCTGGGTCTTGGATAAAATACAGGTCCATTTCGGTGTTTTCAAAGCAGATGCACCCCATCTGCTCATGAAGGGCATGGGCGGCGGCCTTGTCCTCCACCCGGTAGGCGATGTGGAATTCACACTCCCCCAGATCGTAGGGCTGGGGATGATCGTTCAGCCAGGTCAGCTCCAGCAGGGCGTCGGTGGTCCCGTCTCCCAGAAACACGATAATAAAACTGCCGTCCGGCCCATGAATCCGGCGGGTCTCCTGAAGGCCCAGAGCTTTTTGGTAAAACCCAAGGCTTTTGTCCAGGTCGGACACGTTAAAGTTGGTGTGCAGGTATTGCGCGCGCATGTACATCCATCCTTTCGGAGCGGCTTTCGCTTGTTCGGGGGGCGTATAAAAATCCCATAAAAATAAAATTACACAAATCGCTTGACAACAATTTGTGTATGGAATATAATTATAAAATGTATCATTATGGATATGTATGCCCCTTGCCTGCCAGTATTATACCACAGCGAAATTAGAAAAGCAAGACCTGATTTTGGGTTTTGTCGTTTTTCGCCGGTGGAGGGACGTACAAAAAGGGCCGCCTTTAGATAGATGAATGGAGTGATTGAGCCTATGGTGAATGTCAAGCCGGTACAACTTGGCAAAAATGTTCGTATGAGCTTTGCGCGGATCAATGAGGTCTTGCAGATGCCCAACCTGATTGAAGTGCAGATCAACTCATACAAATGGTTTCTGGAAGAGGGCTTGAAAGAGGTCTTTGGCGACGTGTCCGCCATCTCGGACTACACTGGAAACCTGGTGCTGGACTTCGTGGACTACCGTCTGGACGAAACCCCCAAGTACTCGGTGGAAGAGTGCAAGGAACGGGACGTGACCTACGCCGCCCCCCTGCGCGTCACGGCAAGACTGCTCAACAAGGAAACAGGCGAGGTGAAAGAGCAGGAAATCTTTATGGGCGATTTCCCCCTGATGACCGAAAGCGGAACCTTCGTCATCAACGGAGCGGAGCGCGTCATTGTATCCCAGCTGGTTCGTTCTCCCGGCGTTTACTACGGCGAATCCTTCGATAAAACCGGTAAAAAACTGTTTACCTCCACCGTCATCCCCAACCGGGGCGCATGGCTGGAGTATGAAACGGACTCCAACGACATCTTCTATGTCCGCATTGATAAAAACCGGAAGATCCCGGTCACCACGTTTTTGCGCGCCCTGCTGAAGGTCAAAGACCAGAAATTTGGGGATACCGACTCCATGTTCACCGGATGCGTGGGCAGCGATGAGGAAATCTTTGAAATTTTGGGCGACGACGACCGGATCCGCGCCACCATCATGACCAAGGACAGCACCAAAAACGGCGAGGAAGCGCTGCTGGAGGTTTACCGCAAGCTCCGCCCGGGCGAGCCGCCCACGGTGGAAAGCTCGGTGACCCATCTGTGCAACCTGTTCTTTGACGACCGGCGTTACGACCTGTCACGGGTGGGCCGGTACAAATACAACAAAAAGCTGGCCATCGGGCCCCGTCTGATCGGACAGGTTCTGGCCCGTCCCGTGGTCAACGAGCTCACGGGCGAGGTGATGGCCGAGGCGGGCGAGACCCTGACCCGCGACAAGGCGATTGAAATCGACCGGGCCGGCGTGGACACCGCCTGGCTGCTGGTGGAGGATAAAGAAGTCAAGGTGATCTCCAACGGCATGGTCACCCTGACCGACTTTGTGGACATCGACCCCGCCGAGGTGGGCGTCAACGAGAAAGTCCGCTTTGCCACTTTGCGGGACATTATGGACAAAGCCTCTGACAAAGAGGAAATGGCCCAGATGATCAAAGACCGCATTGATGAGCTGATTCCCAAGCACATCACCAAGGACGATATCTTCGCCACCATCAACTATATGAACAACCTGGGCAACGGCGTTGGCCTGACCGACGACATCGACCATCTGGGCAACCGCCGCATCCGTTCGGTTGGCGAGCTGCTGCAAAACCAGTTCCGCATCGGCTTTTCCAGAATGGAGCGGGTGATCCGGGAGCGGATGACCCTGCAGGCCCAGGACATGGAAATCGTCACCCCTCAGGCGCTGATCAACATCCGCCCGGTGGTGGCGGCGATCAAGGAGTTCTTCGGCTCCTCGCCCCTGTCCCAGTTTATGGATCAGACCAACCCCCTGGCGGAGCTTACCCACAAGCGTCGCCTGTCGGCCTTAGGTCCGGGCGGCTTGTCCCGTGACCGCGCCGGATTCGAGGTCCGCGACGTGCACTACAGCCACTACGGCCGCATGTGTCCCATCGAGACCCCGGAAGGCCCCAACATCGGTCTGATTTCCTATCTGGCAAGCTTTGCCCGCATCAACGAATACGGCTTTATCGAGGCGCCCTACCGCAAGGTGGACAAAGAAACCGGCAAGGTGCTGGATGAAGTCTGCTATATGACCGCCGACGTGGAGGACGAAGTCATCGTCGCCCAGGCCAACGAGCCTCTGACCGAGGAGGGCACTTTCGCCCGTCCCCGGGTCAACGCCCGTTACCGGGACGAGATCCTGGAAATTGAGCGGGAGCGCGTGGACTACATGGACGTTTCGCCGAAGATGGTGGTGTCCGTGGCCACCGCGATGATCCCCTTCCTGGAAAACGACGACGCCAACCGGGCACTGATGGGATCCAACATGCAGCGGCAGGCAGTGCCGCTGATGAAGACCGAGTCCCCCATCGTGGGCACCGGTATGGAGTACAAAGCCGCGGTGGATTCCGGCGTGACGGTGGTCTCCAAGCACAGCGGTGTTGTGGAGCGTGTGGCCGCCGACGAAATCGTCATCAAGGACGACCAGGGCGAGAGCCACAAGTACCATCTAATCAAATTCATGCGCTCCAACCAGGGCACCTGCACCAACCAGCGGCCCATTGTGGAAAAGGGCGAGCGGGTGGAAAAGGGCCAGGTCATTGCGGACGGCCCCGCCACCAGCAACGGCGAGATCAGCCTGGGCAAAAACGTGCTTATCGGCTTTATGACCTGGGAAGGTTATAACTACGAGGACGCGGTGCTCATCAATGAAAAAATCGTCCGGGAAGACGTGTTCACCTCCATCCACATCGAGGAGTATGAGCTGGAAGCCCGGGATACTAAATTAGGGCCGGAGGAAATCACCCGGGATATCCCCAACGTGGGCGAGGACGCCCTGAAGGATCTGGACGAGCGCGGCATCATCCGCGTGGGCGCCGAGGTCCGGGCGGGGGACATCCTGGTGGGCAAGGTCACCCCAAAGGGCGAGACCGAGCTCACCGCGGAGGAGCGCCTGCTGCGTGCCATCTTCGGCGAAAAGGCCCGGGAAGTCCGGGATACCTCTCTGCGGGTGCCCCACGGCGAATACGGCATCATCGTGGACGTGAAGGTCTTTACCCGTGAAAACTGCGACGAGTTAAGCCCCGGTGTGAACATGGTGGTGCGCTGCTACATCGCCCAGAAGCGGAAAATCTCGGTGGGCGACAAAATGGCGGGCCGCCATGGAAACAAGGGCGTTGTGTCCCGCATCCTGCCTCAGGAGGATATGCCCTTCCTGCCCGACGGCACTCCGCTGGACATCGTGTTAAACCCCCTGGGCGTTCCCTCCCGTATGAACATCGGGCAGGTGCTGGAGGTCCATCTGGGCTACGCTTGTAAGGCGCTGGGCTGGAAGATCATGACCCCCGTGTTCGACGGCGCACACGAGGCTGACATCCGCGACTGCCTGCGGGAAGCGGGCCTGCGGGAGGACGGCAAGAGCATTTTGTACGACGGACGCACCGGCGATCCCTTTGACAACCCGGTCACCGTTGGATATATGTACTTCTTAAAGCTCCACCATCTGGTCGACGACAAGATTCACGCCCGGTCCACCGGCCCCTACTCGCTGGTCACCCAGCAGCCTCTGGGCGGTAAGGCCCAGTTCGGCGGACAGAGGTTCGGCGAGATGGAGGTCTGGGCCCTGGAAGCTTACGGCGCGGCCTACACCCTGCAGGAGATCCTGACGGTGAAGTCCGACGACGTGGTGGGACGCGTCAAGACCTACGAGGCCATCGTCAAGGGCCAGAACGTGCCCCAGCCCGGCATCCCCGAGTCGTTTAAGGTGCTGATTAAAGAGCTCCAGTCCCTGGCGCTGGATGTGAAGGTGCTGGATGAAAACGAAGAAGAAATCGACCTGAAACAGACCTTTGACGACGATGACGACATGGGCCTGCAGCGGATCGACGACGAGGCGTTCTCGGATGTGGAAGTGGAAGACGACCTGGCGGGCTTCGGCGTGGAGGACGCGCCGGAGGACGATCTGGAGCTGGATGACGAGGGCGGACAGAACGCCGATTTCGGCCTGGACGACATTTTGGGCGACGATCTGGACGCTGAGGAAGATTTATAAGAAAGAAGGGGTCGTAATTGGAATTTAACGTATTTGAGTCGATCAAAATCGGCCTGGCTTCGCCGGATCAGATCCGCGAGTGGTCTTACGGGGAAGTCAAAAAGCCCGAAACGATCAATTACCGCACATTAAAACCGGAACGCGACGGCCTTTTCTGCGAGCGGATCTTCGGGCCCCAGAAGGACTGGGAGTGTCACTGCGGAAAATACAAACGCATTCGTTATAAGGGCAAGATCTGCGACCGCTGCGGCGTTGAGGTCACCCGCGCCAAGGTCCGCCGGGAGCGCATGGGCCACATTGAACTGGCGGCTCCGGTTTCCCACATTTGGTACTTCAAAGGTATTCCCTCCCGGATGGGGCTGATTCTGGACATCTCCCCCCGCCGGCTGGAGGAAGTGCTGTACTTCGCGAAGTACATCGTCATTGATCCGGGCAACACCATCCTGGAAAAAGGCCAGTTGTTAAGCGAAAAAGAGTACGCCGACATGCGGGAGAAGTACGAGGACGACTTCAGGGCCGGCATGGGCGCCGAGGCCATCAAAGAGCTGCTCACTGAGCTCGATCTGGATAAGCTCAGCGTGGAGCTCAAAGAGGAGCTTGAAAACGCCGCCGGGCAGAAGCGCGTGCGGATTTTGAAACGGCTGGAGGTCGTGGAGGCGTTTCGTCTGTCCGGCAACCGGCCCGAGTGGATGATTATGGACGTGATCCCGGTGATTCCGCCGGACATCCGCCCCATGGTGCAGCTGGACGGCGGCCGTTTCGCCACCTCCGACTTGAACGATCTGTATCGCCGGGTAATCAACCGGAACAACCGGTTAAAACGCCTGCTGGAGCTTTCCGCTCCCGACATCATCGTGCGCAACGAAAAACGGATGCTCCAGGAAGCGGTGGATGCCCTGATCGACAACGGCCGCCGGGGACGTCCGGTCACCGGGCCTAACAACCGGCCGTTAAAATCCCTGTCCGACATGTTAAAGGGGAAACAGGGACGGTTCCGCCAGAACCTGCTGGGCAAACGTGTGGACTACTCCGGCCGTTCGGTTATCGTGGTCGGGCCGGAGCTCAAAATGTACCAGTGCGGCCTCCCCAAAGAGATGGCGCTGGAACTGTTTAAACCCTTTGTGATGAAGCGCCTGGTGGAAACTGGCGCTGCCAACAACATCAAGAGCGCCCGCAAGATGGTGGAGCGCGCCAAGCCCGAGGTTTGGGACGCGCTGGAAATCGTCATCAAGGGCCACCCCGTGCTGTTAAACCGCGCCCCCACCCTGCACCGCCTGGGCATCCAGGCCTTTGAGCCTGTGCTGGTGGAAGGCCGCGCCTTAAAGCTGCATCCGCTGGTGTGTACTGCGTACAACGCCGACTTCGACGGCGACCAGATGGCGGTGCACGTCCCCCTGTCGGCGGAAGCCCAGGCCGAGGCCCGCTTCCTGATGCTGGCGGCCAACAACTTGTTAAAACCCTCCGACGGCCGTCCGGTCACCGTCCCCACCCAGGACATGGTGCTGGGCTCCTACTACCTGACGTTGACCAAACACGGCGAAAAGGGCGAGGGCAAGGTGTTCCGGGACTTCAACGAGGCCCAGATGGCCTATGCCGAGGGAGAAGTGGGGCTCCACGCGCCCATCAAGGTGCGGGTCTCCAAGACCATCGGGGACAAGACGGTGAGCAAGCTCATCGACGCCACGGTGGGCCAGATTATCTTCAATGAGCCCATTCCCCAGGACCTGGGATATGTGGACCGCACCAACTCTGACAACCAGTTTGACCTGGAGGTCACCTTCAAGGTGGGTAAAAAGCAGCTGGGCGACATCATCGACCGCTGCATCCGGGTGCATGGCACCGCCAAGACCAGCGAGGTTCTGGACAAGGTGAAGGCCCAAGGCTTTAAATACTCCACCAAGGGAGCGATCACCGTCGCGGTCTGCGATGCAGTGATCCCGCCCCAGAAAAAAGACCTGCTGGAGCAGGCGGACAACGAAATTCTCAAGATCAACACCCAGTACAAGCGGGGCCTGATTTCGGACGACGAGCGCAAGCAGCTGGTCATCAAAACCTGGGATGTGACCACCAAAAAGGTCTCTGACGCACTGACGGAAAACCTGGATGAGTTTAACCCCATCTTCATGATGGCGGAATCCGGAGCTCGAGGCAGCATCAACCAGATCCGCCAGCTGGCGGGTATGCGCGGCCTGATCGCCAACACCGCTGGTACCACCATCGAGATTCCCATCAAGGCGAACTACCGGGAAGGCTTAAACATCCTGGAATACTTCATCTCCTCCCGCGGCGCCCGGAAAGGCTTGGCCGACACGGCGCTGCGCACCGCGGACTCCGGTTACCTGACCCGCCGTCTGGTGGACGTTTCTCAGGATGTCATCATCCGTCAGGACGACTGCGGAACCCACGAGGGCATCGAGGTTTACGCCATCAAGGAAGGCAACGAGATGATCGAGCCCTTGGCCGACCGTCTGATCGGCCGTTACCTGGTGGAGGATTATGTGGATGAAACCACCGGCGAAGTGCTGGTTTCCAAGGATAAGATGATGGATGCGTCCGACGCGAAAAAGCTTATGGACGCGGGGGTGGAGCGGATCAAAATCCGTTCGATCCTCACCTGCGAGAGCAAGCAGGGCGTCTGCGCCAAGTGCTACGGCGACAACCTGGCCAACGGCAAGCCCGTTTCGGTGGGCGAGGCCGTGGGCATCATCGCCGCCCAGTCCATCGGCGAGCCCGGCACCCAGTTGACCATGCGTACCTTCCACACCGGCGGTATTGCGTCGGCAGAGGACATCACCCAGGGTCTTCCCCGTGTTGAGGAGCTGTTCGAGGGACGCCGTCCCAAGTCCAGCGCCATCATCACTGAGATCACCGGCATTGTCCGGTTCGAGGAGGTCAAGCGCACCCGTCACATCGTGGTCACCGGCTCCGACGGGGAGGAGAAGTCTTACGCGATCCCCTACGGCTACCGGATCCGCGTGGACGAGGGCGATACCGTGATCGCCGGCGACGCATTGACTGAAGGTTCAGTCAATCCCCATGACGTTCTGGCCGTCAAGGGTGAGCAGGAGGTGCAGAACTACCTGATCACCGAGGTACAGAAGGTTTACCGGATGCAGGGTGTTGACATCAACGACAAACACATCGAGGTCATCGTCCGGCAGATGATGCGCAAGGTGCGGATCGACGACGCAGGCGACACCAACCTGCTGCCTGGCACTCTGGTGGAGCGCAGCGAGATCGCCCAGATGAATCAGGAGATTCAGGCGCGCATCGACGCGGGTGAAAAAGACCTGCGGTTTGCCACCTATATTCCCGTGCTGCTGGGCATCACCAAGGCTTCTTTAGCCACCGACAGCTTTTTATCCGCAGCCTCGTTCCAGGAGACCACCCGGGTGCTCACCGAAGCGGCCATCAAGGGCAAGGCGGACCCGCTGCTGGGCCTCAAGGAAAATGTCATCATCGGCAAGCTGGTTCCTGCGGGAACCGGAATGTCCTGCTACCGTGACGTGGAGGTCGTGCCCACCAAGACCGAGTTGGGCGAGGCTTCCAGCAATTAGCACGTTCGGATTGGAACCAAAAACGTTTAAAAGGCACGCTGTGAAATCAGCGTGCCTTTTTCAAGATGGAAAAATCGGTTCGGGGAACACGCCCTCGCGTAACCGGAAGAAATCCAAAAATAGGGCGAATTTTTTGCTGTGGTTTGCACGATTTTACGATGAAGAGCAATTGTTTACAAAAAATTCACATCTTTGCTTGACAAGCTTTTTCTGAAATGGTATAGTTGTAAGGCATGCTCCCACAAGGGGGCTTTGCGCCGGTCTGCCTATGGCAGACGGACAAAAATGATGTAAGGAGGTGCGATATGCCAACTTTTAACCAGCTCGTACGCAAAGGAAGAAAAGTGATTGAGAAGAAATCGACCGCTCCTGCTCTTTTGAAGGGATACAACTCCATGAAAAAGGCCGCGACCGATCAGAATTCTCCTCAGAAACGCGGTGTGTGCACAGCGGTGAGAACCATGACCCCCAAAAAGCCGAACTCGGCGCTTCGTAAAGTAGCCCGTGTGCGTCTGACCAACGGAACCGAGGTTACTTCGTATATCCCTGGTATCGGTCATAACCTGCAGGAGCACAGCGTTGTTTTGATCCGCGGCGGACGTGTCAAGGACCTTCCCGGTGTGCGTTACCACATCATCCGCGGTACTCTGGATTCTCAGGGTGTTGCAGGAAGAAACCAGGCCCGTTCCAAATACGGCGCGAAACGTCCAAAAGCTGGTGCGTCAAAGTAGGATAAAATTTCTTGATTCGTCATTGAGTTGCGCTTAAAACAGCGTTTTTATAGATTCGTTCGGATCTGTGCCTGTTTTTTGCACAACGGGAGTTTTATCACTTTCGAGTACCGATGATATCATTCTGTGAAGGAGGGAAGCGAAGTGCCAAGAAGAGGTAACATTGCAAAACGTGACGTTTTGCCTGATCCGCTTTACAATTCCAAGTTGGTTACCCGTCTGATCAACAGCGTGATGCTGGATGGTAAGAAGGGAGTCGCTCAGAAAATCGTTTACGGTGCGTTCGACATTGTGAAGGATAAAACCGGCCGGGAAGCTCTGGAGGTTTTTGAAGAAGCGATGGAGAATGTCATGCCCGTATTAGAGGTCAAGGCCCGCCGTGTCGGCGGCGCCACCTACCAGGTTCCCATGGAGGTCCGTCCGGAGCGCCGGCAGACTCTGGGCCTGCGGTGGATCACCCTGTATTCTCGCCAGAGAAACGAAAAGACCATGCGGGAGCGTCTTGCCAACGAAATTATGGATGCCGTCAACAGCACCGGCGGTGCGTTCAAAAAGCGTGAAGACACCCATAAGATGGCTGAAGCGAACAAAGCGTTTGCACATTACAGATGGTAACTCGTATTCCAAAACGGTTTATTTTTCCGGATTTTGCGGCATGATAAACCTGTTATTAGCTAGTTGACCGCACGGACAAACGTTGTCCGTGCGCTTCCCAAAAAGATGGAGGAAAAAATTTATGCCAAGAGAAGTATCCTTGGAACTTACTCGTAATATTGGTATAATGGCTCACATTGACGCTGGTAAAACCACCACGACTGAGCGTATCCTGTTCTACACGGGCAAAACGCATAAGATCGGTGAAACCCACGAGGGCAATGCGACAATGGACTGGATGGAGCAGGAGCAGGAGCGTGGTATCACCATCACCTCCGCAGCTACCACTGCGTTCTGGAAAGGCCATCGTATCAACATTATCGACACCCCCGGGCACGTTGACTTCACCGTCGAGGTGGAGCGCTCTTTGCGTGTTCTGGACGGTTCCGTGACTGTATTTTGTGCAAAAGGCGGCGTTGAGCCCCAGTCCGAGACCGTTTGGCGTCAGGCGGACACCTATAAAGTTCCCCGTATGGCGTACATCAACAAGATGGACATCATGGGCGCGAACTTCTACAATGTTGTGGACATGATGCTGGACCGTCTGAAATGTAACGCCGTGCCGATCCAGCTTCCCATCGGGGCCGAAGAGACCTTTAAAGGCATCATCGACCTGGTTGAGATGAAAGCCTATGTTTACTACGATGAACTGGGCAAAGATATCCGCGTGGAGGAAATCCCCGAGGATATGAAGGAAAAAGCGGCGGATTACCATGCGAAGCTTCTGGAAGCGGTTGCCGAGACCGACGAGGAACTGATGATGAAGTACCTCGAGGGCGAGGAACTGACCGAGGAAGAAATCAAAACCGGAATCCGTAAGGCGACCATTGCCAACGAAATGGTGCCGGTCACCTGCGGCACCTCCTATAAAAACAAGGGCGTTCAGAAACTGCTGGACGCGATTGTGGAGTATATGCCCTCTCCTGTGGATGTTCCCCACATCAAGGGCGTGAATCCCGAAACGGAAGAAGAGGAAGAGCGTCCGTCTTCGGACGAGGAGCCTTTTGCCGCGTTGGCGTTTAAAATTGCCACCGACCCGTTTGTGGGAAAACTCTGCTTCTTCCGGGTGTACTCTGGTACGCTTAACGCGGGAAGCAGCGTGTACAACTCCTCCAAGGACAACAACGAGAGAATCGGCCGTATTCTGATGATGCACGCCAACTCCCGTAAGGATATTGAGACCGTGTACGCGGGCGACATCGCTGCGGCGGTGGGCCTGAAAAACACCACCACCGGCGACACCCTGTGCGATCCCAAACATCCCATCATCCTGGAGAACATGGTGTTCCCCGAGCCGGTTATCAGCCTGGCTATCGAGCCTAAGACCAAAGCCGGCCAGGAGAAGATGGGCATCGCCCTGGCGAAACTCGCTGAGGAAGATCCCACCTTCCGCACCTACACCGACGACGAAACCGGCCAGACCATCATCAGCGGTATGGGTGAGCTCCATCTGGAGATCATCGTGGACCGTCTGATGCGTGAGTTTAAAGTCGAGGCCAACGTGGGCGCGCCCCAGGTTGCCTATAAGGAAACCATCACCACCGAGGCCACGGTCGATCACAAATACGCCCGTCAGTCCGGCGGTAAGGGCCAGTACGGCCACGTCAAGATCATTGTGGAACCCAACGAGTCCGGCAAGGGCTACGAGTTCATCAACAAGATCGTCGGCGGTGCCATCCCGAAAGAGTATATCCCCGCGGTTGACGCCGGTATCAAAGGCGCCATGCAGGCGGGCGTTCTGGCCGGTTATCCGGTTGTGGACGTAAAGGTCACTCTGTTCGACGGTTCTTACCACGAGGTCGACTCCTCTGAAATGGCCTTTAAGATCGCCGGTTCGATGGCGTTCAAAGAGGCAATGCGCAAAGCGAAGCCCGTTATTCTGGAACCGATCATGAAAGTGGTCGTCATCGTTCCCGAGGATTATATGGGCGACGTCATCGGCGACTTAAACTCCCGCCGCGGCCAGATCCAGGGTATGGAAGCCCGGACCGGCGCTCAGGAGATCAACGCCTTTGTCCCCCTGTCCGAGATGTTTGGATACTCCAACGACCTGCGGAGCAAAACTCAGGGCCGCGGCCAGTATTCGATGGAGCCCAGCCACTACATTGAGGTTCCCAAGTCCATCGCGGAAGGCATCATGAACAGCCGGGCAAAAAATAATGACTAATTCGGGCAAAACGCTTGAATTTTCCAGCGTTCCTTGTTAGAATAGACTAGTAATCTTTGGCTAGGAATCATTTTTAAAATAAAAGGAGGAAACTTCCAATGGCGAAAGCTAAATTCGAAAGAAACAAACCCCATGTGAACATTGGTACCATTGGTCACGTTGACCATGGTAAAACCACTCTGACTGCTGCGATCACCAAAACTTTGGGCCTGAAAGGCGACGCAGAGTACACTGCGTACGACATGATCGACAAGGCTCCCGAAGAGAGAGAGCGTGGAATCACCATCAACACCGCTCACGTTGAGTACGAGACTGACAAACGTCACTACGCTCATGTGGACTGCCCCGGGCACGCCGACTATGTTAAAAACATGATCACCGGTGCTGCTCAGATGGACGGCGCGATCCTGGTTGTCGCTGCCACCGACGGCCCCATGGCTCAGACCAAAGAGCACCTGCTGCTGGCTCGTCAGGTTGGCGTGCCCTACATCGTGGTGTTCATGAACAAAGCGGATCAGGTTGACGACGAAGAGTACCTGGAGCTCGTCGAAATGGAAATCCGCGACACCCTGAACAAATACGAGTTCCCCGGCGATGACATTCCGATCATCAAAGGCTCCGCTCTGAAAGCGCTGGAAGCTCCCGATGATATCAATGATCCCGCTTACGCGCCGATCCTTGAGCTCATGGATGCGGTCGACAGCTATATCCCCACCCCCGAGAGAAAAGCGGACCTGCCTTTCCTGATGCCTGTTGAGGACGTCTTCACCATCACCGGCCGCGGCACCGTCGCCACCGGCAGAGTGGAGAGAGGCCAGCTGAACACCGGCGACGAAGTCGAGATCGTTGGTCTGAAAGACGAGAAGGGCAAAACCGTTGTTACCGGTATCGAAATGTTCCGGAAAATTCTGGACTACGCAGAGGCTGGCGACAACATCGGCGCCCTGCTCCGTGGTATCCAGAGAGACGAGATCGAGCGCGGTCAGGTTCTGTGCAAACCCGGCTCCATCCATCCTCACACCAAATTCGAGGGTCAGGTCTATGTTCTGAAAAAAGAGGAAGGCGGACGCCACACTCCTTTCATGAACAACTACAGACCTCAGTTCTATTTCAGAACCACTGACGTTACCGGCGTCATCACCCTGGAAGACGGCGTGGAAATGTGCATGCCTGGCGATAACGTCAAAATGAGCGTTGAGCTGATTACCCCCATCGCCATTGAAGAAGGTCTGCGCTTCGCTATCCGTGAAGGCGGCCGTACCGTTGGTTCGGGCGTTGTCACCAAGATTTTTGAATAATCTCAATGATTTATAAAAACAGCCGAGACGAATGTCTCGGCTGTTTTTTTTACTTGGGGTTGTTTGGAAAAAACCTTCTACAATGGACGCTTGCTAATCTTTATGGTATAATAGTTGCAAGTAGCTATTATACTTGACATATGTCCATGCACATACGCAAATCTTTGATTTGCTTCGTGCAGAATGGCCAATTCTGCCATTTGCGCTGTCATTTTAACATATGTGGAGAAAAGGATGATCTGCAATTTGCACTTAAATAGTAATATAAATAATAAATTATACAAATTGTAATACGTGAGAGGTGAACGAAACTTGCCGCGTTTTTTTGTGAATACCGTCGAGGGGGACTATGCGGCCGTCACCGGGGAGGATGCCCGGCACATTGCAAAATCCCTGCGGATGAAGGTGGGTGAGCCGGTCATTCTGTGCGACGGCAGGGGAACGGACTATCATTGTGCGTTGACCTCAATCCGGGAGGATCAGGTGGAGCTTTCAGTCTTGTCCAGTGAGCCCAGCCGGGGAGAACCGGCGCTGGAGGCAGTGCTGTACCAGGCAGTTCCCAAGTCGGATAAAATGGAGCTTATTGTGCAAAAGGCCGTGGAGCTTGGCGTTTCCAAAATTGTACCAGTTCTCACCGAGCGGTGTATTTCCCGTCCGGACTTCAAAGCAGCTCAGAAAAAACGTGAGCGCTATCAAAAAATTGCGTTGGAAGCAGCGAAACAGTGCGGCAGGGGAAAAATTCCCCAGGTGGAGGACATGCTGCCCTTTTCCAAGGCGGTGGAGCTGGCCGTAAACCATGGGCAGACGATTTTGTTTTATGAACGCGGAGGCGCCAAGCTGGCAGACCTGGTTTCACCTCAGACCCGCCAAATCTCCTTTTTTGTGGGCAGCGAAGGAGGTTTTTCTCAGGAGGAAGCGCAATTTGCAGAGCAAAAAGGAGTTTTGCTGGCAACGCTTGGATCCCGTATATTGCGGTGCGAAACGGCGCCGCTGTGTGCCCTTTCCATTCTGATGCATATTGTCGGTGAACTTTAACAGAATATCTATTGTAAATTATCAGGTGCGGGTATATAATAAACGAAAGAGATAAGGAGTGATTCTTATGAAAAAAAAGGTGTGGGTATCCCTGCTTGCCGCTCTGGCTGCCTTGATCGGAATTCTTGCGGTGGCCGCTGCTTTTTTCCGCAAAAAAGGAAAACGCTTAAAAGATGACCTGGATTTTGACGACAGCGTCTATTTTGACGACGATGACGATCAGGACGACGACTTTTATGAGGACGAGTATGCCCAGGATGCTTCCAAAATCGACGAAACCGCTGGCGTGGAGCCCGAGGATGAAAAGGATGAACAGCTCGATCCTGCGGCTGAATAGCAGCCCGGTATAAGCATGTGCAGATGATAATAAAAAAGGACCCGCTTTTGCGGGCCCTTTTTTATTTGTAGGGGAGATGTACCCCGCAGCCTTTAGCGGCGGAAAATGCGGGCTACCCGATGATCGAGCTGATTTTCCAAGAGCCGTCTTGGTAGGTGATGACGATCTGTTTGGTTACCAGCGTCCTTTTTCCATCGTTTTTCTGATACAAAGAGACGCTGAAATACACGCTGTCGTCGATAAAGTCCAGTATTTTCGCTGAGTAGTCGGTAAAATCCAGGTTCGCGTTGTCCGCGTACCGGGGAGAACGCGATTTGCATATATAAAGTTTGCCGTCCTTCTCGTACATCGGCGGATTGTTCCCCTTCAGGGAACGCAGATAGGATGTCAGCGGAAAATACCCATTTATGCCTGGAAAGTAGGTCTCGTCGACATATTCCCGAAACGCCGAAATGCTGGAAAATTCCGGTGCCGTCACCGGATAAAACTGATTGGGGTCAAAATTCATCCCGGCGGGGACTTGAATCAGATCTCGGCTGGAAAACAGATGGTCGGTCAGGTAGGTGTGCCGTTGAATCAATGCGTCCAAAACGGATAAATACTGTTCATCCGATTCCTGGTCGGTGGTGAGCTTGATCCGGCTGACACCGTTTTCTTGTGGAAACAGACCCCAGACATCGTTGCCATCGATGTAGTAATCCGGGCATTTGGGATTTTTTAAATTGGGTGCCTTGTTTTTTTGCTCGTACATTTTTGCTGCAAGCTGGGAGTCCAGCCCATTTAACTGAAAAAGCTCCTGCGGGGAGATCCGGCGCCAGCTGTTTTTTTCAAAATTATAGACCGAGCAATCTTCTTTGACTTCGGCGGCGGGAGAAAGGATCGTACTGCATACCACCACCGAGACGGTTTGAGACGTTTGCGCCACAAAATACCGTACAAAATACCGCTGAACCACCGGAGCGTCTTGGTCAAGCAGGAGGGCCTGGTCGTTCGGCAAACGGATCACGGAACCAAAGTTCTCCGCGATCTCCTCGTTGGCAGCCTTGGCGTCGGAGGATACCGCCGTCAGTTTTGGCAGTTTGATATCAATGGTATAGGGCATGGAATCCGTTCCCACGGCTTGCCGGATCTTCGGATATTGCTGAGCGTCCAAACTCCCTTTCGAGGCGTATTCATACAGCGTCGAAACCCCGTCCACTGAAACATCCGCAGAATACAGGTCGTTGGTGGTGTTTTGCGAAGCGTTTTTTGGCGCTGCTTCCGCAGCCTCCGGAAGGATCACCTCGTCCAGAGCGGCAGACGGAGACTGGCCTTGGGTGGACAGCTTTTGTTCGCTGCCGCTGGAATGCTGCGACAGAAAAGAAGCGGCGATCCCCATGCCGATCAGGGAAGCGCCAACGATAAGCAGGATGATGAGTTGTGTGCGCTTTGTCACGCAATCCCCCCTTCGTAGTTCAGTTGATTTTCAGGTCCTGCCTGAAGCGGCAGGGGAACCAATTTCACATTCGTGCATCGCTTGAACAACCGCTTGCGCGCATGTAACCGTAGCCAAGCGATTGTCAAGCGCCCTCCCGGATGTAGGTACGGGAAAAACGAAATACGGTTGTTGATAAAATTGTATTCAAAGTATAGCATGTGTGGGATTGGAAAGCAAGGCATAACCGGTGCGGAAAGACTGCAAAACGATTGCAAATTTGGAAAAACAGCGAATTGACTAAAGAACGTTCCCTTTGTCTATACTATTTAACAATGGCTGGCTGATGATCGCAGCAGCGGCCTGACCTGTGAAACCCGGGAATACAAAGGACAGAAAAGGGGTAGCTGATTTGCAGTCAAAACGCAAGCCGCGAAAAAAAGCATGGGTGATGTTTCTCATCTCCTTTACAGCGGCGGTCACAATATTTTCGCTGTCTGTGGGAGCGGTTTTGATGTGGGGCGGGACAATGGGCAACCTGTCGGAGACCTCCAGCAAGGCCGCAAGCGAGCCTGCATATATTCCGGACGAGCAGCAATCCATCACGGTGCTGGCCATTGGGTGCAGGGAACGAGGCGATCCGGCAGCCGCGTTCGCACTGATCCGGTTGGATGCTCCCGGCCGAAAAATTTATGTCAGCGCGCTTCCGCCGGAAACACTGGCCACGGTAAACATCAAGACGGATACCCTGACGGGATTTTATGATTACGGTGGAGCCCAGATGGCGGAAGAGGCGGTGCAAAACGCCTATGGCGTGTACATCAACCGCTATGTCCGGGTGAGCATGAGCGCCTTTTGCACCCTGTTTGACCTGCTGGGCGGCGTGGAGTTTGCGCCGCCCTATGACGCGGCGTTTCGTGTTCAGGAAAATTTGAGTCCGCCCTCCGCCGGCAAACAGCTGCTGGATGGAAAGCGTGCGTACGAATTGTTTGCGGCGCCCGGAACGGACGAGCTGGATCAAGTGCATCTGCAAACCCAGATTTTAGGCGCGTTTATCGACCAGCATTTGACCTCTCGGGCAGTCAAAGCCAGCGAGTCGCTGTTTGACGCCATGATTAACCGGGTGGACACCGATGTGACCCGGTACGACTATTCCTTCCGGGTGGAGGCGCTGGAGGCGGCCGCCAGTTCGCAGGACAAGGTCAAGGAGGTATTGGTACAGGGAGAAAACACCTCCGAAGGATTTGTGCCTGAGCGTGGAACGCTTGCGGAATTTTCTGCGGAGAAAATCGAATAGTGCTGGGAAGGTTTACAAAACCAGAAACATATGGTACAATATACACATTGTAAAAAGAAAGATTTCGCAAAATGCGCGCGGGACGGCGTTTTTTTGCAGGGCCCCACATCCTCTTTCGAAAGGAATGGTGACGATTGATGGCGCAGACAAAATTCTTTGAATACAAGGGCCGGCCGCTGGTGCGCAGCGGGAGCACCCTTTATTACGGCAACATGTATGATCCCTATGTGGTGATGATTCAGGTGGTCAGCACCCGGGAAAAGGACGATCTAACCCTGGCGGACAAGGTGACGATCCAGATGCTCAACACCGATCCCACCGTGAGCCCAATGGAAATGGTGGTCAAAAAAAGCGAAAAGACTGGCTTGTATCAGGCCATCGACCTGGCCTCAATCTGGCTGGACCGGGCGCTGGGCGAGTCCGGGGAATAAAGTTCATCGTAGTTGTACGGCGCTGTATGAGTTTACGGCGCCGTTTTTTATTGCCGAGCGACAGCGAGGCAATAAAAACGTCCATCGCCGGCGGTTGCCCCAACGGGGCGAGACGGCGGGACAAGTAGAATGGATTGAAAAACAGGCGCAAAGCGGCTGTTTTTTATTGCCGAGCGACAGCGAGGCAATAAAAACGTCCATCGCCGGCGGTTGCTCCAACGGGGCGAGACGGCGGGACAAGTAGAATGAATCGAAAAACAGGCGCAAAGCGGCTGTTTTTTACGGACTGTCAAAACCTCCACACGGTTAATAGGATGGTATAGACAAAGGCCGGGGCGCAAAATTTTTGCTCCCCAAAATTTTGCGGCGGAATGATTATCATTCTCAAAACCCGGCCAAACTATGGATAAGATCAACTTGGATAAGGAGCGTGGACAGTGTGTCTGTCAGAAGGGGAGAAATTTACTACGCGGATCTAAGTCCGGTAGTGGGTTCAGAGCAGGGCGGTGTTCGCCCAGTGCTCATTGTTCAAAACGATGTGGGAAATCGATACAGTCCAACCGTCATTGCGGCGGCGATTACCAGCCAAAAGGAAAAGGCGAAGCTTCCCACCCACATTGAAATCGAAGCGCAGCAGTGCGGCTTGGCGCGAAATTCGGTGGTGCTGCTGGAACAAATCCGCACCATTGACAAACGGCGTTTAAAAGAAAAGATGGGACGGCTGGACGACGGAAGTATGAACCAGATTGACTCCGCATTGTCCATCAGCTTTGGGCTTCACGCGGAATAACGGTGTGTTCCCATACAGCGCCGGAAGAAAGCAATCGTTTACACGGGTTGACGGACCGCGGCCTTGGCCGTGAGCCGGATACCATGGCGTACCGAACAGGATCGCAGCCGCGCCGGGAGTCCCCCTCCGGCGCTTTTATTTTGCGGCTATCGTGGACAAGCCGGCAGTCCTGATTTGCCGCTTTACAATTGCTGTTTTATCGTGTACAATATTGGCGTAATTTGGAAGGCCGACCAAAAACAGAAAGGATGAACAACATGGTGGATTATGCTTCGATGTATAAAGTGAACTGTGGGCTGTTCCTGGCCGCGACAACCTGGGAGGGCAGGAAAAACGGATGTGTGATTAACACGGTTCTGCAGGTTACCTACGAACCGCTGAAATGCATTGCGGTCATTGAAAAAAAGAATCTGACGCATGACATGGTGATGCAGTCAAAAACCATGGGGATTTCGGTGTTCAGCGAAGAGGTTTCCCTGTCCCAGATCGGGAGGTTTGGCTTTGCCAGCGGCCGGGAGCAGGATAAATTTGACGGGGTGGAATACACCGAGGATCAGCGGGGAAATCCCCTGCTGACACAAGGGGTGTCGGCGGTGCTGACCCTGGAGGTGGAGCAGACCGTGGACGTGGGGACGCACACGATTTTTGTCTGCGCGGTCACTGAGGCGAGAACGGTCTCCGATGTGCCGGCGATCACCTATCAGCAGTATCGGGATAAAAAGCTGAATAATCAGAAAGCCCAGCAGGAACAGGAGGACGGCGGCGTATATCTCTGTACCATCTGCAAATACGAATACAGCGAAGCCAAAGAAGGCGTGCCCTTTGACGAGCTGCCCGACGACTGGGTGTGTCCTATCTGCGGGCAGCCGAAATCGGTGTTTAAAAAGATCCGCTAACCCTGTGAAGAACTCCGCTGTGGGATTTTTGTATTTACTTTTTCACCGGTAAATTCGATGGGAATACCCGGCAGGCAGCTGATTTTTTTGAAAAAAAGTTGCCTTATGAGGAAAAATGGGATATAATAAACAGGATTCTTAAAAAGTTCAGTGGATCTCAGGGGAGTTATTATGGAAAAGACGTTTAGTATTGAAGATATTGTACGGCTGCTGATCAGCCGGATCTGGGTGATTGTACTTGGCCTTGTCATCGGCGGCGCAGGGGTATTTCTGATCTCTAAGCTGGCGATTACACCGCAGTATTCCTCCGCGGTGACCATGATCGTCAACAAGGAAAACACCATCACCGACGCCAACGGAAATAAGGTCACCACCGTGTACGGAAGCACCAATGCCGCTGACTTAATCAAGACCTATTCCATCGTGGTAAAAAGCAACACGGTGTTGGAGCCTGTGGCGGAACAACTGGGCCTTGGATACAGCCCGGAAGAACTTCGCAGCATGTTTAGTTTGTCCTCGGTGGACAATACCGAGGTCTTTCAGATCAAGGTGAACAACTCAAATCCGGAGCACGCGGCCAAGATCGCCAACGCCATTGCAGACATCGCTCCGGACGAAATCATCCGGAGTGTTAAGGCTGGATCGGTGGAGATTATCGACCGGGCCACTGTCGCGGCCTCTCCCAGTTCACCCAACAATGTAAAAAACGGGATGATTGGCGCGCTGGTAGGACTGGTTGTGGCGCTCCTGATTGTCTTTGTCTCCGAATTGTTCAACAAAAAGGTGCGCAGCGAGCAGGATTTGGTAAGCCGGTTTAAATATCCGATTTTGGGAAGCATCCCCAACTTTGAACTGAATAGCTAAGAGAAAACCACCCGCCGGATCTTTGTTCGGCGGGTGGTTTCTCATGATAAGAAGAATCCGTCTGCATCGTGTTTGCTGGCGGGAACAATCGGGGGTATGGGATGAAACGTCTTTATTTGATCGGAGGGACCATGGGGGTAGGGAAAACCACCGTCTGCCGCCTGCTCAAACAATCAACGGAAAACAGCGCCTTTTTGGATGGAGACTGGTGCTGGGACATAAACCCGTTCCGGGTGACGGAAGAAACCAAGGCGATGGTGCTTGACAACATCTGCCACTTGCTGCAAAATTTTATAAATTGTTCAGAAATTCAAACGGTGTATTTTTGTTGGGTGATGCATGAACAGGCGATTATCGACGAACTTGTGTCCCGACTATCACTTACAGATTGCCGGGTTTATCCAATCTCTCTGGTTTGCAGTCCCGGCGCGCTGACCGCCCGGCTGCAGGCGGACGTGGACGCCGGGCTGCGAAGTCCCGACGTCCTTGCACGCAGTTTAAACCGCCTGCCCCTTTATGAACAACTGGATACCTGCAAGGTGGATGTGACAAACCGAACACCGCAGCAAACGGCGGCGTACATCCTGAACGTGGGAGAAGCATAAACGGTTATGAGCTTCATGAACGTCAACACCTGCTCCGGCCGATAATTTGAACAGACAGCGGGGGAGCCCTTCATACCCTCAAAAATTTAAATGCGAATTGCAGATGGTTTGACATGGCAATACATTCTAATTGCCATGTTCCTTTTCATCCTTGCCGCTTAACGCAGAAGATAAAATACTGTAAAATCGTTCCTTGTGGACGGTTTTGGTAATTTCCACATTGCCGTACGCGCTTGACGTAAAATGTGTGCCCCCCATGTCATCCTGTTTTTCTGTTTCCACTCTCACAAACCCTTTTTCAAAACGGCAGATATCAGGATAAAAGACGGAAACAGCAGCCAGTGGATCATGTAAGGTCAGTTTATGAGAGCTTTCCAGCCAGGCGTTCCCAAAGTCAAAGACCGCTTTCATCAGGTCGGAATTCGCTTTTAAAAGCGAATTGGCTTTTTCGGCATTTATCGTAAGCATATCCGTAACTTCAAGCGGAATGACTTTGTACGTGGAGACGGATGCTGCAAACACAATTTGAGCAGCCAGTGGATCAGCCCATGAATTCCAGTTCCAGTATGGAGCTGGAAGCTTTTTTTTCCCCGAAATAACCGTTCATCACAAAAAGGCCTTTTAAAAGCGATGGAGCATCGGGATGTTCGCGGAACAGCGTCGCAACATTTGTCAGATTACCGATTGCGATGAATGTAACCTCTTTTGGATGTTCCTTGATCTTCTGATAGAGAAATGCAGACGCATCGCCTTTTTGAAAAGGATCGTGCGCCCAGTTTTTTAATGCGACAGCGCCATCCGGTGTGGGATAAACAGGAACAGGCTGCAACGTTGTGTCAAGCCCTGCTACAATTGGAATGTTTTTTCCGGCGGCTTTACAAAGGGCGTCGGCCACGGCCGCACGTTTTTCGGGTTCTCCGCAGACGGTTGAAATACCAAGCAGCTCGCATGCCGGCTCTTTTAGTAAATAGGCAAGACAGACGGCATCGTCGATGTCGCCTCCAATATCGGTGTCTAGTAAAATTTTTTCCATATAGTGATCCTCCTGTAATTTTGTCTTACAAGAGTGCGCTGCAAATTCCCATCATGCACCTCCAAAACATCCGCCCCGCACCAAAAGAAGCGTTCGCTTCTTTTGGTGCGGGGCGGGGTACTTTTTATTCTTCGTCTTCAGGCTCCTCGACGGGAGGAAGCTTGACAGCCCGGACTTTGACCACCCGGCGGTCTTCCACCAGCTCAACGGTAAACTCCACGTTTTGCACAACCACCACAGGATGTTCCCCTTCAGAGGGAATCCGGCCCAGGCGGTCGGTAATCAGCCCGCCCAGAGTGTCATAATCATCGGTTTCAGGAAGGTCGATGCCCAAAAGCTTGGAGACGTCCTCCAGGTCGGCCGCTCCGTCGATGGTAAAGGTGGTTTCATCCACCTTTTGAAATTCTTCTTCCTCGTTGTCGTACTCGTCTTGAATGTTGCCCACGATGGACTCCAGCAGATCCTCCATGGTGACAAGGCCGGAGGTTCCGCCGTATTCGTCCACCACCACAGCCACATGGGCCTTTTTCTCGGTGAATTCCCGGAACAGCTCTTTACAGCGGTTGGATTCCGGGACGTATAAAACCTCCCGCACGAAGTCCTGCAGGGTGAACTCACGGGAGGCGTCCCGCCCCACCAGGCACAAAAGGTCTTTGACATAAATGATGCCGGTGATGTTGTCGATATCCTCATGATAAACAGGGATGCGGGAAAAGCCTTCCTCCTGGGCCAGGTCCACAATGTCCCCCACCTTGGCGTCGTCGGGCACCGCCACAATGTCGGTGCGGTGGGTCATCACTTCCCCGGCGGTGCGGTCGTCGAACTCAAAGATGTTGTTAATCATCTCCCGGTCGCTTTCTTCAATGACGCCCTTTTCGTTGCCCACGTCCACCATCATGCGAATTTCCTCCTCGGTGACCTGTGCGGGCTCCCGGTTGGGGTCCACGCCGAACAGGCGGACCAAAAGGCCGGCGGCTCCTGAGGTGACCGCATAAAACGGGGAGAGCAGATAGTGAAAAAACAGCGCTGGACGCACCACGGTGAACGCAATTTTTTCCGGTTTATGGGAACCCAGTTTTCTGGGAACCAGACGCCCCAGCACCACAAGAAAGAAACCGCCGAAAAACAGCACGACGATCAAAAGCGCCAACTGGATGAGCCAGCCCGGGGCAAAGGTGTTCCAGCGGGAAACAGCGGCGCGGGCAAACTGCAGCCAGAAAAAGCACAGCGTAAACGAGGCCCCCAGGGCGCTGAGTGTCTCCCACGCGGAGATCGTCCCCAAAAACCGGCTGGGGGAGGAAAGCATTTTCAAAATCAGCTTGGCTTTTTGGTTGCCTTCCTCGTGCAGGCGTTTTAGCTTGGCGTCGTTGATGGAAATGACAGCGGCTTCGCTGGCGGAAAAAAATCCACTGAGTAAAATACAGGCGAAAAACAACAGGACAGTCAAAATCAGACTTCCGTCATCGTCCATGGCGGCGGTTCTCCTTTCCGTTGCCGGTTTTTATTATTTAAATCTTATCTTATCATAAAGGAGCAAAAGGGTTTTGTCAAATCCCCTCGCAGGACAAAAATTTCCGCCTGCCGGAGCGGGAGATGAAAAAGGGGGGGCGCCCGGCGTGTATGACAGATTTCCGGCGAAATAACCGGGATTTTTATTCGTTTATCCCTTTACAAGCGTTGCCGGAAATGTTAAAATCTAAAGTGGTGTCCAAAGGACTGTCGGTGCGCCGTTCAGCACATTGACAGTTTTTTAACAAGGCTGAAGGGGAACCCCCTCCGGCGTGCAAAAGGACAAGCCCACCGTGCGTCCTTTTCGCTTTGGATGTATATTGAATCAAGGAGGAACTTAAAAACATGGCAAGAAAAATGAAAACCATGGACGGTAACAACGCTGCGGCGCATGTCTCCTATGCGTTTACCGACCTGGCCGCGATTTATCCCATCACTCCGTCCTCTGTCATGGCGGAAGTCACCGATAAATGGGCGACCGAGAACAGAACGAATATTTTTGGCCAGAAAGTAAAAGTTGTTGAGATGCAGTCCGAGGCGGGCGCGGCGGGCGCCGTGCACGGAAGCCTGACCGCGGGTGCGCTGACCACCACCTTCACCGCTTCTCAGGGACTTCTGTTGATGATCCCCAACATGTATAAAATCGCGGGCGAGCTGCTGCCCTGCGTCATCGACGTGTCCGCCCGTGCGCTGGCAAGCCACGCGCTGTCCATCTTCGGCGATCACTCTGACGTGTACGCATGCCGCCAGACCGGTTTTGCCATGCTATGTTCCTCCAGCGTGCAGGAGGTTATGGACCTGGGCGCTGTGGCGCACCTGTCCACCATCAAGGGCCGGGTTCCCTTTGTCCACTTCTTCGATGGTTTCCGGACCTCTCATGAGATCCAGAAGATCGAGATGTGGGACTACGAGGATCTGAAAGAAATGTGCGACATGGACGCGGTCAACGCGTTCCGCCGCCGTGCTTTAAACCCCGAGCATCCCACCCTGCGGGGCACCGCGCAGAACCCCGACATCTTCTTCCAGGCGAGAGAGGCGTGCAACCCCTATTACAACGCGATGCCCGCCATCGTCGAGGAGTATATGAACAAAGTCAACGCCAAAATCGGCACCGACTACAAGCTGTTCAACTACTACGGCGCTCCCGACGCGGAGCATGTGATCGTGGCAATGGGATCGGTCTGCGACACCATCGAAGAGACCATTGATTACCTCAACGCCCACGGCTCCAAGGTCGGCCTGGTAAAGGTTCGCCTGTATCGTCCTTTCTCCGCGAAACACCTGATCGAAGCCATCCCTGACAGCGTCAAGCAGATCAGCGTGCTCGACCGCACCAAAGAACCCGGCGCGGAAGGCGAGCCCCTGTACCTGGATGTCGTGGCGGCTCTCAAAGACAGCAAATTCGGCGGCGTGCCGGTGTTCACCGGCCGTTACGGACTGGGCTCTAAGAACACCACTCCCGCCCAGATCATCGCCACCTATAAAAACAAAGATAAAAAGGTCTTCACCCTGGGCATCAAAGACGATGTGACCCACCTGTCTCTGGACGAGGATGAAAACCCCGACACCACCCCCGCCGGCACCACCAACTGTAAGTTCTGGGGCTTGGGCGCGGACGGCACCGTCGGAGCCAACAAAAACTCCATCAAGATCATCGGCGACCACACCGACATGTATGCACAGGCGTACTTTGATTACGACTCCAAAAAATCCGGCGGCGTGACGGTTTCCCACCTGCGCTTCGGCAAGTCCAAGATCAAAGCCACCTACCTGATCAACAAAGCGGACTTTGTGGCCTGCCACAATCCCTCTTATATCACCAAGTACGATATGGTGCAGGATCTGAACCCCGGCGGAACCTTCCTGCTCAACTGCGCCTGGAACGACGAGGAAATCGAGAAACACGTTCCCGGCCAGGTCAAACGCTATATCGCGGACAACAACATCAAATTCTACACCGTGGACGCGGTGGAGATTGCCAAGGAGCTGGGCCTGGGCGGACGCGTCAACACCATCCTGCAGGCTGCGTTCTTTAAGCTCGCCAACATCATCCCCGCGGAGGACGCCATCAAGTTCATGAAAGACGCGGCCACTGCTTCTTACTCCAAGAAGGGCGACGCCATCGTCCAGATGAACCACAACGCCATCGACCGGGGCTTCCAGGATGTGAAGGAGTTCAAAGTTCCCGACAGCTGGAAGACCGCCGCGGACACCGACCTGTCCGCTGTGGCCAGCGGCGACCGCAAGGATCTGGTGGACTTTGTCAACGACATCCTGATCCCCGTTTCCGCACAGCGCGGCAACGACCTGCCGGTTTCTGCCTTTGAAAACCGCGCGGACGGCACCTTCCCCCAGGGCAGCGCCGCTTACGAAAAACGCGGTATTGCTGTGGACACCCCCAGTTGGATTCCCGAGAATTGTATCCAGTGTAACTTCTGTTCGTATGTCTGCCCCCATGCGGTGGTCCGCCCGGTGGTTCTCACCGACGAGGAAGCCGCCAAGGCTCCCAAGAACATGAAGCTGATGCCCATGACCGGCATGCCCGGCTATCAGTTCGGCGTGACCTTCTCGGTGCTCGACTGTACCGGATGCGGCTCCTGCGTCAATGTCTGTCCCGGCAAAAAGGGCAACAAAGCATTGGAACTGAAATCTTTGGACAGCCAGCTGGATCAGCAGAACGTGTTCGCCTTCGGCCAGGATCTGCCCAAGAAACCCGAAGTGGCCGAGAAATTCAAAGACACCACCGTCAAAGGCAGCCAGTTCAAACAGCCGCTGCTTGAATTCTCCGGCGCATGCGCGGGCTGCGGCGAGACTCCTTACGCGAAGCTTGCCACCCAGCTGTTCGGCGAGCGGATGTATATTGCCAACGCCACCGGATGCTCCTCCATCTGGGGCGGTTCCGCACCCTCTACCCCCTACACCGTCAACAAGCAGAGCGGTTTCGGCCCGGCTTGGGGCAACAGCCTGTTTGAGGACAACGCCGAGTTCGGTTACGGTATGTTCCTGGCTCAGTCCGCACTGCGCAACGCCCTGATCGGCAAAGTGCTGGATCTGTCCAAGAACACCGACAAAGAGGATGTCAAGGCGGCCTGCGAAGCCTACCTGTCCACCGTGGACGAGGGCGAGGCAAACGGCAAAGCCACCAAAGAGCTGATCGCGGTTCTGGAATCCTGCGGCTGCGACGCTGCCAAGGAAATCCTCCAGGATAAAGATTACCTGTCCAAGAAATCCGTCTGGATCTTCGGCGGCGACGGCTGGGCGTACGACATCGGCTTCGGCGGCCTGGATCACGTCATCGCTTCCGGCGAGGATGTGAACATCCTGGTCTTTGACACCGAGGTGTACTCCAACACCGGCGGACAGTCCTCCAAATCCACGCCTACCGGCGCCATTGCCCAGTTTGCGGCGGCCGGTAAAGAGGTCAAGAAAAAAGACCTGGCGCAGATCGCCATGAGCTATGGATATGTCTACGTGGCGCAGGTCGCCATGGGCGCGGACTACAACCAGTGCATCAAGGCGTTCCACGAGGCGGAAAGCTACCACGGCCCGTCCCTGATTATCGCCTATGCGCCCTGCATCAACCACGGCATCAAGGGCGGTATGAGCATCGCCCAGACCGAGATCAAACGCGCGGTGGAGGCCGGCTACTGGCACACCTTCCGCTTTGATCCCAGAAAGACCCTGGAAGGCAAGAATCCCTTCAGCCTGGATTCCAAAGCTCCCGGCGCCAACTATAAAGACTTCATCATGGGTGAGGTCCGCTACAACGCGCTGGCCCGCCAGAATCCTGAAAGAGCGCAGGAACTGTTCACCAAGGCGGAGAAAACCGCTGCGGACAAGTACAGCTTCCTGGTGAAATACTCCAAGCTGTTCGATCAGGAATAAGCGGCTTCATTGCAATGATAAAAATCCCGAGGCATTACGCCTCGGGATTTTTGCGTTCATTTAGGCTGTTTTCCTTTTCTTCAAAACGTTCGCAGGCCGTGTCCTGCGGAGATTTGCTGCGAAGCCGGGGCTTTGCACAGTGACCAGCGTGAATTTTTTGGATGATGATACGGGAGGCGCCTTCCTCCTCTTTGATATAGTGTTGTCGAAAGTGTTTGCAGTTTTCACAGGTATTTTCGTTTTGTTCCATTATAGAACACCTCCTTTTTTCTTTAATATATACTATATAGTCACTATTTGCAACTAGTTGTTTTTATTTTCTATTATTTATACAATAAGATAGTGACTAGGAGGTGTATATTTTATGGCAATTCCATATTTAAAAAATAGAACACGGTTTACATCATCGTTAAAAAATGAACTTGTTCCTTTATTGGAACAGCTATCCAAAGAGACACGGATACCGAAAAGCCGGCTTTTAGATGAGGCGATTGAAGATTTACTGAAAAAATATGACAAACAGATGTAGTTTTTTGATCTGTGATAGGAGATTATTTGCGGGGTTCCCGGCGGCTTTATGTCGCCTGCCCACTACGACGGGTTAGCCTTTTGCGTCGCCAAAATTCTTTGTCGGTTCCCGCACCGGCAGGCGGGTTAGGGGATACGCGCCGCCGTATCCCCTAACAACCCCGGGCGGCCCAAGGGGGAAGCCTGATTTCCGCTGCGCTACAATCAGCCAGCAAAAAGCTTCGCTTTTTGGCTTGGCACGATTTATCGTGACAATAACCCCTCACAGTTGCAGCCTCGGTGAATCATAATAGGTATAGATAAACAAAAAAGCTTTGGCAAAGTGTAAACTGCCAGAGCTTCTTTTGTATAAGTAGCTATTACGATGGGGAAACCCTCCGGTATAAACCAGTCGGGTTTCCCTGGCAACTTTAGTTGCCTATCCCCTTCCGGTAGTCCTGCCTATTTCTTTGGGAATTGGGCGGACTTTTCTTATTTTTTACACGCAGCCACAAGCTACATGCGCTGTACAAGGACGGTAAGTTGATTGTTTACGCCGAGCAAGAGCCAATGTTCAAGCCTCCCAGCCTTTGTCAGCCCACCGCGGCTACAACTGTGAGAAGGATACGTAAGGGAGAAACTTCTCCCTTACGCCGCCTTTTGTTGTTAGCCTTTTGGCGGAGCAAAAGGCTAACCC
>CAJFTY010000013.1 GCA_904420045.1 Candidatus Metaruminococcus caecorum | reverse complement strand
GTGTAAGCACCCCAGCTTTCGGCAAGTGGAAAAACATGGTGCCTCTAAAAAATACGCCGAAGCCCATTGGGAATAAAAGATTTATGGTGCCGCAAAGCGGCAGTTGACACGTTGTGTCAACAATAAATCTTTGTAAGGAACCCAAATTTTAATTTGGGTTCTATTTACATCGCTTCCGGCGCGGTGATTTTCAGCATGGTCAGCACGTTGTGCAGGGCGGTCTTGACTCCGGTGCACAGGGCAAGACGGGCCTGCATCAGCGGCTCCTCCTCGCATTTTACACGGCAGGCGTTGTAAAATTTGTGGAACTTGGTGGCAAGCTCCATGGAATAACGGGTCATCCGGGCCGGATCGTAATTCTTGGCGGCCTCCACAATCTCGGAGGGGAGGTTCGCCAGGTGCCGGATCAGCTCGATTTCCTCCGGGGCCCGCAGCAGCGCCAGCTCCTCCAGCGAAGGAGTTCTGGCCCCGATCCCGTCGGCCGCCAGGCTCTTGAGAATGCTGCAAATCCGGGCGTGGGCGTACTGCACATAGTACACCGGATTCTGGGAGGACTGCTCCACCGCCAGATCCAGGTCAAAGTCAAAGTGGGAGTTTGCCTCCCGCAGGTTGAAGTAAAACCGCGCCGCGTCGATGGGGACTTCGTCCAGCAGGGTGACCAGAGTGATGGCCTTTCCGCTGCGCTTGCTGGCCTTGATGACCTCCCCGTCCCGCACCAGGCGCACCATCTGCATCAGCACCACCTGGAGCCGGCCGGCGTCGATGCCCAGCGCGGTCAGCGCCGCCTTCAGCCGGGGCACATAACCGTGGTGGTCCGCGCCCAGCACGTTGATAGCGACGTCAAACTTCCGGGTGACCAGTTTGTCGTAGTGGTAGGCGATGTCCGGCACCACGTAGGTGGGGATTCCGTTTTGCCGCACCAGGACAAAATCCTGATCCGCGCCGTAATCGGTGGCTTTAAACCACAAAGCCCCCTCGTGCTCATAGGTGGCGCCTTTTTCTTTAAGCAGGCGGATGACCGCGTCCACCTGGCCGTTGTTGTGCAGGGTGGACTCCAAAAACCAGTTGTCGTATTCAATCCGGTATTTCAAAAGATCGTCTTTGAGCCCCTGGATGTTTAAAGGCAGGGCGTATTCCACCAGCGCCTTTCTGCGCTCCTCGGAGGAGGCGTTCACATACCTGTCCCCATGGATACCGGCAAAATTTTTGGCGTGCTCGATGATGTCCGCGCCCTGATAGGCGTCCTCGGGGATTTCCACCGAGCTGTCGTAGATCTGCAAGTACCGCGCCTCCAGCGAGATGCCGAACTTTCCGATCTGGTTGCCCGCGTCGTTGACATAAAACTCCCGTTTCGCCTCGTATCCGGCCCAGCTGAGCACCGAGGCCAACCCGTCGCCGATGGCGCCGCCCCGGGCGTTTCCGATGTGCATGGGACCGGTGGGATTGGCGGAGACAAACTCCACCAGCACCCGTTTGCCCTGGCCGTAATTGGTGCGGCCGTAGGCGTCCCCCTCCTCATTGACGGTCTGTACCACCGAGGCAAACCACTGGGGCTTTAAGAAAAAGTTGATAAAGCCGGGGCCCGCGATCTCAAACCGGTCAAAGGAGCTCCCGTCTAACACCATCCGCCCGGTGACGGCCTCCGCAATTTTGCGGGGCGCCATCTTAAACGCCCGGGCGCTTACCATGGCGATGTTGGTGGCGAAATCCCCGTGGGAGGTATCGCCGGGGATTTCCACCGTAAAGTCGGGGATCGCCTCGGCGGGGAGCTCGCTTTCCGCCACCGCCCGCCCCACGGCGGCCAAAATCAGTTCCCGCAGCTCCTGGCTGGCGGCTTGAATGGGGTTGTGCATGTTTGAAACTTCCTTTCTTTTCACGAGGGCCGGATGGGCATCCGCCCTCTGCATGTCTTTATTCCTGAGGTAAATTGGGTTTTACGTCCACAAACAGCTCGTTTTTGCTCATCACTGCGGCGTTGACGTCCAGATCGTACCGGCAGTACAGGCTGCCCCCCTGATCGTCAAACCGGGCTTTGATCTCCCGGGCGGTAACGCCGATCACCAGCTCCCCCTCCGGAAGGCCATAATAGCCCACATTTCGCTTGTCCCGCTCGATCACCAGTTGAGAGCGGGATTCCCCGCTGCGAAGCATGGTGACCGACTGTTCCCCGTCAATTTTCAGGGTTGTCCGGCAGTTCTGAAAGCCGGTGGTCTCGGTTTCGTCGTAAACAATATACACTTTGTTGTTCTTTTTATATAAACTACCAAGCGTAAACAGCTCAGTGGTGTCTTTTTCGTCCTCCACCTGCTGGGTACCCCTGATGTTAATCAACACATTTTGTCTCATAAATCCGGATCGCCTTTCTGCTTGTGTCCCGCCGTTACAGGCTGTCGATATCCACCTGTTCAATGTGTCCTGTCACCGAGTCGGTGTGCAAAAACACCGACGCCGTCTGTTCAAACCCCTGGGTGGAATCGCTGACGTAAAAGTGGAGCTCCCCCGCCTGTTCCCGGCCCGACAAAAGTCCCTGGCTTTGCAGCAGTACCGCCGCCCCCCGGGCGGCCTCCTTGCCGGGGTCGATCAGCGTCACATCTTCGCCCACCAGCTCCCCGATAATGGGTTTAATCAGCGGATAATGGGTGCATCCCAAAATCAACGTGTCCACGCCGTTTTCCAGAATGGGTTTTAAATACTGCTGGGCCACCATGCGGGTGACCGGATTGTCCGGCTGGATAAAGCCGTTTTCCACCAAGGGGACAAACAGCGGACAGGCGTTTCCGATCACAATCGCATCCGACCGGATCGAGCGGATTTCCTTCCCGTACGCGCCGCTTTTGATGGTGGCGCTGGTGCCAATCACGCCGATTTTCCCGCTGGCTGATGCTGCGCAGGCGGCTTGCGCAGCGGGTTTTACCACGCCGCTGTATGGGAACGAAAAGCCCTTGACAACCTCTTTGGGAAGCACCGCGCTGACAGTTCCGCAGGCGGCAATCACCATTTTTACGTCCTTTCGCCGCAAAAAGGCGATGTCCTGCTGGGCGTATTTGCTGATGGTTTCCGGGCTTCTGGTCCCGTAGGGAACCCGGCCGGTATCCCCGAAATACAAAATGTCTTCGTGGGGCAGCAGCTTAACAAGCTCCTTGACCACCGTCAAACCGCCCAGGCCGGAGTCGAATACGCCGATGGGTCGTTGATCCATAAAGGGGTTCACACCTTTCTGTTTGAACTGGATACCTGTGTTATCCCTCCGCGCGCTCCATCGCCAGGGTGATCAGCCGGTCAATCAGCTCCGGATAGGGCAGGCCGGCGGCTTCCCACATTTTGGGATACATGCTGATGGAGGTAAAGCCCGGGATGGTGTTAATTTCGTTGAGGATAATCTCCTCGTTTTCGGTGACAAAAAAGTCCACCCGGGCAAGCCCGGCGCAGCCTAACACCTGGAATGCCTTGACCGCGGTCTCCCGCAGGGATGCAAGGGCCTCCGGGGAAATCCGGGCTGGGATGTGCAGCTCGGATGCGCCCAGGATGTACTTGGCCTCATAATCGTAAAATTCCTTGCAGGAGGTGATCTCCCCGGGGATTCCAGCGGCGGGCGCGTCGTTTCCGAGCACCGCGCACTCTACCTCCCGGCCGGTGATCAGCTCCTCCACGATCACTTTGCTGTCGTGGGCAAATGCAATCTTGACGGCTTCTTTAAAATCCTCCGCGTTCTGAGCCTTGTTGACCCCCACCGAGGATCCCGCGTTGGCAGGCTTGACAAACACGGGGAACCCCAGAACCTCTTCCGCCTGCCGGGCGGCTCCGTCCAGATCCGCCAGAGCGGTTTTTCCAAACGAAAGCCACCGGGCGGTGCGGATTCCCGCCGCGTCCAGCAGGGTGTGGGTGACCGCTTTGTCCATGCAGTCGGCGGAAGACAATGTGTCGCACCCCACAAAGGGAAGTCCCGCCACCGCCAATAAGCCCTGGATGGTTCCGTCCTCCCCGTTTTTGCCGTGGAGCACCGGGAACACGCAGTCCACCTTGAGAAGATTGTAGCTCCCGTCGTCCATCATTTTTAAGATTCCCCGGTGAGAACGGTCGGGGCTGATCACTGCGGTGGTGCAGTCGGGGTGGGTTTCCCAGTCCCCCCGTTCGATCTGCTCCACGCCGCCGGGATAATACAGCCAGCGCCCCTTTTTGGTAATCCCGATGCAGACCACTTCATATTTATCCGCCGGAATATTACGGATCACCGAGCATGCGGACATCAAAGAGACTTCGTACTCGCTGGATACCCCGCCGAACAAAACCGCCACGCGTGTTTTTGACATACTCAAACAACCTTTCTGTCCGCGGCAGCGCCGCGAAGAATGGTGAGCGGCCGCCTTCGCCGAAAAGCGTAAGCCGGACGCTCCAATTTTGAATCAAAATGATATATATGGTTTATTCTATCATACTTCCTTCGTCCATGCAAATGCTCTTAAACAGAATCAAAACAAAATCTGCATCCGCGCCTGCACACATTATTTATATATACGGCTTTATTCGCCGGCGCATTCCCCTTTTCAACGGAAATCCGTTGAACGTTCGCTGATTTTTTGGTAAAAGAATCGTGTCATTTTTGGCTTTTACAAAAAAACTTGGTAAAAGCCCAGGATTTGTGCATTTTTCTGTAAAATAGCCCTTGACTTTCCACCGGAAGGTATGGTATAGTGTTAGTACCTCTAAAAGGGTTTATTTTTTTGTGCTTTTTTAGGCGCGTCCCTTTTATGAGGGAGGCAAAAAAATCCGAATGTGCAGGAGGTGCCGATATGAGGGTTAAAGTTACATTAGCTTGCACGGAGTGCAAACAGCGCAATTACGACACGATGAAAAACAAGAAAAACGATCCTGACAGGCTCGAAATGAACAAGTATTGCCGATTCTGCAGGAAACACACGCTTCACAGAGAGACGAAGTAACGAAAGGTGGTTTGTCAAGTGGCGAAAGAAGAAAAGGCTGTTGAAACGACAGAAGAAGTCGAGGATACCGCTGTGGACACCACGGAGGAAACCGCCCCGAAAGCTTCTGAGAAAAAGCCTGAAAAAAAGCCCGCGAAGACCGAGAAAAAGCCTGAGAAAAAACCCGGCTTTTTCAAACGAATTGCCCGTTTCTTCAAGGATCTGAAAGGCGAGTTCAAAAAAATCGTCTGGCCGACGAAAAAGCAGGTGGTCAACAACACGATCGTCGTAATCGTGACCTGCGTAATCGCCGGAATCTTTGTCTGGGGACTTGACACAGTACTGGTACTGCTGCTCAACTTTATCCTTGGAAAAGCTTAATCTCAGTCGTGTGAATGGTTGAAACGGGGAGGTCCTGATCGAATGTCAGAAACCGCAAAATGGTATGTGATCCACACGTATTCCGGCTACGAGAATAAAGTGGCGCAAAACATTGAAAAGGTCGTTGAAAACCACAAGCTGCACGATTTGGTTCCCGAGGTCCGGGTTCCTACTGAAACAGTAACGGAGATTAAAGACGACAAGACGCGTGAGGTCGAGCGCAAAATTTTCCCCGGCTATGTGCTGGTGAAAATGATCTTGACCGACGACTCCTGGTATGTTGTGCGCAACATCCGCGGGGTCACCGGCTTCGTTGGTCCCAGTTCCAAGCCCATCCCCCTGTCGGAGGAGGAGGTTGCCAAACTGGGCGTGGAAGCCAAACAGGTGGAAGTCGATTACGCTGTGGGCGACAACGTCAAGGTGATTCACGGGCCGCTGGAAGGCTTTTCCGGCGTCGTGGAGGAGCTGGATGTGGAAAACAACCTGGTCAAGGTCACCGTTTCCATGTTCGGACGGGAAACCCCGGTGGAGCTGGAGTTAAACCAGGTCCAAACAGCGAATTGACGGTCTAGGAAATTCCGGATAAAAACCGCGCCTTTCCTGAGAGGCCGGTTTTTGGTTCAGATATTGGATACGATGGGTTCTGTCCCAGATTGGGACTTGCCCGGGGTTCTGATTTCTGAATGTGGGAGGAACGTGATATCCGCGTTCCGACAATCACCACGTTATTTTGGAGGTGCTGAAAATGGCTCAGAAGGTAGTAGGCTTTATTAAGCTTCAGATCCCCGCAGGAAAGGCGACCCCCGCGCCGCCGGTTGGTCCTGCTCTTGGTCAGCATGGTGTGAACATCATGTCCTTTACCAAGGAATTCAACGAGCGTACCAAAAACGACATCGGACTGCTGATCCCCGTCGTAATCACGGTGTACGCAGACCGCTCCTTTACGTTTATCACCAAAACACCGCCGGCCGCCGTGCTGATTAAAAAAGCGTGCGGTATCGAAAGCGGTTCGGGCGTCCCCAACAAAACCAAGGTCGCCAAGATTACCAGGGAGCAGGTCCAGAAAATCGCAGAGCAGAAAATGCCTGACTTAAATGCTGCGAACATCGAGAGTGCAATGAGCATGATCGCTGGTACCGCGCGTTCCATGGGCATCGAAGTTGTCGATTAGTACCGCCCACTGGTGGGAGGAAAATTCCGTTATTAACCACTCATGAGGGAGGAAATATTCATGAAACACGGTAAAAAGTATGTGGATAGTTCGAAGCTCGTGGACCGTACCGTCACGTATGATCCCTCCGAAGCTTTGGATCTGGTTGTAAAAACCGCGAAAGCGAAATTTGACGAGACCGTTGAAATTCACGTCCGCCTGGGCGTTGACTCCCGCCACGCTGACCAGCAGGTCCGCGGCGCGGTCGTCCTTCCCAACGGAACCGGCAAAAAGGTTCGCGTGCTGGTTTTCGCCAAAGGCGAAAACGTCAAACTGGCTGAAGAAGCCGGCGCCGACTATGTAGGCGCGGAAGATATGGTGCAGAAAATCCAGGGCGAAGGCTTTATGGATTTCGATGTGGTCATTGCAACCCCTGACATGATGGGCGTTGTGGGCCGCTTGGGTAAAGTGCTTGGTCCCCGCGGACTGATGCCTAACCCCAAAGCCGGAACCGTTACCCCCGATGTTGCCCGTGCGGTCAACGAGGCCAAAGCCGGTAAGATCGAGTACCGTCTGGATAAAACCAACATCATTCACTGCCCCATCGGCAAAGCCTCTTTCGGCACCGAGAAGCTGGAGCAGAACTTCAACACCCTGATGGAGGCCATTGTCAAGGCGAAACCCGCCGCGGCCAAAGGCCAGTACATCAAATCCTGCGTGCTCGCCACCACCATGGGCCCCGGCGTGCGCATCAATCCCGCGAAATTCGGCGTGTAAATTTCTCCGGATTTACTTGACAATCAGGGGCGGATGCCCTATAATAAGTATTGCTGTCCTTGATCTTAAGACAGCAGGTGCAAACACTGCGTAAAGGGTTTTATCCCGCCTGCCGAGGAGAAAGCACGCTATATAACGAAGAGTTTTCTTTGTGTATCAGCCCTTTCCTCGCGGCTCGCGCGGAAAGGGCTTTTTATATGCAACGATACTGACGGAGGTGAAATAGTATGCCGAATGAAAAAGTATTATCTCAGAAACAGCAGATCGTCGCGGACCTGACCGATAAGCTGACGAATTCCTGCGCCGGCGTTCTGGTGAACTACTCCGGTATCAGCGTGGAGGACGACACCAAGCTGAGAAAAGAGCTCCGCGAAGCGGGCGTAGACTACAGCGTTGTGAAAAACACCATGCTGCGGTTTGCGATCAAAAACGCGGGCTTGGAGGAACTGGATTCCGTTCTGGAAAACAACACGTCTTTGGCGGTGAGCAAAGACGACCCGATCATCGCTGCGAAAATCCTGGCGAAATACGCCAAGGAGCTGGGCGATATCTTCACCATCAAAGCTGGTTTTATGGACGGCAAAGTGATCGACGCCAACATGGTAAACGAGATCGCTGCGGTTCCCAGCAAGGAAGAAATGGTTGCCCACATGCTCAGCAGCCTGACCGCTCCTGTGTACAAACTGGCGGTTGTGGTCGATCAGATCGCAAAGAAAAAAGAAGAAGAGGAAGCCGCCTAACGCTGCGTGCATCCTGACACATTTTAAAAATTAACGGAGGAACATAGTATGGCTAGCGAGAAAATTTTAGCTATGATCGAAGAAGTCAAAGCTTTGACCGTTCTTGAGCTCAACGAACTGGTGAAAGCGCTGGAAGAAGAATTCGGCGTGTCTGCTTCCGCGGTTGCGGTTGCGGCTCCTGCTGCTGGCGGCGACGCTGGTGCGGCTGCTGAAAAATCCGAGTATGACGTTGTGCTGGTTGACGCTGGCGCGGGCAAAATGAACGTCATCAAAGCGGTGAAAGAGATCACCGGCCTGGGCCTGAAAGATGCGAAAGACATCGTTGACGGCGCTCCCAAAGCGGTGAAAGAGGGCATCTCCAAAGCGGAAGCGGACGAGATCGCTGCGAAACTGACCGAAGCTGGCGCAAAAGTCGAAGTGAAATAAGCTTTTTGGGAAAGCTTTCAAAACCCCGGATGCGATCGCATCCGGGGTTTTTCTTTTTCAACTTTCACACTGTACCCGGGTTCGAAAGGCCCGAAAGGCCTGGCCGCTTTCCCTGCCCCATCATGTAGCTCTTTCCCACCTGTAAAGGATACGCCTCATGCCCAAACCTTTCACGTAGACGCTTTTAAAGAAGACGCCTCACTCTCCAGCGGCCTCCTGCTCTACGCCAAAATGATCGTGAAAGTCCAACGGGATTTCCCCCGGGAAAATCAAAAGGCCGTACTCCATAATCGCAACTGCATCGTACTGCTCGGCCGACAGGGAAAGCAGCTTTTTCCCTCCGCCTGAAAGCTGAAATAAAACCCGATATTCCAGATGGTGGCTGGGCATCTTATACGAGCCAGTGTCTATCCTTTGAATCTTTTTGTCAAGCACCGTGGCCTGTACCTGTCGAATTGGAAGTTCCGCCTCTTCAAGCTGCTCCATTTGAGCCCTGCGGCGCATGACTTCCCGGATCACCAAGGCGATTAGAAGAACAAAACATGTGAGCAAAGCCAGTATAAGCAATATAAGACCGGACATTGTGGTTCCTCCTTGCTGTTCGCTTTTGTCCATAGGCAGGATCTTTGTCATACAATCAATTTTGCTGGCGGCCCAAATGAACTTTGTAAACGGCTATAAGAAAAGAGCGTCCCAGATGGGACGCTCTTTTTTATGCTTTAGGGATTATTTTTTCTTTCTTTTCTTCGCCAGGAACAGCACGCCGAGAGCCGAACCCGCGCCCAGCAGGGCGATGTCGAAGATCGGATTGTGTCCGGTTACAGGAACATCGGTGTTGGTATTTCCGTTGTTGCCGTTGCCGTTATTTCCATTACCATTGTTACCGTTATTTCCATTGTTTCCGCCGTTGTTGTCGTCCGGAGGAGTGATCGGCTCAGAAGTGTCAGGCGGCGTCACCTTCACCAGTGCGTCAATCGCTTTGTTCAACGCGTCGCGTGCGCTGTCGACATCCGCAGCAGTGTGGTCTTTGTCGTTGTACACTTTGTTCGCCTGATCCAGAGCGTCTTGCAGGGCGTTCCAGGAATCGGTGGTGTAATCGCTCTTATTCAGAGCGTTTGCTTTATCAATGGCTTCTTTCAGGCCCTTCAGGTCGATGTTGACGATGGAGCTGTCAAAGGCTTTGATTGCCTCGTTGAGGGCAGCATAGGCGTCGTCAATCTCTTTCTGAGAACGGTAATCTTTATCCGCCACAGTCTGCGCCTTGTCGATAGCCGCCTTCAGAGCGTCTTTCGCCGCCTGGGTGGTCTGACCATCCTTGTTGCCGACCTCGGTGGAATCATACTTATCCTGCGCGGAGGCGATCAGTTTTTCCAGTTCCGCGTCGCTGACCGTGACAACCGCTCCCTTGAAGGTATCCATTGCCTTGTTCAGCGCAGCGATTGCATCGCTGATCTCTTGTTCGGTCGGCTGGGTGGAATCTGCGACTTTCTTCGCGTCCGCGATTGCGGATTTCAGCGCATCCACAGCAGCCTGAGGATAGTCGCCGTTCTTATCGCCGACCACCGCATTGTCAACCAGTGCCTGCGCGGCATCAATCACCTGCTGGAGCTGTTTGACGCTGATGGTGACGACTTTGAAGGTGTACTCAGCAGTCTCGCCCTTCTCGTTCTCAACAACGAATTTAACCGTCACATCTTCTTCCGATTTCGGAACAAACAAACCGTTTGCACCCATCTGAGTCTCTTTTCCATCCACATACACTTTGTAGCCGGTGCCGAACGCGTTCATCACCACATTATTAAAGGTGACGCCCGTCTCGTTGTTTTTAGCGGTTACTGTGTAGTTGTGAATGTTCGAGGCAAACTCCTGATCCAGGGTTCCGCCGGTGACGTTGATATCTGTGATAGAGGGTGTGCCCTCGGTGGGCAGAGAGTACTCGGTATTGCTGCCGAAGACCTGAACCTCAGTCAGAGCCGACCACTTGTTCTGATCCGGGGTGAGCTCCAGTTTAAGGCTTGTGGTCTGTACAGTGTCTTTACCGAAGATCTCTTTTGCCGTATAGGTCTGGGTTGCATGGGTGGTGTTGATCTTGAATTCTTTCTTGGTTCCATCCGACAGAACCGCATAGGCCTTGGTAAAGCCGCCGTCGTGCCCGTTGGAAGGATCTTTTTCGTTGAAGTCGCCGCGAAGCACGATGTTAAAGCTGCTGACATCCACTTTTCTGCCAAAGTCAATGGTATAGGTGGAGGTAACATTCTGTTTCGGGCCCCAAGACTGTCTCGGATAATCGCCGTGCTCCGCCTCGTTGTTGGTGTAGCCGTCGATGGCGTTTCGAATCAGGAACTGTGCATTGTTTTCGTCATGGCTGTTGGTAGCCGAAGCGTGCGGATACGTGTTCTTCGCGTTTAAGGTATCGTAGGGGTTCACAGACAGGTTCTGAACCTCTTTGACTTCCGCTTCGGTGGGGATTCTCGCCGTGATGGTCTGATGATCTGCAGAGTAAACCATCTTCGGGAAGATCTGGCTCATATTGCTGGGAACCGTGTACTCAAACTTGCCGTTGGGCACATAGATCAGCGCTTCGGACATTCGATTGCTCAGCGTAAAGTAGATATACTGCACGCCTTCGGGCAGGGTGACAATTACCTTGTCGCCGGTAACGAGTTTCTTGTTGTTGATGTTGAGCGTCAACTGGCCGGTGCCGGTAACGTTGGCAAGCTCTTTGCCATCCTTGGTAACATAGCTGATATCAAACTCCATGTTGACAGGAGCTACTCCGCCATTGGCGAGTCTTGCTTTTGCCTGCTCATCCTGCGTCTCATAGAACGCGCGTTTAAAGCCTTTTTCTTCGTACTCACGTTTGTCGTTCAGGCCCCATTTTTTCGCTTCCTCATAGTCGCCGCGGAAGGGAACGCCCAGATCGATCCAGGCTTTCAGGGTCTGAAGATCTTTGTTGCTGAGTTTGACATTATAATGGCCATCTTCCAGCATCTTAATCATATTGCTCTGAGAAGAACCAAATTGCTCAGGATCCAGAACCTCACACTGGGACATTGCAGATACCCAGTTGGTCATGGAGTTGGTGGAATTGCCCTTAAACTGGTTGCCGTTCTTGGTAGAAGCAGTCAGCACCAGGTAGGACAGGGTGTAGTACATTTTCTCACGGTCGCCCACCACGTTGTCGCCCTTCAGGGAGAACTGGGGCTCATCGGCGGCAGCGCGCTCCTGCATCACAAATCCGCAGTCCATATACTGGCCGCCGCTGGTCTGGGTCCCGCTGATCGCCAACAGGTTTTCGCCTTTCTTCATGGCCTTCTTAAAGGCAGAGGTCACGTCAATCTTCAGGTACTTGGTGGAATAACCATCCAAAGTTGTGAGCTTCTGGCCGTTCAGATAAATTGTTGGAGATTCGTCGTAACCAACATTGGCATAGACCTTATAGTTGCCGCTGTTGATCTTGTTGTAAATATCGTCGGTAATGGTGAATTCTTTGCGCATCCAGATATATCCGGTCTGACCTTCAGGTGTTTTCCAGATCGTCCCAGGAGCCTGGCCGTCAAAGCTGCCGCCATCGCCGAAGCCGCCCTTGGCGTTTAAAGACCAGCCGTTGGAGGCAGAAGGCGTATAGCTTGCTTCATTCCAATTGTTGTCTTTCGGATCGGTGGTGCGCCAATCCCAGCCACTCTGCCGGATAGCAAGCACGTCGCTGAAGGGACGCTCCACACTGGTGGTTTTCGCTTTCAGTTTCAGGTTAAAGCCAATGTAGCATCCGCCGTCAGCCAAATTTTCCGCATATACCGCAATGGTGTTTTTGCCGGCTTTGAGCACGCCTTTGACCTTGCTGGTAAGATCGAAATCCTTGTAGCTGCTGATATACTTGGTATTGTTGTTCTGGCTCTTGTCGAACACTTTTACGCCGTTGATATAAACCTCAGGAGACTCGTCGTAGGCGATGTTTAAAATAAAGCTGGAATTGTCAATCTGCTCCTGAGTCATCTCAAAGGTGTTCCGCAGATAGATATAGCCGGTTTTATTAAAGCTGTCCCATTCGGTGTTCTGTCCGCCAGGAGGAGTGTCTTTTCCGCCGAAGGGGCCTTTTCCGGTTTTCCAACTGCTGTCAGGAGTAAAGTCCTCCTTCATCCAATTGCTGGCTTCAGTGCCGCTCAGTTTGGAAGTAACCGCTTTGTAGGTAAAGGTGCTGTCCTTTGCCAGGATGGTGTTCTGATCGGTGCTGCTGTCCTCGATGGTCGCGTTAATCATAGTCTCGGAAGCAGCGGTGTCATTGTGGCAAGAAACACAGCTGGCATCCAGGATCGGCTGTACCTGCTCTTTATAGCTGAAGCCTTCGCCGTTCTGGCCCAAATATTCTTTGTATTCCTCGTCGGTCATATCCATCCACAGATCCTGCTTGAGCTCCTGCACGCCCTTCTTCATAGCGAGCGTTACACCAGAGTTCGCCGGAGGAACGGTGTTCTTATCCTCGTGACAGCCCACACAGGAGAACGTCTCTCCAGGCATCAGGGTGGACCAGCTTCTCATAGTCTGGATCAGGTTTCCATCTTTATCCAACAACTGGAAGTAAACCGGCGTGTCAGAGGGTACCTTAAACATCGCAGAGCCGTCGGCTTCGACGTCCACAATACCCAAAACCCGCTTGACATCCCATGAACCGTTTGCCGTGGAAACCGGCGTGTGGGGGTCGGCGGTTCCAGTACCGGAACTGGCGTTGGCACCTACCGCAGAAGTGCGGAATTCCAGTGCCACAACACGAAGATATTTGACATATTTGTCCGCGGTGCGCTCGAAGCCCTCCATGCCTTCGCCTTCATAGACGTTGCCGACATAAACGGTTCCGGTGTTGCCCGCGTAGTTGACCATACTGGGCCGGTTGAAGATTTCACGCTGTTTGATCGGCACGAACTGAGAAGCAGCAATGGCATTGTTCTTCGCTTTACAGATTTCCGTCTTTTCACCCGTCTCGGTGTTCATGTAGTAAATGCCGAAGGGGGTATTCGCTTTGTTGTTACGATCCCACCCATTAGGCGCGTAAGAAACCAGGAACTCATGGTCATTGAGCGCATAGGGATACCGGTAAAGAGGACCAGACTGGTTCCGGTTGTCGATGTTGTGGCCGCTCTGAATGCCCTCGTCGTCGGGGAACGCATAGGTAACCGCCTCATCGTCGTTGCGTCCCTTAGCGGTGTCGATGATGACCATCTTGCCGGCCTGCCATACATGGTGGCCGCTTTCAATGGCGACGTATTTGGAGTTGGTTCCAGGGATTTCTCTAGGGTGCAGCAAAGTGGTGGTACGGCCGGTGCCGTTGCCCCACAGCTCGGTCTGGTTGGTGCCGTCCTGCTGCATCTGGAACAGGCCCTGAATATACATCTGGTTACGGTCGTTATAGTCCCAGCGGGTGTAGATCACGCGTCCGTCGCTGGTAACGGTGGGGTAGGTGGTGTGCACCTGGTCATAGCCCAGGCGGATCATGTTGCCGCCGTCCAGGTCACAGGTGTACAGGTTGGACACGGGAACCTTCCAGCAGTCGATGTTTTCAATAACTCTGGAAGAGCTGAATACGATTTTGCCGTTGGCCAGGAACTTGGGCTCGAAGTCCGCAGTTCCGCTGCCGAAGGTGAGCTGTTTAATCGTCGCTTCGGGGTTAGCTACGGTCAAATCCATGGTGTACAGATGATAGTCGTCAGTTTTGTTCTTTTTCCAGGAAAACACCACCATGGTGCCGTCCTCAGAAACGTCGGGGTCACGGATGACGCCGGTGCCGGAGCTCAGAATAACGCGCTCGGTGGTTTCCAGCTTGCCGCCTTTTTCCTCCAGGCTCATGATCAGCATTTCGGAACCGGGCCGGAAGCTCAAGTCGCCGCCGTCGTTGCCCTCGGGTCCTGCCTGCTGCATTTCATCGCTGAGGCCTTCGGTATAGGCGTAATGGGTTCCACCAAAGGGTTTATTGCGCACGACAACCCACTGCTTTGCCTCGTTGAGCAAAGAACTGTAGTCGCTGCCCGCTTTGCCGACCGAGTTGGTTGTCACCGACTCCGCGATGGACGAAAGAGGCGCGATGATGGATAAAACTAAGGTGATCGTTAAAACGATTGACCAGATTCGTTTCTGTTTCTTCAAACTGCTCAGCCCCTTTCTAATAGACTAATTTCAGATCGGTCGCCAGCTTCGCGGAGCCGTCGGCTGCATCGGTGATGGTAATCACCGCATAGTCGCCTTTTTCCAGCGAATCCGGCACGTTGATCTCAGTTTTGATCTTAGCGGTGTCGCCGACCTTCATATCCGCTTTGAGGGTCTCGGTCATTTCACTGCCGCCGATCTTGGTTCCATCCTTTTTATAAAGGGTGAAGGTCACTTTGGCCTGCTGGGTGGTATCCAGCTGTTTTTTCAGGGTGATGGAGTTGATCATGCTGCCCTGCTGCAAGGCGTTGATCTTCTCGGTGCCGTCAGCACTGGTCGAACGAACCTGCTCCACACCGTAGTACTCGTTCTGATTGCCGATGGAGGCTACAAACTCCGTCAGATTATCAATCTGCTCATCGGTCAATTTGCTGTCAGGCTTCAGCGAAGCTTCAACGGCTTCCCGCAGGGTCTTAAAGCACCCGTTGAAGAAATATGGGCCGCTTCTCCACACCTCTATCAGGGTAGGCGTATCCATATCGCTCTTTTCCCAGGTGGGGTTTTTCTCTTCGTCGTTAATAATTGCAGAAGCATGTTTTTCCATATCGGTGTACAGCGGAGCCGGATGGCAGGTGACGCAGCCTTCAGACTCAAACAGCTTCTTGCCCTCTTCCGCTTCCTTGGTCAATGTCCCATCTCTGTTAAGGTAAGGACTCTGAACAGGAGTCATGGATTTCAGGTACTCGTCCAGACAGTTGAGCTGTTCCTCGGTATAGTCCGCGCTCTGCACACTGCCACGGACGTTTTGTTCTGCCGTATCCACACAGCCGGTCACCAGGACAGGCGGTGTGCGATGCGAGTAAACCAAGCTCTTGGTGCTCTTATCGTTGCCGATACCGTCGCCAAGCTCATCCCAGTTAAAGCTGCCCGCTCTTCCCTCCGGGTGGCAGGATGCGCAGCTTTCCCACTTCTGATAGGTGTTGTTGGCGGTAAACCACAGGATTTCGCCGGTGCGAACCGCGTTTGCCTCGGGCTGGTTGCCCAGAGAGATGGTTCCGGTGACAGCGCTGGTTTTCAGATCAAGCACTTCCACATCGCCGGTGAAGTACTGACATACATACGCTTTTCCGTCGGCCACAGCAATTTCCCGTGCGCCTTCGCCGGACAGGTCAATTTTATTCCGCAGGCCGTCCAGGAAAGGCAGGTAGTCCGCAATGGCTTCCACGGTTTTCACCTTTTCGTTTTTGCCAGCCTTGACATCCTCAATACGCTTCATCAGCTGATCGGTGTCAATGGTGAACACCTGGTTGGAACCCGAAATGGAAACCACCAGCTGCTTGCCGTTAATCGCCAATCCCCAGGGGTTGGGGGCGCCCAGCTCCACCTCGTCCAGCAGAACGGAGGTGATCAGCTTGTCGGCAGCGGCGTCGATAACGCTGATTGCGTTGGTGTTGACCCAACCTCTGTCAAGCTGAGAGGTGGGATACGCATACCGCGCCAGCACGTGGGACACATACACATATTTTCCATCCTCCGAGGCCACAATGCTCTTGACGCCATCGGAGCCATTGGTCAAACGAATTTGTGTCACCGCGTTGTTCTTTGTAGTATCAATCACCGCGACTCTCGCCGCAGTTCCGTCTTCATCATTGGCCGCATCCTCAGAGAGGTGTTTCGCCACATAGATCTTATCGCCTACAACCGTCATCGCCATGGGTTCCCGGCCCACTTCAATATCCTCGCCGCCCTTGCTCAGGTCGGAGGTGTTGTAGACTTTCACGTTGTTGGTGAACCGGTTGGCAACGTACAGCTTGTCGCCTTTGACCACCGCCGCCACAGGGGTGTGCCCCGCTTCGGCCTCAGCCACCTTTTTCAGGTTTGCATCCAGCTTGGTCACGGTGCCGTCCAGTTCACCGGAAAGGGCGAACACATCGGTTCCGTTGGCGACCACGCCGTTGACCGTCCGGCCCGCGTCCCAGGTGCCTTTCACGCCCTGATCCGCCAGGGAAGCCTTGTAGACTTTGTCCAGCGTAGCATCTGCGACGAACGCATAATCCCCCGCAATCGAAATATCGGAGGGGGAGATGTAGGGTGCGTCGTAGCTCGTATAGTCCACGCTGGAGGCCAGCGTATAAGCCGCCAAACCGGCCGCGACACCTGTCACTGCCAAAGCGGTTATCAGGACTTTGAGCTTTAGCTTTTTGTTTTTCATCCCATTTAACCTCTCTTCAAAAAATTTGATACATACTTGCGTATGCTCATAAAATTGGGAACGTTAGGAATACGAGTGCTCGCCGCCGGCGCCAAACAGATTGACGCCTTGGAAAGCCATGAATAGCGCGACTATTCCAAGAATGGTAAACACGTACTGGAACTTTTTCAGGGATTTATGCCTACGGCAGTGCAGGTAGATGGCATAGAGCATCCAGGTAATCAGGGCCCAATTTTCCTTGGGATCCCAGGACCAGAACTCCGTCCAGACCTCGTTGGCCCAGATGGCTCCCATAAACATGCCGGCCGTCATAAAGGGGAAGGCAACCATTACCAAATTGTAAATTCCCCGGTCCAGGTTCTCCCGGTTGCGTTTGTTAAAGAACCACACGATGGACAATACTGACGCCACCGCGCACAGGGAATAAGAAAGCATATAGCTGAACACGTGAGGCACAAACCACACTGACTGCAGCGCCGGAACAAAGTGCCAGATCATGGTGGCGTTCATAAACAGGCATCCGATCATCACCACGCAGGAACACAGGTTAAAATACGGGGAGATCCAGTTGTCCTTGTGAACCGCCAGCATATAAATGTTCGCCAGAGTGAAGCACAGCCCTAAAAAGGTGAGCACCTGGTACATACTGACAAAGGGGACATAGCCGTTGTTGACCCAGTTGACGCCCACCACAAACGCGTTGAGCACCCAGGCGATGCCGTTTGCGATGTAGGACGGAATCCGCTTTTTGCACCAGAAAAATACCGCGGAAAGCAGATACCCCGCCGCCGCACAGCCCAAAATGACTTTCATAATCTGAATACTCATTGGGCATCACCCGCTTTCTGTCTGGGGCGCACAAAGCAGGCCACAAAGGCGCCGATCATCACCATACACAACCCTGCCAGCATGATGTACTCGCCGGGGTCATACTTAAAGATAAAGGTCGCGCCGTGATCTTGTTCATCGTAGTTCATCAGATAGATCTTCCAGCCGTTGACACGCACTGGATGGTTAACCTCGATTGTCTCATCGTAATTTTTATTGGTTTCGTAGTTGACGATCCGGACGTCGCCTTTGTAATGTTTGACTGTCGTACGCCGCGAAGCGACAATCGTTCCATCGTCGTTTAACTTGATCTGCTCAGGATATTCACCGTTCACCAGCAGGTCATCCTTGCTCTTTTTTCCATACTCGCCGAAATCATAGACGCCTTCGCTGTTAATTTCCACATCTGTTTTGATGCGTTCCTGCTTTTTGGTGGACGGGTCCAGCTTGTAAACATCGTACAGAGGCTCGTAATGCTCCACGCTAAAATCGGTAAGGCCAAATCGGAAGGAGCTGAAGTTCGCTGTGTAATTATCGCCCTTCAAAAGATTTTTTTTATCCCCCTGATAGACCGCTTGTGCGGTAGAGCCTTGGGGGTCCACCGGAATATATCCTTGAATTTTAATTCCGGTCAGGAAGTAGATCATACTGCCCACCAGCATAGCGATCAATCCGATATGTAACAGGTAAAATCCAATTTTTTTAATTTGAAAGGGATACACGAACAAACAAACGGCCTGAACGATCACAAAAACGCCCAGCAGCACGATCAAGCCCCAAACAACAATGCTGTTTTCAAAGTCCGTCGACTTGGGCCATAGTACCTGTCTGGTGCCCAAGACCGCCACTACCAGCGTGATTACCGTCATGACGATGACAGAGATTTTCATGGTTAATTTCATAAAACGTGTATCCGCTCCTTTCAAACTTGTCCAAGAACCGGCTGTGAAAAGGCTATTGCTACAAAATCAGTTGTATTTATGGATTGGTTTTGTTATAATCAGAGAAACACAAAAAGGAGGCGTTTTTTCATGTAATCTTAACAAAATTTATACAAATTGTAAAACTCACTTAAATTATATAAACAATAGTGTCGTATATTATTAATATAGTACGAACGGTTCCAGAAGAACATAGAGATTTCAAATATATTTCATGTAAAAAACAAACATGCTTGGAGATTTAGAATGAACGAAGTCATTTACTGGTATTCCGAGTCAAGAGAGGGGGAATATCCCTTTCATGTATCGCTGGCCGGCTGTACGGATGGGACAAACTACCAAATGGAACGAAAAAAGTCAACTACTTTTGTCGCAGCTTACGTGCAGTCTGGAAAGGGGACGCTAATCTACGAAGGGGAGTCGCACGCACTTTTGCCGGGAGACGTCTTTTTTTTACATACAAATTCCCGACATACCTATTTTGGGGATAAAAAAGACCCGTTTACCTTTTTATGGTGCAATGCCACCGGAATCCTGATTTCCTACCTGATCAACGCATATGAACTGGCCACCTCAATTGTTGTTCGGGATCCCTCCGCCCAAAAGCTGTTTGACGAACTCCACGAAATCTGCCGGAACAATACCGACGCGGATGTCGTGGATTTACAGTGCGCGGTAAAATTTCACGAGATCATCTCCTCGGCGGCGCGGGTGGTCAAAGCGTCGGTTCAAACCGGGAATCTGGCCCAGCAGATCAAGTGGATGATCGACAACAACCTGAAACGGAGCCTGACCATCCAGGAGATTGCCGAGCGCCTGGGATATTCCGAAGCGCACATCAACCGCACCTTTAAGGGGGAGTATGAGGAAACGCCCTATCATTACATGCTGCGCACCAAGCTGTCCTCCGCCCAGCGGCTTTTGCAGGGAACCGATCTAAAAGTCAAGCAGGTAGCGGAATTCTTTGGTTTTAACGATGAGTTCCATTTTTCCAACGCGTTTTATAAGCAATTTGGATACCGTCCCAAAAACGTGGAGCGCAAAAAAATCCCGGAATAAGCGCGCTTTTATTCCGAGAATTCTCAACCGATACACAATTTAGAAGGCCGCGGCGTTTGCCGCGGCCTTCTGTCGTTTTTGGCCTATTTTGTTTCACCAATCGGTATTTGATACATGTCCGCGTTTGTTGTTCCGTCCGGCAAGGAAACGGCAACAGAATATGCAAAAGAAAACGTTTCTTGTTCCTTCACGAGGATTTTTTCCGTAATCTGATAGGACGCTTCATCCCCGTATTTTTCTTGGATCTGCTGCTGTAAACGGTCTTGACAGGACGTTTCATCAATGGACGGAATCGTTACGCCGTCAAACGCTCCCTTGTTTGGCGCGGCATAGGAGGTAACCGCCCCCATTTTGTCCAAAAACAGCATCACGAAATCTGACGTCTTATAACCGTTGACAAAATGATAATAAGTCAGTACATGCGCTTGCATATCCTCCGAATCGGTATGGTCGGTCAATTCATACTGGTTTGTGTCAACGCCTGCGTTTTCAAGAAACTCCTGCGCTTTTTGTTCGATTTGCGCCTGGGATACCGCCTGCGCTTTTTTCATTTTTGCCTGATGCTCGTTGTAATTCATTGTATGTTTGCTTTTTAAAAAACCAACGACATTGCCTTCGCCGTCAAAAATAAATTCGTTTTGATCCTGATCTTCATAAATTTCCACATTTTTATCGCCCGTGTACTCCGGAGATGCGATCTCTTTCAGCGTCAAATCCGACTTTTTTAATGTGGAAAAGTCCGGGAGTCTGTCCTGCACATCGCTGGATTCCGCCGTCGCGATAACTGCTGAAACCGTCAGAAGACAAGCGCAGACTGCCGCAAGCCCGCCGGACAAGATCACTTTCATTTTTGTTTTCATTTTCTTCTCCTTTTTCAACCCGTTCGTTTTGAATCATGGCTTCCTTCCATCATTGCTCAATAAGATGCTCATTCTTTTCAAAATGGACCACATCCGCTGGGGGGCCATCCGACATCTTTCGGAATCCGACGAGATAATGGTATTCCTTGCCCACCAGATAGCCGCGCACCTCGTCCTGCTCAGCGATCCGGTTCCAACGGACGATTTGATATCCCAGGCCATAGTGGAACTCTGTGCCGCCGTCACAGTAGGCTAAATTGATAAATGTAAAAATGGGTGTTTTGTCCGCTTCCACCCGGGCCTTATCCACCTGGTAAAAGGTCACCGACAGCACCGCCAACGCCAATAGCACGATCCCCGCAATCAGAGCGATCCGTTTGATGATTCGTGACATATTGATCCCCCATTTCCGGTTCATACAGGCTTACTGCTCAATAAGATGCTCATCCTTTTCAAAATGAACCACATCCCCAGGGGGATCCTCCTGCTTCCCCCGAAATCCGACGAGATAATGGTATTCCTTGCCCACCAGATAGCCGCGCCCCCCGTCCTGTTCGGCGATGCGGTGCCAGCAGACAATCTGATAGCCCAAGCCATAGTGAAACGTTGTGCCGCCGTCGTTGCATGCATCATGAATAAGAGCGAAAATAGGCTTTTTGTCCGCCTCCACCCGGGCCTTATCCACCTGGTAAAAGGTCACCGACAGCACCGCCAACGCCAATAGCACGATCCCCGCAATCAGAGCGGTCCGTTTGATGATTCGTGACATGTTGATCCCCCATAAAACAGTTTATTTGTATTGTTTATAGGTCTGGTTTAAATCACCTCGTGTATATGCGGAGTCCATTCCGCCTGCTAATCCAAAAAACCAAAATTTTGCCCAGAAAAGGCCGTCTGCCATAGACTGCTTATAGGTCTTTTTTTCTTGTAACAATGATTTCGTAAAATCATACAGATACTGATTACCATGTTTTATGACTACATCTTCTTTAAAACCGATTACAACTTGAGCGCCTCTATCCGCAGCCGCATTTACCATATTTTTACCAGAACTCCCTCCACGGCCTGTCTGACAGGCACAATAAAAGCACAATTGTAAGGAATTCAATTTATTTTTTTCCAAATTTTTTATCATGTCAACTGTCAACCATGTTTCTTGGTTTTTACTGTCTCTTAGCGAAATACCGCCTTGATTTCCATGCGTAAAGCTAATAAACATTTTTGTCAACTGCATTCGTTCTAGAGCATCCTGGCCTGTATCATACCAAGTCCACATCATATTCATATTATTTTTAGAATAAAATTGGGCAGTATTGTCAATATACTTCGTCATATCCTTTTTTCCATCAAAAATAATCCCCTGTAGATATGCATCCGTAGGATATTTATGCCGGTCATTTTCATCATATGCGGAAACAGGCATACAATTTCCAAATATCACCGAAACAGAAAGGATTGCCGCAGTGAAAAAACTTCCAATTCTTTTTTTCATATATGAACCGCTCCTTTAATTGGTTGTAACTCCCAGGAATCCGCTTTCGTTATACCCGTTTTTTACACGTTTGTCAATCAAATCGACAAAATTATTGCATATTTGATAAGAACTTTTGTACAAATGAATCTTTTTTTTGTTTTTAAGGAGCAAAGTCGTTTTTTATGTACATAAAAAACGCCCTGCATCGCAGGGCGTTCAAAATCGTTTAGTATCCTTTACACTTCATAATCCGACACGGCGCGGCCGCAGGTGACGCTCCCGATGTAGTCTTTGACCTTCTGATGCTCCGGGTGGACCTGATAGCCCTCCAGCGCCTCAGCGCTTTCAAACTCGCTGTACAGCGACACATCGTATCCGTTGGGATTAAAATTGATCCCCACCTCGATGTGCAAAAGCCCGGGGATTTTGCCGCTTAACCCCTCCAGCATGCGTTTGATTTTCCCGGGGGCCTCCTCTTTGCTTTGTTCCGTGAGCTTCCACAGCACAATATGTTTAATCATGTCAACCATCCTTTCTAAGCCGGATCTTGCGGCTACAGAGTAATCCCGTACAAATCCACCGCTTTTTGCAGATGTTTTTCCAGTTCTTCCCGGGTAACGCCCCGGCCCGCCAGGTACTCGTCCCCAAACTCGTTGGCCCTGCTGTAAAAATCCAGCGCAATGTCCAGCGCCCGCATATTCTCCCCATCCAGGGCGTCGAACAAAATGGCTTCCGCCTCCTGAATCTTTCCCTGGCCCAACAGGCTTAACAACTGCAAATGCAGATAATCCGCTTCGTTGTAATCCCGGCTGAACTCCGGCAGCTCGTACCGGGGGGCGTCCTTGCGAAACAAAATGCGCGCCATCATCACCGTCATCATCTCGATCTGACGCATCAGGTAATCTTCTCGAAACATCTTCTCTTTTCCTTTCTATTTCTCCGTGGAAACCCGCCTCACGGAGGACCGTTCAATCAAATAAGGCTTAAACATCCGGCTGGAAGGCTCCCCCTCATCCTCCACCAGACGCAGGACCTCCCCGCACAGGGCGTCCACCAGCTCGTCCACTGGATGGGCAATCACCGTGATATCCAGCATCTGCGTCCACTGCAGATCGTCGAACATCAAAAAGGAGAGATCCTCCGGGAAATGAATACAATTGTTTTTCATCGCGCGGTAAATATGGCGCCCATGCCAATCCCCCACAGCAAACAGCGCGGTAAGCTCTCCTTGGTTTAAATATGCGTTTAAATCCGAAGCGACCTGCTCTTCTGTCAGGCCGGGGGAGGAGTAGAATTGAGGCGGCTCGGCGCCCGCCTCTGAACACGCGTCCAAAAAACCCTGCCGGCGGTTTTCCCCCCCCAGCACCAAAATCCGCCGATGGCCCATCTCCAGCAAATACTTCATACCAGTATAAGCGCCGTAATAATCATCGAAATCCAGATAACTCAGACGGCTGTCCTGCTTGCCAAACAACTGGATAAAGTGGATGGACGAATCGAACTGCAGCGGCAAAGACTCCGCCAAGGGCATATAGATAATCGCCTGCGCCTGGGAGGCCGCCATCATCTGAAGCATTCTGTGCTGTTTTTCAGGATTATATCCGTCAAAAGCGACCATCAGCCGGTAGCCCCGCCGGTCCAGCATTGCTTCCAACCGTTGGGCGATTCCCAAAAAAAACGGGTTTCCCGCGTCGCAGATCACCAGGCCGATGACGCCCGACTGGCGTTTTTTCAAGCTGGACGCCAGAAAATTCGGCGTGTAGTGCAGCTGCGCCGCCGCCTGCATCACCCGGTCGTAGGTCTCCGGCCGAAGCTTGACGTCCCCCCGGAACGCCCGGGAAACTGTGGTATGGGATACGCCCGCCAGCTTTGCCACATCCTTGCTGGTCGCCATAGCCTTTTCCTCCTTTTTATAATAGACAATTTTATCATAACACAAACAATTTTAAAACAGAAGAGTTCCCATACGTTTTTTACAAGTTCCACGAAAAATAACAACGTGCACAAATATAATTTTTAAAAGTTGTGTAAAAAACCATTGACGTCTTTTGCTCGGTAATGTTAAGCTAAACGCAAATGACAACGTTAACATCCATGGAAAGGAGTATTTCTATGAAGGTGACATCGTGTATCCGAAGACTTGACGGCGGCCTCAGGCGCGGCATTGCCATGGTTTCGGCCGCCGCCTGCCTGCTGACGGGTCTGTCCGCCACCGGAACCCTGTCTTTGACCGCCAAAGCGGAATCCGCCAGAAAGTTTGCATTCAGCGATTTTCTTGTGGGACGGGACGCAGCGGCGGCCGGCTGTACCATCACAGAGCAGGACGGCGGCGTGGTTGTGTCCAAACGCGGAGGCGACAACCACGCCACCACCGACGCATCCTCCGCGCAGTTTACCTTTCAGGCCGACCTGGAGGTTTTAGAGGGCCCGGGCAACGGTGTTCTCACCTTTGGCGTGTCTAACCGGGAAAATCCAACCGCCGGTTCCTGGTACGGAGTCTGCGCCAACCGCACGGGAAATCCCTATCCCGGCGAGCTCCGCTTATTTAAGGTGGACAATGGTCTGCCGGTAGACGAGCATGTCCCCATGACCCAAGAACAGATGGCGGCCAAAGCCAATACAATTCAGATTACCGTGGACGCTCAAAAGGTCATCAAGGTCTACCTGGACGGTGAACTGATGATCCAGCGTCAGGACGAAAGTTTTCAGGGAGGATTTGTGGGCATCTGCACCAACGATTCTCAAGTCAAGTTTTCCAACATGCGTTTTCAGGAAGGCCCTCCCGAAACGGAAGAGCCCGGGGGCTTTCACACCAACCTGAAAAATCTGACCCCCCTGAACGGAATCTGGGCCGACACGCCCAACGGGTTGCAGGGCAGGGGAAACGGCGACTGCTTCGCCCTGTCGGATACCGTCGGCTCCGATTTTATCTACGAGACAAAGGTGCATATTGAGCAGGGAGACGCGGCGTCGTTGGTGTTCCGCTCTTCCGACGACGGCAAGCTTGCCTATGTGGCCAATGTGGATCTGGGCGCCATGAAAAACGCCAGAATTTTTAAATTCACCGGCAACGGCGCGGTTACGCTGGGCGAATACCGGCTTTCCGACACCTCGGTCAAGGACTACACCCTGCGGGTGGAGGCGGTGGGCAACCGGCTGACCTATTTTCTAAACGGCAAAAAAATCATTTCCTGCACTGACAGCCAGTTTTCCAGCGGCAAAATGGGGCTGCTGATCTGCAACTCCACCTCGGTGTTCCAGGACACTGTGTTTACCCAGGTGGACAGCGGTACTCCCCGTTTGACCGGACTGCGTCTGGAGGAGACGGCGTATGCCCCGGCTTTTGACTCCAACACATTTTCTTATACCGCGCAGGTGGGCTACGAAACAACCAGCATCAAGCTGACGCCTGAAGCGGCACAGGGCACTGGCATCACTGTCAGCGCGGTCAACCAAAGCGGAGAGCCCACCCTGGCGAAAACCGATCGGACGCAGCCCTCCATCGACATTCCGCTGTCCGAAGGGCTTAATACCGTCCTGATTGAAACCAAAAAGGAGCAGGCAACAGGGCTGACAACCTGCCTGACCGTAAAACGGCAGGGAAGCCCCGAAACCTACTACACCGAACCGTACCGGCCGCAATATCACATCACGCCGGAGTCCGGCTGGCTCAATGACCCCAACGGCCTTGTCTATTTTGACGGGGAGTACCATGCGTTTTACCAGTATTACGCGGACAGCAAATTCCCCGGCGATTTGAAATCCTGGGCCCATATGGTCAGCACCGACCTGGTGCACTGGGAGCCCCTGCCTGTGGCGCTGGAGCCCGATGAATACGGATCCATCTGGTCGGGTTCCGCGGTGGTGGATCACAACAATTCTTCCGGGCTGTTCGACGACGTTCCCGGAAAAACGGGCCTGGTGGCCTTTTATACCTCCACCGATACAAACGACGGCCTCCGCCAGCGGCAGGCCATGGCGTACAGCAAGGACAAAGGCCGCACCTGGATCAAATACAACGGCGGCAAGCCCATTATCAACAGCGAGGACGACCCGCTCCACGACGGGGCGTTCCGGGATCCCAAGGTGTTCTGGCACGAGGAAAGCGGCCAGTGGATGATGATCGTGGCAGGAGGACCCGTGCGGTTTTACTCCTCAAAAAACCTTATTGACTGGAAGCCGGAGGGCATGCAGCCTGAAATCGGCACCGAGTGCGCGGATCTCTTTCCCATGCCGGTGGATGGAAACATTCAGAATCAAAAATGGATTCTTTCCGGCGGGGGAGTCTGGTATATGATCGGAGACTTTAAACAGGTGGACGGCGTGTGGAAGTTTGTCCCTGACACCGGGGAACGCCTGCCGTTTAACCGGGCTCCCGACGTCTATGCAGGCGTGACGTTTAACAACGTTCCCGGGGATCGCCGGATCATGCTCCACTGGATGGTCAACATCTCCTACCCCTTCCAGACCGGCGAGATCACCGACCCTTGGAACGGCGCCTTGAGCCTGCCCTACGAGCTGACCTTAAAAACAGTGGACGGCAAGCTGCAGCTAATACAGAACCCCGTCGAGGAGCTTTCCTCTTTGCGGGGGGAGGAATTTTCCCTGCAAAATGTGCGCGTCTCGCCGGACACGGCAAACCCGCTCCAGGATATCACTGCTGACAAAGCGGAAATCACTGCGGTGATTGACCCTGGCGACGCGCAGGAATTTGGATTCCAGTTAAGAGCCGGAAACGGCCAGTACACATCGGTAACATACAACGCCGTCACCAATATGCTCACACTGGATCGGGCAAAGGCGGGCAAATCGCCGACGGACAGCTTCCCTGGCGCGTACTCCTGCCGTGTAACGCCGGAAAACGGAGTGATTAAGCTCCACATGTATCTGGACTGGTCATCGCTGGAACTGTTTGCGCAAGACGGCAGGGAAGCATTCACCGCCTTAATTTACCCCGATCGTTCCAGCATGGGTATGTCGTTTTACGCCAAAGGCGGCACAGCAGTCATTCAATCCCTTCAAATCTACGAGCTCGATTCCCTGTATAACAGCCCCACTCCTTCGGACGCTCCTAAGTCGATTTCCGTTTCCGGGGCAAAGTCCTCTTATGAAGTCGGCGAACAGTTTACGCTGTGGGCAGCGCCCGAGCCAGTCAACGCAAAAGGTGCACAAGCCACCTTTACGGTATCGGATCCTTCTGTTCTTCAGGTTGTCCGCCAAGGCGAACGCTCTGTGGTACTGAAGGCATTGAAAAAGGGAACCTGCACCGTGAGCGCCGTGACCAAAAAGGGCAACCTGACCGGAACTGCCACGGTAACCGTCACACAGCCCAATTTCCGTACCAATCTGACCGGGTGGTCCGCACTGGGCGGAAGCTGGGAAACCACCTCCGAAGGATACCGGGGAATCAGCGGCGGCAACGGGCCGGTCTTCACCCAGACCAAGGCGGGTGATTTTACCTATGAAGCAACCGTGACCTATCAGCAGGGAAATGTGGGAACAGCGTTGATCTTCCGGGCATCGGACGACTTCTCCGTGTACTATTCCGCCGACATCTGTGAACGGGATAAAAAGGCGCGGATTCTCCGGTTCCACCGAGACCCCGTAACAGGCGCAAGCTCCGACATCACCCTGGGGACCCCGTATACCTTTGAACCCACAGCCGATCACACCTATCATTTAAAGGTAGTGGCCAAAGGGGAAAACATTCAGTTTTATGTAAACGGAAAGCTGGCGGTGCAAGCTTCCAGCCACGAGTCCTTGTCGGGCCGGTTCGGCCTAAACGTCTGCGACGTCACCGCTGTGTTCCAGGACGTCGTATATTCTGAGCCCGCACGCCTCACCGGGTTGAGCCTTTCCAGTGGCACGCTGTCTCCAGGATTCAGCGAAACCGTCGATCGTTACCGCGCCACCGTATCCGCCCAGACCGAATCGATCACGCTGACCCCGGTTTGGACAGGTGCAGGATCGGTCACCGTCAACGGGAAATCTGTCACCAGTGGGCAGCCCTGCGCGCCGATCTCCTTAAAACCCGGTGATAACGACCTCTCCGTCGCCGTCCTGGACAGCCAGGGAGCGCTGCTTCGCACCGTGACCGTAACCGTGACCCGAGAAGTTCCCGATTCTTCCTCTGATTCCAGCTCAGAATCCTCTTCCAGCTCGTCGTCCGGTTCTGGTTCCTCGGGAGCTTCATCCTCTGAAACAGATTCCTCCCCCGCCTCTGGGCAGTCCTCTTTCCCCGGCGGAGATCACAGCCGTCCGGACTCGGAGCTTCCAACCGAAAGCGATTCTAGCTCCGCAGCGAACGGGCTTTCCAGCAGCGGGGATGCTCTCAGCCCGCAAACCGGCTCCCTGTACAGTGCGATTCTTCCGGTCCTGTTGATAGGAGCATGTTCCGCCGTCTGCGTCACCGCACTGAAAAAGCGCAAATAACCT
>CAJFTY010000012.1 GCA_904420045.1 Candidatus Metaruminococcus caecorum | reverse complement strand
TGCCGGTGGCCGGACTCGAACCGGCACGGTGTCGCCACCGGTGGATTTTGAGTCCACTACGTCTGCCAATTCCATCACACCGGCATAAACCGTGTTACTCAAATTATTATACACGAATTGTTTTCATTGTGCAAGAGTTTTTTTAAAAAAACTGTTTTGTTCCCGGACTGCTTTGGAGTTGCAACGATTTTTTTGACGAAAATGTGCAACACTATAGACGAAACAATTATTGGCTGCTTTTGCAAAGGGATGAGGTGCTTTATGCCGTCTGAAAACAATAAAAAACGTTCTGTTTTTGGGAGAATACTCAACGGGATTGAGGCCGTAGGAAACCGGCTTCCCCATCCAATCACGCTGTTTGCCCTTTTTACACTGGCGATTCTTTTGATCTCTGCCCTGTGCGCCGCGCTGGGAGTTTCCGCCACCGGGGAGATGATTGATTCCAAGACGATGGAGCTGAAAACCCAGACGGTAACGGCGGTCTCCCTGTTAAGCAAAGAGGGGATTGTCTACATGCTCACCCACATGATTTCCAATTTTACCGGCTTTGCCCCGCTGGGGGTGGTGTTAGTGACCATGCTGGGTGTTGGCTGCGCGGAGGGGAGCGGTTATCTGGCAGCTATTTTAAAGAAAATGGTGTCGGTTACGCCTCGCGGCATCGTCACGCCGGTGATCGTATTTTTAGGGGTGATGTCCAACATTGCCACCGACATCGGTTATGTAATTTTAATTCCGGTGGGCGCTTTGATTTTTATGGCCTATGGCAGGCATCCGCTGGCAGGGTTGGCTGCGGCATTCGCCGGCGTGTCCGGCGGATTCAGCGCCAATCTGCTCATCGGCGCTTTGGATCCGCTTTTGGCTGGAATCAGCAGTGAAGCTGCGCAAATTGTACAAAAGGATTACCTGGTTCAGCCTACCAGCAACTGGTTTTTTATGATCGCATCCACATTTTTGATCGTTTTGATCGGGACCCTTGTCACCGACAAGATTGTAGAACCCAGGCTGGGAACCTTTCACGGCGGTGAGGTACAGGAGGAACAACACCTGACAGATCTCACCCCGCAAGAGAATAAGGGGTTAAAAATCGCCACGCTGGTGCTTGTACTGATGGTAGCGGCGCTGGTGATTCTTGCGATTCCCCAAAATTCCATTCTCCGCAATTCCGAAACAGGCAGCTTGACGGTGGGGTCTCCGCTGATGGATGGGCTGATTATCCTGCTGGCTATTTTGTTTTTTGTCCCTTCGGTAATCTACGGCCGAATTGCAGGCGTCTATCGCGGTGAAAAGGACGTGGCCCACCAGCTGGAAAAAAACATGTCCACGATGGGAGCCTATATCGCACTGATCTTTATCGCCGCCCAGTTTATCAGCTTTTTTAACTATAGCAAGCTGGGGACAATTTTGGCCATTAGCGGCGCGGAGTTTTTGAAATCCTCCGGGATCAGCGGGCCGGTCCTGATGGTGCTGTTTATTTTGTTTACCGCGCTGATCAATTTGCTGATGGGTTCTTCCACCGCCAAGTGGACCATTTTGGCGCCGATCTTTGTCCCCATGTTTATGATGGTGGGCTATACGCCGGAGCTTACCCAGGTGGCCTATCGGATCGGGGACTCCTGTACCAATCTGATTACACCGCTGATGTCCTATTTTGCCATGATTGTGGTGTTTGCCAAGCGCTATGACAAAAAGGCGGGCATCGGGACGCTGATTTCTATGATGGTTCCGTATAGCTTGTTTTTCCTGCTGGGCTGGACGGTTCTGTTTGTGGCGTGGATGCTGCTGGGTATTCCGCTGGGCCCCGGAGCGGGCATCCTTCTGTAAACGTCAAAACCGCCGGTTCCGGAATTTCCGGAACCGGCGGTTTTGACTTGATAGGAAAAATTGCCTCTGGGCACAGAAAACCATTTGCCGTCATGCCGGCAGAAAGGTCAGGCTTCAAATAAAGCCGCCACATCTTTTAAAAATCCGGTGATGGCCAGGTGCTGAGGACACTGCCGTTCGCATTGCCGGCACCCAATACAATCGGATGCTTTTCCCATAGTTTGGGTGTAGTTACCGTAATAGACCTGTTGCGTGGAAAAACCTTTGTTCAGCGCCTGTTTTTCCGCGTTGTACAGTGCAAAATACTGGGGAATCGGAATTTTTTTTGGACACCCGTCTACACAGTATCCGCAGGCGGTGCAGGGGATGGCGATGGCTGCGCGCAGGATATCCACCGCCTGGCGGAGGATGTACTGCTCCTGATCGTTTAAGGGGATAAACTCCTCCATATAACTGGTGTTGTCGGTTAACTGTTCCAGATTGCTCATCCCGCTGAGCACGGCCATCACCCCCTCGTGCCCCGCCGCGAACCGCACAGCCCAGGAGGCTGCCGACTGGTTTGGCGCCCAGGAGGACAGCAGCGCTTGGGCCTGTTCGGGGAGCTTGGCCAGCGTTCCGCCCTTGACCGGTTCCATCACAATGACTTTTTTACCGTGGCGCCGGGCGGTCTCGTAACATTTGCGGGACTGAATGCCGGGATCCTCCCAGTCCAGGTAATTGATTTGAAGCTGGACGAAATCCACCTCCGGGTGGGCGGTGAGGATTTCGTCCAGCAGATGTGCGTTGTCGTGGTAGGAAAAGCCGATTTCCCGCACAAGTCCCTGTTGCTTTTTCTGCTGAATAAACGCAAAGGCGTCAAATTTTTGGGCGATGGCGTAGTGTGAAACTCCCAGATTGTGGAGCATATAGTAATCAAAATACTCCACACCGCATTTTACAAGCTGTTCCTGAAAGATCCGCTCCAGATCCTCCTGTTTTTTCAAAAACATCGTGGGCATTTTGTCCGCCACAGTAAAGGAATTTCTGGGATGCCGCTTGACTAAAGCCTCCCGTAAAAACTCCTCGCTTTGAAAAGCGTGATACATATAGGCGGTGTCAAAGTAGGTAAAGCCTTTTTCCAAAAAAGGTCCACCATCTGGCAGAGCTGCTTAAAATCCACGCTGGTAGGGTCGTCCGGATTGTTCAGCGGAAGCCGCATCATCCCAAAACCCAGTTTTTTCATGGCGATCACCAATCCTTTCTGTATTCAGTTTGCTTTTTTTAAAGCGGCAAGCGTTTGTTCCACCGCTTCCAGCGCCAGCGCCGGATCATCAATCTGCGTGACGGCGCGCTCCATGGGGCAGGGGCCGGTTCCTTCCCGATTGATGATCGAGGGAACCAATTGATCGTACGTCGCCTGTACACCGTGGGCAAGCAGACTATTGAGCGCTTTTTCGCTCATCACCTGGGCATACACTTCCTTTACACCTGCCAGGACGAACAAAAGCGCGGCGGCTTTGCCAACCACCTTGTCCGCCGCGGAAAAGTCGTTTAGATTTACCCCCTGGCGAATCCAGTCCACCAAGGGGGAAACACCTCGCTTGGTGCTCATATGCGTAACGCCGTCCCGGTAAAGCACGCAGCTGTAGGCGCTGCTTTCAAAGATCGCCTGTGCTTGTTGCATGTTGGTCATTCGTAAAATTCCTTTCTACGGTCTATCCGGTATTTTCATTTTCCTAATTCCAGTGTATCACTTGGAGTATACTCTAAGTCAAGCGTTTTTTTCATGCAGACAATTTTTGAAGATTCTCCATTGACTTTCCAATATGAATCGGATAGAATGGATGTAATTCGTTAAGTAAACTAAACTATATTTAGGGGGCTGTTCGATGGAGATGCAGGATTCGGTCCATCGCTTTTTTCACGATCTGTCTTTAAATGAACTCCAGCTTATGAACCGGGAGTCCGGGTACCCCAACATTACCTACAACAGCCTGCTGTATTTGGACCTGATTTATTACCGGAAAAGCTGCACCGCCAGTGAGCTGGCAAAGCTTCTTCATATTTCCAAGGCGGCGGTTACCGCCAAATTAAATGAACTGATCCGTCAGGGGTTTGTCGTCAAACGGCAGAACACTCAGGACAAACGGAGGTATGACCTGTCGGTCAGCCCGGATATGGAAAAAATTTACCGTCGGTTTGATAAACGTTTGCTAACGGCATTTGAGCAGATTGAACGGCAGTTCACCCGGGAACAGATGGACTGTTTTTGTAAAGTTTTAGCGGTGCTTGACCGCTTTTATATGGAGGAGGCCGATGATGAACAAACTGTCAAGAACCTTTAACACCGGATCGCTGCTTCTGTTTTCCCTGCCCACCGTAATCATGATGATTTTTACATCTATTTACACCATGGTGGATGGGATTTTCGTCTCGCGCCTGATCGGGACAGACGCCCTGTCCGCAGTCAACATTGTGTATCCCATGGCCAGCGTGCTGCTGGCGGTGGGAGTAATGTTCGCCACTGGAGCCAGCGCTATTATCGCCCGTAAAATGGGGGAGGGAAAAACAAGGGAGGCCAAGCAGGATTTTACCTTTATCGTGTGCTTTGGATTCGCAGTGGGCGTTGGTTTGATGATCCTTGGGACGGTATTTTTAGATCCGCTGCTCCGGCTGATGGGGGCGGATAATCATCTGTTTGGCATGTGCAGGGACTACGCGCAGATGATGCTGTGGTTTACGGCCCCCGCCATGTTGTCCTACATGTTTCAGACGTTTTTTGTGGCGGCGGGACGGCCGCTGTTTGGCATGGCTGTTATCTTTTCCGGCGGACTGACGAATATGGTATTGGATTACGTTTTTATCGGACCAATGAACATGGGGGTGGCGGGAGCCGCCCTTGCCACAGGGATTGGGCAGACACTGCCAGCGGTAATCGGCCTTTTGTTTTTTGCACTCGGCCGCCGCCAGACGCTGTGCTTGATCCGGCCCGCCCACAGCAGGAGGATGATCTTGGATACCTGCGTCAACGGGTCGTCGGAAATGGTCACCAATCTGGCCGCCGCAGTGGTAACGCTGCTATTTAATGTGGTCATGATGAAATACGCAGGCTCGGATGGGGTGGCCGCCATCACCATTGTGCTGTACTCCCAGTTCTTGTTGACGGCGGTGTTCCTAGGATATTCCTCAGGCATCGCGCCGGTGATTAGCTACAAATACGGAAACGAAGACACTTTGCAGCTGAAAAAGATTTTCCGCATCAGCATGGGCTTTGTGGGGATTACTTCCCTGGTGATGTTTTTGGCATCCATGCTGTTCGCTCCTGTGATCGTGGGGATCTTTACCTCCAAAAGCTCGCCGGTGTTTGCAATGACGGTGCATGGTTTTTACCTGTTTGCCGCATGCTACCTGTTTATGGGCTTTAATATTTTTGCATCTTCCATGTTTACCGCCCTTTCCAATGGAAAGGTGTCGGCGGCGATCTCCTTTTTGCGCACGTTTGCCTTTGTGATTCCCTGCATCCTGTTGCTGCCGGAATGGGTGGGGATAAACGGCGTCTGGATTTCGGTTCCCGTGGCGGAACTGTTGGCGCTGGGAGTGTCCCTGTTCTTTTTTGTCAAACAGCGTCAGAACTACCACTACGCATGATCGTGAAAATCCCGGGCCTGCTCCTGTTTTCGGAAAAGGCCCGGGATTTTCGGTGATTTAACGATGCTCTTTTCTGTGTTTCATCTTCAGTAGGACTGCGCTTCCGGTCAGTCCTCCGGTCCCTGCCAGGAACAGCAGGATGGCCGGCAGTTGGGAGATCCCACCGGTCTGAGGGATTTTGGCGTCCTGCTGAGAGCTTCCGTCTGTGCTGCCGTACATATCAGGATCCAAAATGCTTCCGGATGATTCGTTCTGAACGGAATCACCGGTTTCTTCATCGGATGCAGAGGAATCGCTATTCACATCTTCGCTGGCGGCTGTTTCTGTTACAGCAAACAGCCCAAGTTCAGAAGCGGTGAAGGTGAGGACATTCTTTTGTACAGAGGCGGTCATCAGGGTTTTTGCGCTCCCATCGGCGCTGATCTGATAGACCGCTACATCTGATTGAACAACGCTGTTCGGAAGGGGCGCAGTCACCGTCATAATTTGTGCCTGGCCCCCCTGCGGAGGTTCTTCAGGGATTTTCCCGTCGGCCGCATCTCCATTTCCAGCCGAGGGCATGTTTCCATTGGCGTTTTCAAGAGAGGTGGGTGGTGTGCGGTCATTGTCTCCGTTGTCAGGGGGAGCAATCCCTTCATTTGGCGGCGCTTGGCCGCCCTCCGGCATGCTCACGCTGATGCGGTAAAGTGCAAGGAGGGATGTACCGCTGAGCAGTCCGGCGGTTTGGGTGTAGTCGGTTCCCTCCGTGACGGAGGAAACTGTCAGCGAGGCCCCGTCCGGAAACTGGCCGGTGACGCTGATCCCTGTGGCGGTATCGGTCAGGGTGCGCTGTTGTCCGGGCTGTCCGTTGCCGCCCGGCTGAGAGCCGGAACCGCCGATCACGTCACCCAGGGTGTTCAGATTGATGTCGGTAGAAACAGGTTCCATGTCGCCTTCCAACTGACGTATGACCGCCTGAGACCGCAGAGTGAGAATGGAAGTCAGGGCGTCGATTGCCTGCTCATATCGCTCCACCGAATAAAAGGCGGTGGGATCGTGGGCGTAGGTGGTTTTCAGGGTTTCGGCATACCGTGCGAGGATGGCGGCAAAATTCCCCTGTGCGTATGAAACGCCGTCGGAAGTCGTTCCGCCAGTTGAAGCGACCGCACAGCAGTCGGCCAGGTACTGTTCATACAACGCCCGGTATTCATCATTTTGCAGCAGGGCGTTTAACAGAGGGCGTTGGCTGAGCGTAGTGTTGATCACCGGTTCGCTGATGTCGAAGTTGACCATTTCCTGTGCGCTGCCCACGCCGTATGCGCCAAAGGAGTAGTTGTAGTCCCAGGGCAAAACCGAGGCGTATCCGTTGTCATCAATGAACAAAGCATAATTCTGCATCTTTTCCGATTGGTAGCTGTCCAGATTCACCAGATAGGTGTTGGCAGCAAAGTAGCGCAAAACCTCGTCCACATTGAGAATAGACTCCAATGTCTCCTGATATTCCTGGGTGTTCGGATTTTCTGTGCTGCTCAATTCGTTGAGGATTTTCATCCACTGAAACACCGTGGGGAGCATCTCTTTCACGTCGTCAAAGGTGTCTGGATCGTTTTCCCACAGTCCGTTGTATTTGTACAGGGGACTGCTGGCACTGTCGGGATAATCCGATAAATCAAACTCAAATTCACCGTCTTCGTTGAGGTACTGGTCCAAAGCGGAGTCATAGACAAGGTCTCCTCCGGAGGATTCCGGTTTTACCAAAAAGTCGCTGCTGTCACCCAATGTCCGCTTGGTCAAAGAGCTGTCGATGGACTCCACCATCATGTAAACGCCCCAGAACTCACCGTTAACCGACAGGTTCACCAGACAGTATTTGGGTGTGGCCACCCCCATGGCGGTCATCAGTTCATAGGAGAGATATTCCTTCATCAGCGTGGCATCCCCGTAGATGTTGTTGAAAGCAACCTTTGACAAACCGTAAAAGTTTTGAGTGGCGCTGTAACCGCTTTTCTTTTTGATGTACTTTCCAAAGTTCACCGTAAAGCTGAATCGGTCGGAATCCGAGTTCCACACCGAGCTTAAGGTCAGGTTCCCCTTGGTTTTTATACCGGCGTATGATACGGTTTCGCCGCCGATAGTGACGCTGGTGGTGAGCACTGTGGGTTTTTCATCGGCATTTTGCAGCAGGTAGTTCCAGTTGTTGGAAGTGATCTCAATGTTCACATCCTGGATCGTCGAGGTGTCAAACAATGTTTCATTGTCGCCGGTTTCGGCGTTCCCCTGGGTGTTTTGATTGACATCGTAGTCCTCGGGGATATCATCTTCTGTAAATAGCATATCCTCGGTTATGGTTTGAGAAGAGCCGTGGGAATGGGAAGCGTTTGTACCCGGCATGACTGCCAGAACCTGTGTGCCGGTCAGCGACGCCGCAGTAAGTATCGCCGCGCAGCTAATCAGAAGTTTTTTTACCATGTTGACTCATCCTTTCGTCTTTGGGCTTGTCTACATCATGCGCCTGGATTGTGAGGATTTCATGGCACACAATTGATATTTTGAGAATAAAACCGTGAATTCTATGTGACAAGATTGTGTTTGCCCGCTGCACCCCGTGCTAAATCTGCCGAACATCTGATATAGCGTCTGATGACAGGTATGATAATCGGCGATAATTAAAATATCAGCACAGGCAAACCATGCTCAAGGTCAATCTTTCCAATCGTTCGGCTGTTGGCGTTTTATAAATTTAAGAAGAATCCCCCGGCTTCGCCGGGGGATTCTTCTTAAATGAGCAAAGTCTTTTAATACTGGAAATGCGTGTCACGCCGCGTTGCCATGATCTGCCAATTTACAAAAAATGAAACAAGGGACAGGAGCACTTTAGCCAGAAACAAACAATGCAATATGTTTATTTTACTTCTTAGCTGCTTCTTACCCGCATTTTGTATATAGTACCGATTCCGACTATATTTTGGCGATTCGATACAGTATATTGGCATTATTACAAATCATTTTCACAATAGCCGCAATCAACAATAGGATGGCTATGCTGCAAAATACAAGTGCAATCCGACCAATCTTTTGTGACTTTTTCATTTGCTTTATAATCTGGGGTGTCTCTAAAGATGATATGTAAGCATGCCCTAACTCGGTTGGACATCCAAACCGATCAATAATTTCATCAAGTTTAATATCTGGTTGTTCTTCAACATATGAGTTTAAATCAAATTTTAGCCTCGATAAAAGTTTTTTTTTAATTTTTCGAGGGCAGGTCAAATTCTTTTTCACTTGTCTGTAATACAATTTTGCTGCAAGTACCCCTTGTCCTTTACGCATATTAGTCAATCCTTTTCCCCAATATTTCTAAAATACCTTCGGTAATTGAAAGATATTCTTTTTTTATCTGTTCTAAATAGTTAAGCCCTTCTGTCTCAATATGATAATATACGCGATATTTACGCTTGCCAACCAGTTCCCGCCGGTCACTGATATAGCCTTTGTCAATCATTCGGTATAGAATCGGGTACATAGAACTTTCTTGTAGTTTATATCGTTCACTACTTCGCCTACCCAATTCTTGAGACAATTGATAACCATACATGTCTTTCTCTTTCAATAATGTAAGGAGCATCAGCTCAACTGAACCACGTTTTAAGTTATCTGAAGTTCTCATGCCTGTAACAACCTCTAAAAGGAATGGACATGAATGAACTCAGTTGAGAGATCGATTCACATCTGTATTTTAGAAAAATAAGGTTTTAATGTCAATACTATTCACGAAAATATAATATTGACAAATAATATAAGCTATGATATTATTGTCACAAAAGGTAAAGTTGCACAGAAATAAGTTGAAAAAACATATTTTATTGTGCAATATATAGATTACAAAAATATAATGGAGGATTGCTATGAAATTTTTTGATGAAGAAAGTTCAATGGGGTTTGTTCAATATGGGGAAGGCCATTACAAAAATATTCATGTAACAGGTGTTGCAAACCTAAAGGGCAATGTGAATGCGGAAACGGTAAAAATTATAGGAATCATTCAAATTCATGGACATTTAAAAGCAAAAGAAATTTATATTAAAGGAGGAATAGACTGTTTACAATCCATTGAAGCGGAGATTATTAAGTTGGATGTGAGCGGAAACGTCAAAGTGAAGCAAATGGAGGCGAAGGAAATCTCCATTGTACGAAAAGAAGATAATGGTATTTTAAACATTCATCAAATTCAATGCGATCGGTTGTCAGCCGAAGATTTAACCTGCAATGAAGTCCGGGCGGCAACAGCAGAATTTAAAAAGAAATGCAGGATCGAACATTTATTTTATAAAAATCAGTATACTCAATCCGAAGAAACCATTATTCAAAAAACAGAAAAGATTTAAAAAAGACAGAGGTGTTTACACAATGGATTTGCAAGAATTTCAGAGTATCGTAAGCGACTATTTCGATGAAAACATAAACTTCACAGGAGAATATTTATTGAAAGGGGATCAAACTCATGTCGACCAAAAAACATTGGGACTTTCTTCACTTGAAATGGTAGAGTTAATAATTAATATCGAAACAACCTATCATATCACCATTACAGAAGATGAAGCGCAAAAAATCAAAACGGTTGACGATATGATCCGTTTTGTAAATGAGGAAGTTGCAATCGAACAGGTTCGGGATACAAAAAAACAGGAAGCAAAAATGTTCTTATTCGGTGATACGAAATGAAATGGTCAAAATATAACTTTAGCTGGTCTCAAGACGAAACATTTTTTCATTATAATTCCATTTACAATACAATATTGATTACAGAAAAAGAGTTGCAAATGCCATTTGAAACGGAAATTCAAGCTCAGTTAGAGGAAAATGGATTTTTACTTGCAGATGAAATACAAGAAGAATCTGTGGCCAAACAAAAAATAGAGGAAAAACTGCATTCATCGGATACTTTATCATGTTGGATATTTGTAACCAATGACTGCAATTTAGCTTGTCCATACTGCTTTGAGAAAGACAGCCTTTCAAATTCCAGGCCAGAATACATGGATAAAGAGATGTGTGAGCGTACCGTTATCTGGCTGACAGCAAAGGCAAGAGAACTGAATGTCAAAAAAATTCATGTTACTCTAACCGGTGGAGAACCGCTGATGAATGTCCCGGCAATGGAAATGATTGCAGCTTTGCTGAGAAAGACAGAATTGATCGTTACAATGAATGTAATTACCAATGGAGTACTGTTAGATCGAACAATTGCCAAACAATTATATCAGCATAATATTTCTTCTTATCAAATTACAATTGACGGGCCTTCAAAAATACACGACGCAAGACGTCAATATAAAGATGGTTCCGGCACATTTTCAACTATACTAAACAATATTTTAAAAATACGCCAATGGAATAACCAAATTTGTTTTGTGATCAGAATAAACGTCGATCAGCAAAACTACAAGGAAATTATAAAACTATTAACCTTATTAAAAAAGTTGCAGCTGGAAAAATTCCTAGCGATTTGTATGAATGACACGATTACTGACGGGATGCCACACCCGGACGTATTAAGTGAAATTGTAAAAATAATATCACAAGCGCAAGCGGATGGTTTTAATATTGCTTTCGGTGAACTAAACAACTGCTGGATGATGAGCGAATACTGGTATATGGTCAATGTGAATGGTGACATATATAAATGTCCATCCTTGGTTGGCAGAAAACAATATTGCGTCGGAAACGTTGAATCAAAGAAATTAACATCGCAGTATCAGGAACAGATGAATCTGGCGCCATGGGAATCCTGCATGAATTGCAATTTAGTTGGCTTATGTTGCGGCGGATGTCCTTACCGCTGCATTTTAAACTCAACCCAATCTGGACATAAAAAGGTTTGCAGAAAAGATTATTTAGAAGCTTTGTTAAAAATAAAATACAAAGAACTAGAGAACAAAATGGGGAGTTAGTTGTATGAGATGGTCAAAATTTATTAATTTTTATGAAGATCAGGATTCAACGATATTATTTAATAGTGTCACTCGAGGAGTCAATAAATTAAAAACGGAACATGTATCAAAAATAAACCGTTATTTAAACGGCAATCTACAGGAAATGATTAGTGAAGAAATGAAGGATGCTATTTCAGAGCTGTATATTGATGAATATATTGTTCCGGATACATACAAGGAAAAAGAATTGTTCACTAAGGTTCGAAGGGACAGAGATCAGGAATCAAGAATTGTTATGTATTTTATCCCTACGTTTAACTGTGATTTTCGTTGTCCGTATTGTATTGTTTCTGCCACAGATCACGATTGCATGAATCCGCAAAACGTTATTTCCGATTTAGAAACCGAAAATGCGGCAAATTGGCTTATCGGATATGCGATAGACAATCAAATAAAAAATGTGACGGTTGACCTTTTTGGCGGAGAACCCATGCTGGGACATAAACAAAATCTCAAGTTCTTTAAAAAGTTAAATGAGCTGAAAGACAGAGATATAGAGTTGGAATATAATATGATTTCAAACTGCTATAACTTATCAGAACAAAATTTGAAAGAACTTAAGAGCGTCGGATTAAATTCTATTCAGGTCACAATTGATGGCCCGAAAAACGTACATGATAAGCGGCGTATACGATCAAATGGTAACGGCAGTTTTGATAAAATCATTCAAAATATAGAAATGTGCAGAGATTTCGGTTTGAGAATTACAATTCGAATTAACATTGACCAAGAGAATGCTCCGCATATTAAAGAACTGATTCAATATTTGGCAGAACGCAAATTCAATGAGTTTGTATCAATTGGCGTTGCCCCTGTAGATCCCCCGATAGACGATCTTAATCGTACCGGACACACAGGAAAAGTTATGCAATATGTGCCAGAAATTTTCCAAACGTTAAGAAAATACCATTTCAATTTTAGAATGTGGGAAACCTTTTGCGGCTATGGAACAAAAAACTTTTTTGTAATATGTCCGGATGGTACATTGTATAATTGTCCATCTTATGCGGGAATGGAAGGTTACTGTGTAGGAGACATAAACGCAAACGGTTTTTATCCGGATCGTCCAGGTATGCATGAAATTCCAGATAAATGCTACTCGTGTAGCCTTGTGGGAGTTTGCTCCGGCGGCTGCTATTTTATGAAGAATGTGCACGATTTAGGAGAAAAATTTTGCATGAAGCCTACGCATTCTATCATGGTAAAAGAATATATTTTAGCAAAATATAGTGATTCTTAAGCTATCAGACAGATTCGATCTGTTTGATAAAGGCATATGTCCGCTTATTGTTTGGAAGGAGAAATACATACCATGAAAGTATTAAAGCTGAAAAAGGCAAATATTGGTGAAAAAAATTATTGCTGCAATAATTTTCAACCCTGCTGCAACGTATACAATAACGGCAACGGCTGCTAAATAGAAAGAAGGTAGAAGAAATGCAGGTCATTCAGTTAAAAAAAGCGAATATTGGTGAAAAAAATTTCTGTTGTAATGTTTTTCAGCCCTGCTGCAACGTATACAACAACGGTAATGGCTGCTAGACTCTAAGTGGGCAAACATCTTATAAGTTAATATAATAGAGCGGACATAATGCCTTTGAAAGGAGATAAACGTGAATATCTCATACGAAAGTTTTTGTAAATTTCTATATTCTTATTGTGAAAACGATTGGAAAAACCTTTCGTTACAATCACAGAAAACGGAAAAGTTAAACGATCTTACACGCAATGTATGTTTGTATGGATCTTCCAACCAGGAGTTTTTAGAAATACATGATATATTACCCAATCATTGCACAGAATTTACGCCTATATACATTTTGAATTTTCAGGATGAAATGGCGGAAGGCGGTTTAGATGATTATTTAATCCATCATCTAGTGACAAATAATGTTCGTGTTTTTTTTGCAAAACACAGCTATTATCAGAATAAGGAACTTGATCGAGAATTTCAAAGAGAGGGACTTCCATTCTGGAAAAAAAATATTGCTTCACAGCTCATAGGTATTCAGTATCTAAAAGAGCAGGGGGCGCTATTTAATGTAAATGGAATTGGGATGAACGGATTAGGAAGTTGCCTTTTGGCGGCACTTTATTATCATGGAATTTCTTGTAATACGATTCATATTATAAATGGACTGATTGATTTTAATCAAATTGCAAATAATGGAATCTGGAATTGTGTTTTTAACGACGGATTTTATTATGGACTGGATAGTCAATCGGTAAAAAATACCCCTGAATTACAATTTCTGAATCCATCCATGCTCTTTTTACGGCTGCAAGCACAACAAAAAATATACTATACGCTAGATAACTTTGAGCCAGTTGAACCGGATAAAAATATGATTATAAAAACCTATCAAAATCAAAAACAATTACTCTATCAATTGTTAGAAAGTGTGTAGCCTTATGACTGCATTTTTTCAATCGGAGCATTCATATAACTCATATTTTCATTATCATTGTTTGAAAAATTGTTTTTATCAGCTGCTTCAATATTATGGAGTGCCAAATGCTTATCTTTATATTGATATAGCAATGCACTTCTCATTAACAGCGGCAACCGATCTATGCAAATGTGCCATTGATAATGATATTGCCAGCCTTGATACAATATCGTTGCTTCGTCCATATGAGATCAGAAAACAGTTCGATCATCGCCAAATGGCAAACGAGTACTTATCAAAAGCATTAGAAGATGAAACACCTGTAATCGTTACAGTGGATACGTTTTATCTTCCTTATCAATTGGCTTACCATAAATATCACGGCTCGCATGCTATTTTTATATGCAAGGAAATGGAAGATGCCTATCTGATTGTAGACTGGTATGAACCTCATTATTATAAGGGCTTATTAAATAAAACTGATTTAGAATTGGCTCGTGGTTCTCAGTATCAGTCAGAGGATAATCCATTTAGCCACATCTATCCTCACTATCAATCCTGGGCCTTTCAGCCAGATATTGCAAGGGCCTTACAGGACAAGGAAGAAACGCCGGTCTTTCTGCAAAACATGAAAAACATATATCAGAATTTTTACAAGCCCACCTTTAGTCTTTTGCATGCTGATAAGTATTTTGGAATTTTAGCATTTGAAAAGCTGATACAAATGCTTCAGGAACAGATGAACCAGATTGGCTTTCATCATTTGTTTTTGCGCAAACTCCACAATTCTATTTTTTTGTTGTATATTCAAAAGCGAATTTTGTATTTTTATATCCAGCAGTATTCGCAAAATCACGGCAATATGTATGCAAATATTTGCGAGGAAATAGGGGCTTTATTAGCCAAATATCAAAATGTTTTATTTATTATTATGAAATACAGTAAAGCTGAAAAAAAAGAAAACACAGGTAAAATTCCAATGGCTTTGCAGACAATCCTACTGGACGAAAAAAAATTAGGAGAACATATCAACAAAATGGCTGAGGGGGAATAGAAAATGTTTGACAAAAAGAATTTTAAAACACCTCATTTTCACAGATTTACGAATCAAGATAAATATTACATATTTGATTATGAAAATCTTGTTTTCGCAGAATTAGATACGCTTTTTACGAATTGTTTTGATTATTTAGAGAATAAAATCACATGGGAAAATTTGTATAGCCAATATGGACAGGCTTCGATTGATGCCATGGAAGAACTTGAAAACTTAGCAAAAAACAACACGTTTTTTTCAGATGAAAAACGCGTTGTTAGTCTGCCGTCAGAATATGCTACTGGGTTAATCTCGCTTCCGCCGGTTCATAGATGCAATTTAAAATGCTCATATTGTTTTGCGGAACAAGGAAAAGTTTTTAAAGAAGAAGAAAAGAAATTTACAAAGGAAATGGTGGAAAAGGCGTTACGATTTATTTATTATGAATATCTGCCAGACTGTAAAAAATATCGAATTGATTTTGTCAGCGGGGGAGAGCCCCTTTTAAATTTCGATATTATTGAAACAGTTAAAGAAGTTTCCGACCGGTTATATACAGAAACTGGCAAGCCGATGGAGATATGGGTGTGTACCAACGGGACGTGTTTTACTCCGGATATTCTGAATTATTTCAATGAAAATCATATTAACATCGGAATCAGTCTCGACGGGGATAAGCCAATACAGGATGCCATGCGTAAGGATGCCCACGGCAGAGGGACCTATGACAGAATTATACGATGGATTGACGAAATACATTCTTCCAAGGAGTATTCAAAGCGGTTAAAGGATATTTGGGGAATGGTTGTCGTTACCAATCAAACTCCAAGCTTGGTTGAAATTCTTAAACATCATCGTAAAGCAGGTTTTAAAAATGTACAGATGAAAATTGTACGTCTTAAGAAAGATTCTCCTTATGCGATCACTTTGAATAATGTCGAAGCAATGAAAGAGAAATACACAGATCTGTTTGCCTTTTTTTTAAAGGAACTAGAAAGTGGATCTGTTGACTATGTAAAAATGATTTTAAATGATAATGATTTTGCCGGCAAGATTATAAGGCGTTTGTTGATGCGGTATCTTGTTGTAAATCGATGCCAGGCGGGAAAAAACAAGGTCAGTATTGCGGCAAATGGAGATATGTATCCTTGTGATAGTTTTGTAGGTATGAAAGAATTTAAAATAGGAAATGTCCTGACTGGTCTTGAAAAATGTCAAATTTTCAAACAACTATCTGTGATATCCAATGAACATTGTCGTGAATGCTGGGCGAAGTATGTTTGCGGGGGTGACTGTTATCATAACTGCTATCTTACGAATAAAGATATTGAGAAACCCGATCAAGTAATTTGCATACTTGAACAACATGTGATTCATTTGTCGTTGCTTTACTTGGACACGATGGCAAATGAATATCCGGAATTATACGCTTATTTGCAAAATATGCTGCAAAAAAGAGAGGCACTAAAATAGGTGGCGTTGGAGAATGAAACATAAAAATTACTATAATTCTCTTCAGAATATTTGGTATTTGTTTAAAAGAGGATGGTTATACCAAAAGTCTTTGTATATTTTCAATGGTATTTTAATTCTCTTTGAAAGTTTGTATCCGTTTATATTCGTCTTGTTTCCTAAATTTATCCTCGATGAATTGACCGGAGAGCGCAGAATTGATGTTTTAACCATTATTTTAACTGCATTCTTTTTGTTTATGATTACCTTTGACTTAATTATGACCTTTTTACGAGCGAAAATTGAGCCACAGTTTACAATTCTTCGCTTCAAATATGTTCGGGAACACAGCGACGTTTGCATGAAGCTGAATTTTGAACATACAGAAGATCCGGATGTTTTGAATCAAGTGCATATGTCATCTAAAGCTTTAAGCGGAAATAATGATGGCATTGAAGGAATCTACAGAAAAATGTTTTCCTTTATCAGCAGCATCATTACTTTTGCCGGCTTTTTATCTCTTACCCTTTATTTAAATCCGTTTATTTTAGCATATCTTCTGCTAAGCTCCTTGCTAATTTATTACATTAATTTAAAAATAAAAAAATTTGAGCATGATAATGAAGAAAAATTAGCAAAAACCGATCGTAAGACGACTTATGTGTCTGATCTGCTCAATGATGTCCGATACGGCAAGGAGATCCGTCTTTATGGAATTCGCCGATGGATCATTGATAAGTATTCAGCTTTGATAAAAGAGCGGATCATGAATAAAAACCTTTTGCAGAAAAAACATTTTTTTGTTAACCTGCTCAATATTGTTTTTTTGTTGTTTCGAGAAGGGATCATATATGCTTATTTAATTATAAGATTTCTCTCACACAATATTACAATCGGTGATTTTTCTGTATATTTTAATGTTGCAAATCAGTTGACCGGACAAATACAGGGAGTTCTCGATAGTATTGCGTATATTCAGACGCAGAACATATACATTAATGATTATCGTAAATTTATCGAGAGTTTGCAGAATTCCGATTCAGAACATGAAGAGAAGATCCCGGAAATGCCGTATACCATAGAATTTCGTAATGTGTCCTTTCAATATCCGAACAGCAGCCAGATGGTGCTCAAAAATTTTTCTTATAAATTTCAATATGGAAAGCGTGTTGCTTTAGTTGGTCATAACGGTGCGGGTAAAACGACTATTATTAAACTGATGACAGGGTTATACAGCCCGACCGAAGGTGAAATTCTTTTGAATGGGATCAATATAAACAAATTGAACAGACAACAGTATTTTAATCTGTTTTCAGTTCTGTTCCAAGATTTCAAACTATTCGCATTCAGTATTTATGAGAATATCGCGTTGCAGGGTCAACAAAATATTGATTTAGATGCAGTTTGGAAGTATATCAATAAAGTTGGTTTGGCAAATAAGATAAATGCACTGCCTAAAAAAGCGGAAACTTCGTTGTTAAAAGCGCTTGATTATGATGGCATCGAACTGTCTGGAGGAGAAAGTCAGCGGGTAGCGTTGGCAAGAGCCTTATATAAAGATGGAAACATTTTTATTATGGACGAGCCAACAGCGGCCATGGATCCTCTTGCAGAGGACCAATTTTATCAATTGCTTAATCAAATGAAAGAGCCGGGGAATACATATATTTTTGTTTCTCATCGTTTGGCAAGCACACGATTTTGCGATACGATTTTAATGCTTCAAGATGGAAGTATTCTTGAGGAAGGATCACATCAAGAACTGATTCGTAAAAAAGGAGCATACTATGAGTTGTTTGAACTCCAGGCGAAAAGTTATCGAGAGGAACATAAATAGATGAAACAGACATTAAAATATAATTTGCGAATCGCAATTAAGTTTATAAAAATTATAAATCAAATTTCTAAATTATATCTTCCATTTGTTTTATTAAGCATAGTCTTGTCATCTACAATCTCTTTTGTCAATATTATATTCCCTAAATATATCATTGACGAGCTGCTTGGAGACCAAAATGCTGGAAGACTGGTTCTATTTGTCGCATTGACAGTCGGAATAGGGTTTCTGTTTAATCTCATTATTCAAATCATCGGCTATTACTGTGAAGTGCAAAATGAAAAAGTATCTGCGAAACTTGATATTATTTTAGGTGAAAAAAGCCTTGAACTCGACTTCGACCAAGTAGAACAAGGAGAGAATTTAGAATTAAAAGAGCGCGCAATGTTTGTTATACGCAATCAAAACGCATTGGTTCGAATGATGTCAAGCTTGCGCAATATTGTTCAGAATATCATTACCATCTGCGGTTTGCTCACAATTATTGCCACACTGAATATTTTGGTAATTGCATTTATTGGATTGGTTCTTTTTTTAAGTTCAAAAATATTCAAAAAACAAAATCAAAGTTCCTTTGCGGCAAACCAAGAATTAATACCAATTAACCGTATCTTTAACTATTATAGTACCCTTACCACCGATTTTACAGCAGGCAAAGATATCCGCATCTATAATATGCGCCCTATGATTTTAAAGAAAATCGATGAATTCATTGCGAAAAATCTATCGGTCTTTAAAAAATTATCTTATGACCAGCAAAAATACCAAGCGTTTGGGTCGATCAACTTAAATATAGAAAATATATGTATTTACATCTATATGTGTTACAGGGTGCTTATACAGAGCATAAGCATCGGCGATTTTACAATGTACATTAATGCAGTAAATAATTTTGGTAGGTCAATTTCGGGATTAATATCTCAATTTTTCGAATTTTCAAATATGTGTCAGTATTTGGAACCTTTTTTTGAGTATTTGGATATCCAGCCCAAATCCAAAGATGGCACCCGTGAAATGGATATTGATCCACAAAATTTTGAAATTCAATTTGAGCATGTTTCTTTTGCATATCCTAATACCGAAGCATTGGCATTGGATGATTTGTGCGTAACAATTCGGTCAAATGAAAGAATTTCCATCGTTGGAATGAATGGAGCGGGAAAGTCAACGTTTATAAAACTGCTAACTCGTTTATACCGGCCGACTTCCGGCGTTATACGCCTTAACGGAGTCGATATTAACGACTACCGTTATGATGAATACATAAAATTTTTCAGCGCGGTTTTTCAAGATTATAAAAATTATGCGTTTACAATTAAAGAAAACATAGCTTTAAAAACTGCTCAAACTGCTTCGGACGAAACGATTTATGAATTATTAAGCCGATTATCCCTTGACGATAAAATTAATCAGTTGGATAACGGCATTAACACAACTTTATATAAAATATTTGAAGAAGATGGAATTGAATTCTCAGGAGGAGAAATGCAAAAAATTGCAATTGCCAGAGCTGCGTATAAAAATGCTGCACTTGTATTTTTAGACGAGCCAACTTCAGCGCTGGATCCAGTGATGGAGTGTGAAATCATGCAAAGTTTTAATGATATTATTCATAACAAAACCGTTATCTATATATCGCATCGACTTTCCAGCTGCCGTTTTTCAGACAGAATTTTGCTGTTTCACGAAGGCAAGATAGTGGAGGAGGGAACGCATACTGAGTTGATGCAGAATGAAAGCGGTTTATATTATAAAATGTTTCATAGTCAATCGCAATATTATATATAGGCAATCACTGAGCCTGTAAAGATATGGGAGATAAGTTTGATGGATAACCTACATATCATATTTGAAAATCAAAATTATGATATTCATGATTTTCATGAGTTTATAGGCAGATTACCGGATAAAAATTACGGACGCACTGTCTTGCTCATGAAACGTAATCAAGAACTAATATTTACAATTTTACATCTTATGAACCAAAAAAGGACGTTTATACCCGTTGATCCAACGCTGCCGATTGAGCGCATTCAATATATTATAAACGATACCAAGGCGGATTTTATTTATAATAATACAGACGTTTTTTTAGATCCTTTGTCTTATAATAACGGGCACGGCAATAAGACGCCATCTGAAAACATAGCGTATATTTTGTATACATCCGGTTCTACCGGTTATCCGAAGGGTGTAAAAATTACACGGGATGCGCTTTTTAACTTTATGGATGGCGTTTCAGAAGTTATTGATTTTTCTGCTGGAAAACGTATCGCCTGTTTTACAACTGTATCATTTGATATTTTTTTGCTTGAAAGTATTGCCGCTGTATGGAAAGGTCTTACAGTTGTGCTTGCAAACGAGAAAGAACAATATAATCCCAAGCTCATGGCACAACTCATTCAAGATCAAGCGGTTGATATGATTCAAATGACGCCTTCCAGAATGCAGTTGCTGTTAAACTATGACAAGACACTTTCTTGCTTAAAGCATGTGAAAGAGATCATGATTGGGGGAGAACCGTTTCCTCTCACAATGCTTCGTGATTTACAGAAAAAAACCACCGCCAAAATATATAACATGTACGGCCCGACGGAAACGACCATTTGGTCGACCATATGTGATCTTACGCACGAGGATCAGATAAGCGTTGGATATCCCATTAAAAATACAAAAATTTATATCGTAAATAACCAGCTGTCGATTCTTCCAGATGGACAAGCTGGCGAAATTTGCATTGCAGGAAAAGGAGTGGCCAGCGGATATGTCGGCCGTAAAGACTTAACGGCGGAAAAATTTGTCTATTTGCCGGAAAAACCAAATATCAGAGTTTATCGAACCGGCGATGTTGGACGAATTCTGCCGAACGGCAGCTTAGAGTATTTGGGCCGCACGGACAACCAAGTGAAACTACGCGGCCATCGGATTGAACTTGAAGAAATCGAATCAAATCTTAACCAATTTGAAGGCGTGAAACAATCCATAGTAACAACGTTGAAAACAAGTGAAACGGATCTTATGCTGGAGGCGTTTTATGTAAGCGATTATTATATTCAACCAAAAGTGTTAATGGATTTTTTATCTCGTAAATTACCCTCGTACATGATTCCCATAACTTTTAAGCAGGTCAAAAAATTTTTTTATACAGAAAATGGGAAAATTGATCGAAAAAGAGTACCGGAATGCGAGGAAATCGAAAAAGAAGATTTTACTCTTGAAAATGTAAGAGACTTAAATCCTATGCAAAGGCAGATATTTGAAGCAATTCTAGCTATATTAGATCCTCGGATACATAATGTTACGTTAGATTCAAATTTTGTTCGCATTGGCGTGGATTCTTTAACTTTTATTGAAATTATTACAGAATTGGAAAATAAATACAAGTTTAGTTTTGAGGATGACATGTTGTTTATAGACGCGTATCCAACCATTCGGTCAATGGTCGAGTATGTGGAACATAGACTGCCTTCATAATCTGTTATTTACAAATGGAAAATTAGGACGTTTTTATAAAGCTCCATGACATCATGCGGGGGGCTGGGAATGTGTTTCAATGGTATTATGCAAAAATTGACGAAAAAGACCTTTTACAAAAGCTAAACTTCTTTTTACCATATGTTTCTAAGGAAAGACGATATAAAGTACAAATGCTTTGCGTTGGTTTGGAGAAAAAAATTAGCTTGTATTCAGAGCTGCTGGTTCGAACAGTCCTTTGTACGGCGCTGCAAATAAAAAATAATGATCTTGTTTTTGGAAAGCAGGCTTTAGGGAAGCCTTTTTTAAAGACAAATCCTGCTTTACATTTTAATTTATCACATAGCAGCAATACGATTGCAGTTGCTGTATCCGACGACCCGGTCGGAATTGATATAGAAAAGCTGAAAGCAGCGGATTTTCGAATTGCACAAAGATTTTTTACTCCCAGGGAATGGAGTTATATATCGAAATCAAACCAAAGTTCAGATAACCGATTTTTTGAAATATGGACAAAAAAAGAGGCGTATGTAAAATACACTGGTAAAGGCTTGTCAATACCCTTGCATTCATTTGATGTAATGGAAGATTTTTTCGCCAAACAGATTCAAACGTGGACAAAGGATGATTCGATCATTTCAATTTGTGGAAGGAATGCGCAGCATTGTTTCGTTGACGGGATTGAAATGAAGGAACAAGCCATAGAAGATCAGATTTTAACATATAGTCGTTAAGTACTGTCTATCTATGTAGATTAAAGATTGTACATGCGAAATCAATTGCTATATCAGCAGAAAGGAGTAGTTGTATGTTCAAAGAATTGAGGCTGCACCCCCCTGCGCTAACAAGCCATCCGGATATTGCTTTACCGATGTCGATTATGGCAACAATACCTTATCTGGATAATTGGCTTTGCAGTGAATTTTTACAATTGTATTCCAACGGGATCTATACAAAACGCTATAACTATGGATCTTGTGAAGAATATGAACCGCTCGAATGCATTCGAATTCCATATCGGTTGGATTTTGGAGAAGATATCATTGATTTTTTTGTTCAGGCAATAAAAAATAATTATTATGTACTTGTTTTCTGCGATGATTCACGCATTCAGACAATGAAGATCAAATATCCTCGATTACACGGTATCCTTTTATTTGGGTTTGACCAAAGTAAACATTTCTTTTATGCCTACGCGTACAATGGTGTAAAATTAGAACGGTTTAAGGTTTCATTTGATGATATGATAAGTGCATATAACTCGGATTTTTCAGTTCAGTTTCATGGAAGAGGCTCAATATTTGATGAATTATCCAACAACCATGAAATACGCGGTATAAACATGGAATCCCATATGATCGTGCTTTACAAGTTAAAACAGTCAACCTATGAAAATTATAAAATTAATCTAGATAAAATCAAATGGCATATGCTCGATTACCTAGAATCAGTTGATACCCTGAGCCGAGAGCGTCCGCATTTCGGCGAAGAAGTAATCGCGTGGGGGTTAGATGTATACGAGGGAATAAAACCTTATTATAGATATCAGAGCGAACAACATGATGCGATTAATTTTGCGGATCCATACTGCATTTATGAACATAAAAAAGACTGGTTGAGAAAGCTCAGATATATTCATGACCATACCGAATTAAAGTGTTCCGAGGATATATTCAATTGTTTGACAGACCTTATTCGACATGCGGAAATCTTTATTAATTTAATTGTGAAATATAACGTGAACTATTTAGGAGATACCAAAGAAATTATGGATCGTATTTTTCACCAGATGGATGTAATGCGTGAAATTGAGAAACGTACACTGAATGAATACTACGACTTAAATCGTACGGTTTTTGAAAGCTTTTAGCCAAAGAGAAGAGGTGTCACTATGTCTGAAATTATTCGGCTCATTCCGTCCAATACGGCGTCCGACAGCATTGAGAAGTTGACGGAAAAGGTTGAAGAAAAGCCCTATATCACCCTGCCTACTTTTATACGCGAAAGAAACAATGTGTTATATGTCATAAACAGTTTGAAAACTGGTCAAAACATCGGGCTTATCTCTTTGTATGATATAAATACGATCAATCAAAACGCTTGTATTGACGGATTTGTATTTGATGAGAGCTATACGCAGGAATTGGTGATTGGATATATTCAGTTAATACATATGGGCATGGTGGATATGAAGTTAAATAGAATTTATGCAAAGCATTTGATTGGGAACAGCTATTATAAACGGATTTATGATTTTTTACGATTCACTTTAGAAGGCGATTTACGAGAAGATGTAAAACGATTGGGGAAATTTTACAGCGTACAGGTGAGAAGTTTACTTCAGCATGAATTTAAACGGGTGTATCTTTCCGGTGACAAGATCCGTAAAATGTGTAATTTAGATGGCTTTTAAATGTAACCCGCTGGGGAAAACCACCACTCCATTCATAAGGAAAGCCGCAATACTGAACTTCAAGCCAAGCTCTTTCACTCCTTTAGAAAGAGCTTGGCTTTTTAAAATAAAGGCGTTTTTACCCAGAAGCTGATTTGTTGTTGACAACGTTGTCTTTTTCGTGTAAGGTGAAGATATCAGCTTGGCGAATGGAGAGGTTTTCGATGATTAGTATTGGTGTGGATATAGGCACGACGACCATTTCGGGGGTGGCGCTGGACATCGGTGAGAAACGGGTTTTGCGCGCAGTAACAATTCCAAACGGTTTTGAAATATCGGGGTCAAATCCGCTGCACCGGATGCAGGACGGGGAGCGGATCGCGCGGCAAACGGCGGATCTTGTCGGGGAGCTTTCCCGGGAATATGGAGGGGAATGCATCGGCGTCACCGGACAGATGCACGGCATCTTGTATGTAAACGGTCAGGGAAAAGCGGTGACGCCACTTTACACCTGGCAGGATTCCTGCGGGGAGGCTCAGTTTCAGGAAAATAAGACCTACTGCCAGTGGATGGAGGAAAAGACAGGGTATCTCCTGGCCAGTGGCTTTGGAAGCGTCACCCACTTTTATTTGCAGCAGACCGGCGCGCAAAAGCCGGAGGCCGCATACCTGTGCACCATTGGGGACTATGTGGCCATGAGGCTCACCGGCGCGGTCCAACCGGTGATCCACCGTTCCAACGGGGCGAGCCTGGGACTATACGATTTCCATCGGGATTCCTTTGACGAGAAGGCGCTGGATGCCCTCGGCCTTGACCCGGGGATGTTTCCGGAAATAGGCTCCTGTACGATGGGAGAAACCGCCGGGGGAATTCCGGTTGCGGTGGCCATTGGGGACAATCAGGCGAGCTTTTTAGGTTCGGTGCAGGATCCCCGGCGGCAGGTGCTGATGAACATCGGAACGGGCGGGCAGATCTCCTGCTGGGCAAAGACAGCGGTTCCCGGCGATTTGTACGAGATACGGCCTTATCTGGACGACGGATTTCTGCTGGTGGCATCCTCCCTGTGCGGGGGCCGGGCCTACGCCGCGCTGGAAGGCTTTTTCCGCCAGGTGCTCCAAATGGCGGGAGCATCTTGTGAATCCCTGTACGCGGCAATGGAGCAGGCGGCCCGGGCGTTGCCCAATGGGGGAAGCCCGCTCACTGTGGACACCCGGTTTTGCGGGACGAGGGAGCATCCAGAGCGACGAGGCAGCATACAGGGCATCGGCCTTGACAACCTGACGCCCGGCCATTTTATCGACGGGGTTTTGCGGGGAATGGCGGGAGAACTGCTGCCTGCCTATCGGGCGTTTTGTCGGACGCGGACGTTTTCAGAGCTTACGGCCTCCGGAAACGGGGTGCGTCAAAATCGTTATTTTCAGCAGGTTCTGCAGCAGGAATTCGGCCTGCCGCTGACCATCGCGCCCTTTAAAGAGGAAGCCGCCTGCGGCGCCGCTCTTTATGCCGCGGGAATTCGATGAGCCAAAATAAAAAAAGCCCTTGACGGCCGCGGGAAGAACGGGTATAATATTCCACAGGATTTTTGAAATCCCGACAAATGAAAACGAACAGCAGCATGTGTTCACCTATGGGTGCCCCGGCCTTTTCCGGGGAAGGAAGACCGGTGTAAGTCCGGCACAACCGCCATTACTGTAATTGACGACGGCGGAGCAATCGGCCATTGGAAGCGTGTACCGTTTCTGAGAAGGCGCTCCCGCTTGGGCGCAGCCCATCTGTCATAAGTCAGGAGACTTGGCGTGCTGCTATGGATGCCTTCTGTTGAGAAGGACAGTCACTTTCGGGCAAAGGGGAAGTGCAACCATTTTGCAGTCCCTTTTCGACGGAGGTTGTCCCTTTGGCTGAAAGAGGCTTTGAAATTGTTGCGCCTGTTTGCTCAGTGAGCAGACAGGCGCTTTTTATGTATCAAATCGCGGGGAGGGGGTCGTGAATATGCCACAGGACGAGAAAAAGGAATACTGTCTTTCCCTGCTGCGCCAGATGCATCAGCGCACAGGGCAACTTCCTAAGAAATCGGATTTTGAGGAACAGCAGGTCATGCTCATCAAAAACTGTTTGGGGCCTTGGCCCCGGGCGCTGGAAGCGGCGGGGCTCAAAGAGCCTCCCGCTGTGACGCGCAGCGACCGCAACCGGGAAAAGCGCAAGGCTGCCCGGAAGCGCCGCAGACAGGCGGCAGGGGACGCCTTTGATGGGGAAGGGGGGCGCTCTGATGCATCGGATTAAACGAGTTAGCATCCGCAGCGCGGCGATTTTGCTGTGCGCGGTTCTCCTGATCGGAGGAATGCCGGTTCGAACCCGGGCAGCTTCGGCAAAAACTGGCCGTGCGGTCTGGACAGTGGAATTGTTCACCCTGGGAGCCGGCTATCTGATCCAGCCGGTGGAGGTGGAATTCACTCCGGGAGAAACGGCGGCTCAGTGCTTAATCCGGCTCCTTTCCGACCAGGGATATCTGGCATACTACAGCGGCACCCCCCAGAAATCCTTTTACCTGGGGTACATTGCAAACGGGGATAAGACCGGGAAAAAATACGAGGGCTATCAAAGCTCCCGAACGCTTGGCGATGCGCCCAAAGCTCCGAAACAGCTAAACATCACGCCCCATATTCCCAAACTGCTCACAGATCGGCTCGCCGGGGCAAACCTTCCGGTGCGGGAGCAGGACAAGCAGCTGATTTTGGACGGGTATTTAGGTGAATTGATGTTTACCAAAGGCTCCGGCTGGGTGTATACCCGCAACAACCGGGTAGAAAGCGTGGGACTTGCAGACTGTGGACTGTCTGACGGGGATGTGTTTCGGGTGCAGTTTACTCTGGCGTACGGCGCGGATGTAGGCGGCGGACACCAAATTGGGAATTTTTACGCTGTGCCCGACAAAGATGAGCTCACCGTGCTGGCGCTGCAAGCCGCCCGCGCCGGAAAACAGGGGACGTCCGCTTATCAAAACGCATACAGGACGCTGACGGAGCTGGCTCCTACCCAGACGCAGGTGCAAGCCGCCTGCGAGGAGCTTGCGGCCCTGCTGTCCGGAACGCAGGAGAAGCCTTCTTCTCAGACCTCCGGCAGAAAACCGGCGGCCAGCGCGCCGACGGCGGCTTTGACGTCCTCCTCCGCTTTGGAAACGGCGGCTTCTGGCGGCTCCTCTCAGGCGGCGAGCGGCGGGAAGGCAAACGTTTTTTCCAGCGGCTCTGCCGCTTCGGGGGGAAAACTCAGCCCGGCAGACGGGGGGCTGGGGGAGATAAGCTCCCAGCTCCCGGACAGGCAAAACAGTGAATTGATCCAGGAGCGGCTGGACGGAGGCTCCTCCCCGCCCGGCGAAAGCAAGAACGCTGAGGCGACGGCTTTTCCGGTTTGGATTACGGTGGCTATATTGGCCGCCCTTTTGATGGCCGCCGGCGTGGCGTGGCTGGTTTGGCGGCAGAAATCCGGCGGAAAGACGCTGGTGTTTTGGCGGGATAATCCTCCCGGCGACGGGAAAAACGGCGAGACAAAAGGCTCTGGACCCGGCGTTTAAACACCGGCTTGGTATTTTTGAATATAGAAAGGACGCTATCCAATATGAAACAGAGAATGCAAACAAAAAACCGGCTTCTCTCCCTGCTTCTGGCAGCGGCGCTGGTAATCGTTCCCATGCTGACGGGACTCCGTGCGTTAGCCGAAGAAGCTCCGGCTGGGTATTTTACCCTGTCGGTGGAGAAATTCACTCTGGGACAGGGCTATCTCAAAGAACCGGCCGAAATTCCCTTTTACCAGGGGGAGACGGTGGGGCGCGCGCTGGCGAGAGTGCTTGGCACCGGCAACTTTAAGAATTCTGGCGTGGTGGGAAGTGAAAACGACACCATCACCTATTTAAGCGCCATCAAGGACGAGGATGACCGGGAGCCCAATCCCCCCGCCTATATCAAGGATTTGGCGGGCGAGCTGGGCAGCCGTCAGGCGGAGGGCTGGCTGGGTGAAAAAGACTACGCCAGTTTTTCCGGGTGGATGTACTCGGTGGACAATGTATCGCCTGCCGTGGGCATGGGTGGATACGCGCTGAAAAGCGGCGCGGTGGTCCGTATTCAGTTCACTTTGGCAATGGGGGATTTAAACGGCCCGGCAGATGCCAAAAATGTGGACCGGGGACAGCTTGCCAAACGCATTGCCTTTGTCAACAGCGCGGACAACAAGGATGCGCTGCTGAGCGACGCGGCTGTGAAGGCTGCGTATGACAACGCCAACGCTGTGATGACCGACCTGACGAAAGATCAACAGCAGGTGGACGACGCGGCGGCAAAGCTGAAAGCGGCCCTGCCCAAAACCGATTCCCACACCCTGACCTATGACTTAAACGGCGGCGCGGGCGAACTCCCTGTGGATGCAAACGTCTATCAGAAGGGCGAGTATGCGACGCTCGCTTCCGACAAGGGAATGTACTGCCTGGAGGACAAGTTTTTCGCCAACTGGAACACCAGACCCGACGGAACAGGAGCCGCGTACCAGCCGGGGGATTCTTTGCGGTTTGAGGATGAGGACGTAACGCTGTACGCGATCTGGGACGATGAATACGCCATTACCTATGATGCAAACGTGGAAAACGGCGGAGGGGATTCCAAAGCTCCCACAGATACAAATGTTTATTTCCCTGGCAAGACGGTTACGGTCAAGCGGATTTCCAGCTCCAAGCCGGAAACGGGAAAGGTGTTTAAAGAGTGGAATGTAAAACCCGACGGTACGGGAGAGGGATATCAGCCCAACAGCTCCATCACGATGAAGTCCGGCGGTATCACCCTGTATGCCATCTGGGAGGACGGCTTCAAGGTCACCTATGACGCAAACGGCGGAACGGGAACAGTGCCCTCTGACACCGTCTGGTATCTGGAAGGCGCGCAGGCAACTGTGAAGAGCACGACCCTCATCCAGGGGGATCAGGTGTTCAAAGAGTGGAACACCAAGGCAGATGGAACTGGTGAGAGCATTGCCCCTTCCTCTAAGCTCGCTGTTCCAAAAGGAGGCGTGACTCTGTACGCACAGTACGGGGCCGCCGCAAAAGTCACATACGATGCAAACGGCGGGACGGGTACTGTTCCCACCGATACCAAGGCATATTTGGTGGGAGGAACATTCTCCGTGAAAAGCGGATCTTCCCTGAAGCTTGGAACGGACAAGATGTTCAAGGAATGGAATTTAAAACCCGATGGGACGGGGGACAGCTACAAGGCATACGACTCTGTACAGATGCTGGAAAACGGTGTGACTCTGTATGCAATTTATGTTACCGGATATCGGGTGAGCTATGACTTAAACGGCGGACAAGGAACTCGGCCCGAGGATAAAAACCTTTATCTGAGCGGTGGAACCGCATATCTGAAAAGCGGCACATCCCTTACAAAAGGCGAGGATCAGCTGTTTAAAGAGTGGAATACAAAACCCGATGGAACAGGGGACGGCTATCTGTCCAGTAAATCCATGACCGTTCCGGAGGGCGGTGTGACCCTATATGCTATTTACGACCAGGGATATACCCTGACCTATGACGCCAACGGCGGGACGGGCAGCGTCCCAGTGGACGAAAAATACCATCTGGCTGGGGAATACCTCTATCTGACCTACACCGCCAGCAAGCTCCCTGCGGCCCCTGAGGGCAAAGTGTTCCTGGGGTGGTCGCTGGATCCTGCGGGCGAATCCGGAGTGGATGTGAAACTGGAGGAGTTCCCAGCGAAAAACACCACCGTATACGCCATCTGGGGCGACGGAATCAAGCTTTCTTATGAGATCGGAGCGGGAACCGGTGAAACGCCCACTGTGGATAAGCTGATGGGCGGCTATAAGGACACGTTCCACTACACCGACCGGGGCTCCAAGATTACGCCGCCCGAGGGGCTTGCGCTGAAAGAATGGAACACCGCTGCGGACGGAAGCGGAATCGCTGTCACGCCCGGAAAGGGATTGGATCTGACGCTTCTTCCCGGCCAGCTGAAAGTTACCCTGTACGCGATTTACGCGCCCCAGTTCCAGGTTATTTACGACGCCAACGGCGGTGAGGGCGCGCCGGAGGAAAGCTCCGCGGTGTTCCCCGGGAACACCGTTACCCTGTCCAAAGAGACTCCCGCAAAAGACGGAGCGGAATTCCGCCGCTGGAACACCAAACCGGATGGAACCGGAATCGAGTACAAGCCCGGGGATAAAATCACCCTGGGAGATCAAGATGTGACCCTGTACGCCAGATGGTCGAAAAACGCAGTACGCTACGACGCAAACGGCGGAGAAAATCCTCCTGTTGATCCAGAGCTGTACGTTCCAAACGCCCCGGTAAAGGCTCAGGACGTCGGTTCCATGGCGGCCGCCGGAAAGCGGTTTGTCTGCTGGAATACCAAAGCCGACGGCACCGGCGTTTCCTATCTGCCCGGCGACACCCTGCGCATCGGCAAGGGAGACCTGACCCTGTACGCAGTTTGGCGGGCAAATGAGGTGGAAAAGGAACTGGCGGAGCACCTGGCTTATCTGTACAAGGCAGTTCCTCAGCCCGGTATTGGCACGACAAAAGGGGACTGGTCGGTGACCGCTTTGGCCAGGGGACGGTTTGACGTTCCCCGCAGCTATTATGAAGGTTACTATACCCGCGTGGCGGTGGAACTGGCGGAAGCGGATGGCGTTTTAAGCGCCTCCAAATACACCGAGTATGCCCGGGTCATTCTGGGGCTGACCGCGGCGGGTTACGATCCTTCCCAGGTGGCTGGATACAACCTGTTTGACAATCTGGCGGACTACGACAAAGTGGTGGAGCAGGGAGTCAACGGCCTTGCCTCTGCACTGCTGGCGCTGGACAGCCGGGATGATTCGCTTAACCAGGCGGGAAACATTCGGCAGCGGTATGTAGATGGCATCCTGGCGGCTGAGATTCAAGGCGGCGGCTGGTCGCTGATGGGCGACAAGGCAGATCCGGACATCACCGCCATGGCGTTGCAGGCCCTTGCTCCTTACCAGGAGCAGGAAGCGGTCCGGGCGGCGGTGGAACGGGGCGTAAACTGTTTGTCCGCTATGCAGGATGCAAACGGTCGCTTCATCGGCGTGGATGGCGAGAATGCGGAGAGCTCCGCTCAGGTGGTTATCGCGTTAAGCACGCTGGGAATCAACCCCAAATCCGATGAGCGCTTTGTCAAAGAAAATGGAAACGCCCTGTCTGCGTTGCAGGCTTACGCTCTGCCCGGCGGAGGGTTTAAGCATCTCCTGAACGGGGAGGCGGATGATATGGCTACCGATCAGGGAATTCTCGCTTTGACGGCCTACGACCGGCTAATTAACGGGGAAAACACCCTGTACGACATGACGGATGCGGAGCGTGTGGAAAATCCCGACAAAGCGGCGGCCGAGGCGATTTTAAAACAGGCTAAGGCGGATGCGTCGGAGGAACTGAGCAGCTATAAAAATCCTGCCGACTACCGTGCCGCACAGCAAAAACAGTTGGAGCAGGAGCTCCAGAAAGGCCTTGCGGCCATCGAGCAGGCAGCCTCTGTGGAAGAAGTGGCATCCGCGCTGGCAGCGGCCAAATCCGCTATGGATTCGATTCCCACTGACGAACAGCTCACCGAGCAGGAGAATTCTTCCAGCAGCAAGCCCCAGCCGGGCCCGGATGATTCTTCCCAGCAGACCCCCAGTGAAAACCCCGGCGAGAGTTCCAGCGGCGGAGAACAGAATTCCGATGAGACAAGTTCTTCGGACCCAATGGGAGAGACCGGAACGAGCAGTGAAACAAGCAGCAGCGGTTCCGGCCAGGCAGAAGGGAACAACAGCAATCCGGTTACCGGAGCGGCAGCTTCTGCTTTTGGAATGCTGATTCTTTCTGGCTGCGCGGCAGTAGTTGCAAAAAAACGCAAAACACGATAAAATAAATAGGCAATCGAGCAAGGGAATGCCGGATGCACTTCGGCATTCCCTGCTTATGCATAAAAAGGAGAATGCCGATGGCGTGGCAAAAACGGGTGACGGGGGCCGCATTAGCCTTTGCGTCTGCGCTGTGTGTGATCCTGCCGGCGGGAGCCGCCTCTTCGGCCCGCTATGGAAAAGAGGATTTTTGGGTTGCTGCCCAGGGGATCGTCCAGTGGAAAAAACAGGAGACAGGCTCCGCCGGGGACAACCTTTTGGAGGGCGCTTTTTTGGAATCCGCTGGAACCACCGGAGGAGACTGGTATCCCATCGCCATGGGGCGCATGGGGTTTAAGGACGACTACGCCGGTTACCTGGCAGTGCTGGAGGCACAGGTGGAGGAACGCTACCGGGAGCCGGAAAAGCTCAGCGGCTCCAAGGCCACTGAGTGGCACCGGATCGCCCTGGCGGTATTGTCCGCAGGGGGAGATCCCACAAGCTTTGGAACGGACGGGCAGGGAAAACCCATCGACCTGATTGCAGACGGAACCTATAACCGGGGCAAGACCGCCTCTTTGGGGCGGCAGGGGATCAATGGGTGGATTTGGGGCCTGATCGCACTGGACGCAAAACCATATTCCGTGCCGGAGTCAGCAGCTTCCACCCGGGAGGACATGATTCGGGAAATCCTGGCTTTGCAGCTTCCGGATGGTGGCTTTGCCTTGACAGGCGATCAGGCGGATCCGGATATGACCGCCATGGCTCTGCAGGCCCTGGCCCCTTATCGGGAGGATCAAACGGCGTATGCGATTCCGAATTCGTCGGGGAAAAAGGAGCGGCGCACCCCCAAACAGGCGGTGGACGAGGCGCTTTCCTGCCTGTCAAAGCTCCAGCAGGCGGACGGAGAATTTAAAAGCGGGGGTTTTTCCAATCTGGAAAGCGTCAGCCAGACCATCGTCGCCCTGTGCAGCTTAGGAATTGACCCCCAGACGGACAGCCGGTTTATCAAAAACGGCGTCACCCCGGTGGATGTGCTCATGCGCTACAAGCAGAAGGACGGAGGATTTACCCACTCCCTTTCCTACGATGAGAACAATCCCGCCGCTGTGCCGGGGGAATCCAACTCCATGGCGGGAGAGCAGGCCCTGTGCGCCCTGGCCGCCCTGTGGCGGCAGGCCGAGGGGAAAACCGCTTTGTACGATTTTACCGGGGAGCAGGAGAAAACAAGCCTTGCCTTCACTGAGGCGGACAAGGCGGCGGTTGATGCGCTGCCAGAGGCTTTGACCACCGAGCAGGCGGTACAGGTGCAAAAGCTTTTCAAAAAGCTCCGTCAAACCGGAGATTTTCCGGATCGGCAGCGGTATCTGGGCATTTTGAGTCAGGCCAAGGAGACCATCGACGGCATCCAGCGGGAAATCGATGCGATCAACGCTCTGGCCCAGGAAAAGCTTTATCCCTATGAAACGGTGGGGCTGTCCAGCAAGGAAATCGTCGATCAGGTGTTTGACCGCTGCCAGGCCCTCAGCGAGTACGACCGCTCGAAGATCGCGGGGTATGAGGATATCCGCAAGACCAAAACCAAGCTGGACAATCAGGTGCGGTCCATTGCAGTGGGCGGAATCCTTGCACTGGTGGCAATCGGGCTCACGGTGGGACTGTTGCTGCGCGTGCGTTCCCGCCGGCGAAAAAAGGCGTTGGAAATGGAACAGCTGGCTGCGCAATACGCGGATGAATCCGATGAAGAATAGCGGGCGGAAAAGGCCGCAAGCAACGCATGGACAGACGGGAAGGGAGGACGGCCGTGAAAAAGGATTTGCTGGTGGTGGGCGTGGTCATCGTCCTGCTGGCAGTGCTTATTAAAGGCACCAACTTCCAGACGGTAGACGAGTATTATCTGACCCACATCGACGACATCACATCGGACAGCCAGACGGTCACCGTCAGCATCCGGTGCGACGAGGTTTTAAAGCACTGGGACGACCTGGACCCTGCCCTTCAGTCGGAAGAATTTGTCCCCGGCGACGGGGTGATTTTAGCCGCCTCCCAGTATGTGCTCCGGCCCGGGGATACTGCCTTTGATCTGCTGGAGCGGGTGACCCGGTATCACAAGATCCAGATGGAGTACCAGGGCGCGGACAAAAACAGCTTTTCCTCGGTGTATATCAAGGGCATCCACTATTTATATGAGTTTTCCTGCGGGCCCTTGTCCGGCTGGATGTACCGGGTCAATGGGGAGGTTCCTCAAAAGGGCTGTTCCCAGTATGAGCTCAAGAACGGGGACGTGGTGGAGTGGGTCTACTCCTGCACCCTGGGGCAGGATACGGGGGGACAAAGGGGGAATGGTGAATGAAAGCCTTTGGAGAATTTCATCCCGCCGCGCTAATGATGTATTTTGTCGGAGTGGTGCTGGTGGCCATGTTTACCCTGCATCCGGTGCTGCTGGCGCTGGCGCTGACCGGAGGAATCTGCTTTTGCGCCCTGCTGGAGCCGGCCGGGCGGTTTGTCAAGGATTTGGGCTTTTACGCCGGCGTGTTTTTGCTGATCGCCGTGACCAATCCGATTTTTTCCCACAATGGGGTGACGCCGCTGTTTTTTATGAACGGCAATCCTGTCACGCTGGAGGCGATCCTCTGCGGGCTGGCCGTTGCGGGGATGCTGGTGGCGGTGATGTACTGGTTTAAGTGTTACAATCACATTATGACCAGCGAGAAGTTTTTGTACCTGTTCGGCCGGGCGGTTCCCAAGCTTGCGCTGGTGATTTCCATGGCCATGCGGTTTTTGCCCCGGTTTCACAGCCAGATGAAACGGGTGTCCGCCGCCCAGAAGGCCATGGGGCTGTATGCGGGAAAGGGGCTCACCGACCGGGCCCGGTTTGGATTTCGGGTGCTGGCGGCCACCGTAACCTGGTCGCTGGAAAACGCCGTGGACACCGCCGACAGCATGAAGGCCCGGGGGTATGGCCTGCCGGGGCGGAGCAGTTCTTCCCTGTTCCGGTTCACCGGGCGGGACGGCGGGTTTCTGGCTGTGACCGGCCTGCTATTGGCGTCGGTGCTGATCGGTCTTATCCTGGGAGGAGGGGCGTTTGCCTTTTACCCCAGGGTGTCTTTTGTATCCACAGCCCCTTTGTCGCTGACCGTGTATTTTTCTTATGGCGTCTTGTGCTTTGCGCCCTTTATCATCGAACTGGAGGAATCCCTGCGATGGAAGTATTTGCAATCCAGAATCTGAGTTTTACCTATCCGGAGCGGGAGACTCCCGCCCTGGACGGCGTAAACTTGACCATCCACAGCGGGGAGTTCATCCTGCTGTGCGGCCAGTCGGGATGCGGCAAAACCACTTTGCTTAAGCTGCTCAAGCGGGAGCTTGCCCCCCATGGAACCAAGACGGGAACCATCCTGTACGGCGGTGTGGACCAGCAGGAGCTAAACGATCGGACTGCCGCCTGTGAGATCGGGTATGTTCTGCAAAATCCGGATAACCAGGCGGTGACCGACAAGGTCTGGCACGAGCTGTCCTTTGGGCTGGAAAGCCTGGGACTCCCCGCGCCGGTCATTCGCCGCCGGGTGGGGGAGATGGCCAGCTTTTTCGGTATTCAGGACTGGTTCCGCCGCCCGGTGGCGGAGCTTTCCGGCGGGCAGAAGCAGATTTTAAACCTGGCCTCGGTGATGGTGATGCAGCCGAACATTTTGTTGCTGGACGAGCCTACCTCCCAGCTTGACCCCATCGCGGCGGCGGATTTTATTGCCACCCTGCAAAAACTCAACCGGGAGCTGGGGCTGACCATCCTGTTGGCGGAACACCGGCTGGAGGATGTGTTCCCCATCGCAGACCGGGTGCTGGTAATGGAAAACGGAACGCTTTTGGCGGATTCTTCGCCCCGCCGGCTCGCCCCCGCGCTGCGGGAGCGGGCGCCCGGCCACCCCATGCTCCGGGCCCTGTCCAGCGCGGCGCGGATCTTTGATCTGCTGGGGGAATCCGGCGAAAGCCCCCTGACTGTGCGGGAGGGCCGGGCGTTTTTGGAGCAGACCTATCGCGGAGATGTCCCGGAGCTTGAGCGGGCCCCGTATTCTCACTTAAACCAGCCGGCGGTGGAGCTCAAAAACATCTGGTTTCGGTATGAACGCAGTCTTCCCGACGTGCTGCGGGGGGTAAACCTCACCGTCTGGGAGGGAGAGACCTACTGTCTGCTGGGAGGCAACGGCACGGGCAAGACCACCGCTATGGGGGTGATGAGCGGGCTGCTCAAGCCCTATCGGGGCAAGGCGCTGGTCAACGGAAAAAAGATTGGGGAGCAGTCCTCCAAAGAGCTTTACTGTCACAATCTAGCGTACCTGCCTCAAAATCCGCAGACGGTATTTTTAAAAAGCACCGTGCGGGAGGACTTTGAGGAGATCGGCAAGGCGGTGGGGTACAGCCGGGAAGAGCTGAGCTCCCTGACGGGACAGGTCTGCGCCCAGTTGGGAATTGAGGAACTTTTGTCCCGGCACCCGTATGATCTGTCGGGCGGGGAGCAGCAAAAGTGCGCGTTGGCCAAGATGCTGCTGCTCAAGCCCAGGATCCTGCTGTTGGACGAGCCCACCAAGGGAATCGATGCTTTCGCCAAGGACGCACTCAGCGGAATTTTAGGGGAGCTGAAGGCGCAGGGCCTCACCATTCTCATGGTGACTCACGACGTGGAGTTCGCCTGCAAAAATGCGGACCGGTGCGGACTGTTTTTCGACGGGGAAGTGGTGTCCCAGGATGTGCCGGAGGACTTTTTCCGACAGAACACCTTTTACACCACCGCCGCCAACCGGATCGCCCGGAGCCTGTATCCCGGCGCGGTGACCTGCGAACAGGTGGCGGAGCTCTGCCGCCTCAACGGGAGGAAGTCATGAAACGAACGCTGATTGGATGGGGAATCCTTGTGCTGGGGATCCCGTGTGTGATCTTTATCGGCCTTTTGACCGGACAGTACGCGCCAGCGGCCTTTGGAGTAGCGCTTTTATCCTGCGTCCCCTTTTACCTGCGCTTTGAAAACCGAAAGGTCAGGGCGCGGGAGCTTACTCTGATCGCCGCGCTCACGGCGATTTCGGTGGGGAGCCGGGCGGCGTTCGCCCTGTTTCCGCACTTTAAGCCGGTGGCCGCCATTGTGATCCTGGCGGCGTTGTACCTGGGGGGCGAGGCCGGTTTTTTAATCGGTTCGTTTTCCGCGGTGCTGTCGAACTTCCTGTTCGGACAGGGCCCCTGGACGCCTTTTCAAATGTTCGGCTGGGGCGTGATCGGCCTGCTGGCGGGAGCGCTTAAAAAGCCCCTGAAAAAATACTGGTGGGGGCTTTTGCCCCTGTATGGAATTTTTGCGGGGGCGCTGTATTCGGCGGTGATGGACAGTTGGACGGCGCTGTTCACCGGCGGCGGGGGATTTGATCTCAACCGGTATCTGGCGGTATTGCTCACCTCTTTTCCCACCACGGTGGTCTATATGGTGTCCAACGTGGTATTTCTGCTGGCGTTTTATATCCCCATGAACAAAATTTTATCCCGGATGATTACAAAATACGGACTGTACGAATCGTGACGGCGAACAAAACCCCCGGAGAGAGGAACACGCTCCTCTCTCCGGGGGTTTTAACAGAATGGGGTGAAATGTTACACCCGCCAGATTTTTTTGGCATACTCCTTGACCGTTCGGTCGCTGGAAAACCGCCCGGCATTGGCAGTGTTTATGAGGCATTTGCGGGCAAACGCCATGGAATCCTGGTAATCGGCGTTTGCCTTGAGTTTTGCCTCGCAGTAGGGTAGAAAGTCCAGCAGCACAAAATAGTGATCGGGCTTGTGCCAGCTGGCCCCCTTGAGCAGGGCGTCGTACAGCTCCTGGAACATGCCGGTGCCGCCGTCGTCCAGCGTCCCGTCCACCAGAGTGTCCACCACCCGTTTGATCCGGGGCTCCTTTTGATACAGATCGTTCGGGTCATAAGAACCGTTTAGAGCTTCCAGCTCCTCCACCCGGGCGCCAAAGATGTAGTTGTTTTCCGCTCCCGCCTGCTCTACAATCTCCACGTTGGCGCCGTCCAGGGTTCCCAGCGTCACCGCGCCGTTTAACATGAATTTCATGTTCCCGGTGCCGGAGGCCTCGGTTCCGGCGGTGGAGATCTGCTCGGACACCTCCGCGGCGGGCATAAGCTTTTGCGCGTAGGAGACGTTGTAGTTCTGCACAAACACCACCTTGAGTTTGTGTTCCATCGCAGGATCGGCGTTGACCATCCGGGCGATCTCGTTGATGAATTTAATTACCGCCTTCGCCCTGAAATAGCCGGGAGCCGCCTTAGCGCCGAACAAAAACACCGTGGGATAAAACGCTTTGATCCGGCCCTCTTGAATCCCGTAGTAGATGTCCAGGATGGAAAAGGCGTTTAAAAGCTGCCGCTTGTACTCGTGCAGGCGTTTGGCCTGGATGTCAAATAAAAAGTCGGGGCTTAACAATACGCCCTCCCGCTCCTGAATGTAGTCGCAAAGCTGCTGCTTTTTGATCCGCTTGATTTCCGAAAACGCCAGCAGCGAAGCGGGGTCGTCTGCATATGCTTCCAGCTTTTTCAGACGGGTAAGGTTTGTGATCCATCCCTTGCCGATCCGTTCGGTGATCCAACTGGAGAGCTCCGGGTTGCATAGCAGGAGCCACCGCCGCTGGGTGATGCCGTTGGTCTTGTTGTTAAACCGTTTGGGGTATAGCCGGTACCAGTTGTGCAGGGCGGATTTTTTTAAAATTCCCGTGTGGATTTTCGCCACCCCGTTGGTGGAGTGTGTGGCAAAAACCGCCAGCCTTGCCATGTGGATCTGTTCCTCCGACAGGATGCGAAAGCTCTCCCGCCGGTCAGGGCGGACCTGTTTTTGGGCGAGCTCCTGTTCCAGGGCGGCGTTGATCTGCACGATCACCTTGTACACCTGGGGGAGCACCGACCGAAACAGGGGAATCCACCATTTTTCCAGCGCCTCCGCCATGATGGTGTGGTTGGTGTAGGCGAAGGTCGCCCGGGCGAGAGACAGCGCCTCGTCAAAGGGGAGGCCCTCCTCATTGGTGAGGATGCGGATGAATTCCGGAATGGCCACTACCGGATGGGTGTCGTTTAGCTGGATGGCATATTCTTCGGGAAAATGGGAAAAGTCTGCTCCGTGCCGGGCTTTATACGCCCGGATCAGATCCTGCAGCGAGGCGCTGGCAAAAAAGTACTGTTGTTTCAGCCGGAGCTTTTTCCCCTCGTTTGTATCGTCGTTGGGGTACAGCACCCGGGAGATCGCCCGGGCGTCGATGTCCTCCTGAACAGCCTTGCGGTATTGCTGGCGGTTAAATAAATCAAAATCAAAGGCGCGCAGCGGTTCTGCTTGCCACAGCCGCAGGGTGTTGACCGTTCTGCCGCCGTAACCAATCACTGGGGTATCATAGGGAACCGCCCGCACCGATTGCCCTTTAAACGACACGGTAACGGCGTCCTCCTCCCGCCGGACCGACCAGGGATCCCCAAACTGCAGCCAGTCGTCGGGGGCCTCCCGCTGGAAGCCGTCCGCAAAGGACTGCTTAAAAAGCCCGTACTGGTACCGAATGCCGTAGCCGTTTAAAGGGATGCCGTGGGTGGCGGCGGAATCTAAAAAACAGGCCGCCAGCCGGCCCAGACCTCCGTTGCCCAGGGCGGCGTCCTCCACCTCTTCAAAGACGGAAAGGGAAATCCCCCGCTTGGCCAGCAGCTTCCGGCAATCTTCCAACAGACCCAGGTTCAGCAGGTTGCTTTCCAGTAGCCGTCCCACTAAAAACTCCGCAGAAAAATAACAGGCGGTCTTTTTGGGGCTTGATTGCCGCCAGCGGGGCGCGGTCTGCTTCATGGCCGCTTTAGACACCGCTTGGTACAGCTGTTTGAGATTCGCGTGGGACAGGTCGGTGAGAAAATCAAGTGCCAAACACGCCTCAACGTCCTTTTGAAACCGGTTCATGGGCTTTTTCTTCCTTTCGCTCTCGCCCGTAGGTGCGGGTGAGTTTTCTGAGCTTTTTTGCAAGCTTTGGGGTGAGCATGCCGGGAGTCATTCGCCATTGCCAGTTGTTCCCCAGGGTGGAGGGGGTGTTGATTCTGGCTTCGCTCCCCAGCTTTAGCAGATCCTGCATCTGCAACATCACGGTGTCTGCGCTGCTGGCAAACAGGGCGCGAACCGTCCGGGCGGGAAGCTCCCGGCGCTTTTTGGCGCACAAGTATTCCATTGCGAAGGCGAGCTCCTTCGGCTTTTTGGAGGCAAAAAATCCCGCCAGGGTGTCGTTGTCGTGAGTGCCGCAATAAGCTACGATGTTTTTGGGGTAGTGGCAGGGCAGATGCTCGTTGTCCGGGCCGGAGTCAAAGGCGAATTCCAGCACCTTCATCCCAGGGTAGCCGGTGCGTATTAGAAGCTCTCGCACCTGAGGCGTTAAAGATCCTAAATCCTCCGCCACAATCCGGCAGCTCCCCTTGGCGGCGTTGATCGCCTGGATCAGCTCCTCGCCGGGACCGGGCAGCCATTCACCGTGCATAGCGGTGTCCTCTCCTGACGGGATGGCGTAATACTGCACGATTCCAATAAAGTGGTCGATCCGCATTGCGTCAAACCGCTTGGCGGAAAAGGCAATCCGCTTGCGCCACCATGCGTAGTCGTCTTTTCGCATTACATCCCATCGGTACAGGGGATTTCCCCACAGCTGCCCGGTTTCAGAAAAGGCATCCGGGGGAACGCCCGCCACCCGGACAGGGCGCTTTTCCTGATCCAGCTGGAACAGCTCTCCATGAGCCCACACATCCGCGCTGTCCATAGCCACATAGATGGGCAAATCCCCCATCAGTTCCACGCCTCTGCGGTTGGCATACTGCTTCAGATCGCTCCATTGGCGGTCAAAGGTGAACTGCAAAAAATTCCAGAAGTCGATTTCGTCCGCGAGCTTTTCCCGGTAGCGCGTAAGCTCCGACGGCTCCCGCAGGCGGACGCCCTTGGGCCAGGACAGCCATTCCCGCCCGCCGAACAGGGCTTTCAGCGCCATAAACAGGCTGTAATCGCCCAGCCAGAACTGGTTTTCTTCTAAAAACGCCTGATATGCTGGAGTATCCCGATGCCGGGAATGTTCATATGCCCGCCGGAGCAGGTCAAGCCTGTTTTGATCGAGTGCTTCGTAATCCACCTGATCCGGAACGTGCCTAAAGTCCGCGGACTGCACCTCTTCGGGAGTCAACAGGTTTTGCTTTACAAGCTCGGGCAGGTCGATGAAATAGGGATTGCCCGCAAAGGCGGAAAACGACTGGTAGGGGCTGTCTCCATAGCTTGTGGGCCCGATGGGGAGCACCTGCCAGTACCGCTGGCCGGACGCCGCCAGAAACTTGATAAACCGCCGGGCTTCTTTTCCCAGCGTTCCGATCCCGAATGGAGAAGGGAGGCTGAAAACAGGCAGTAAAATCCCCGATCCCCGGGGAAGGGGCGGCTGCTTTGCAAGACGATTCATCTGCATGCTCACACCTTTCACATCCGGCGGAGGGAGGAGATGGCCCCTTTCCCCACCGGCGCGCATTCTTTATCTCTATTGTACGAATTTATCTGCCGGTTATCAACTGTTTTATTCGAAAAAGAAGAATACGTGGATCATTCAGCGGATATAAAGAATTTTCCCTTGTAAAAGTTTTCGTTTCCCAGCTTTTTTGCCGTCAGCCGAAACAATACACAGCCGTCCGGACATACCAGATCTTTGCTATACCGGCCTGTTCCGCCGATGTTCTCCAGATCCCCGCCGCTGCGGACCGCTTCCATAATGGGATACAGCATCATCATGGTTTTGGAGCAGATCCCCTGGCCGTCTGCATTTACGGGGCAGCCATAGGTGCAGGTGTAGACATCGCCGATTTCCTCGCCGTTGCGGCAATACCCTTCGGTGTGGTCGCCCCGGAGAAATCCGGTCACCTCGACGGTAAATTCATACTCCTCGTCATACCATTTTTTCATCGTGTCCATCCTTTCTTTTCCTAAGAAAAAACCGCCTGAAAGGAGATCCCTTCAGGCGGAACAATAATCTGTTTATTTGATCAGGCTTTCGCCGGTCATTTCAGGGGGCTGGGGCAGGCCCAGGATTTTTAACATCGTGGGAGCGATGTCGGCCAGGCGGCCGCCCTCCCGGAGCTGGCAGTCCCTGCCGACCACCACAAAAGGCACAGGATTGGTGGTGTGGGCGGTGAAGGGAGAGCCGTCCTCCTCGTACATCTTGTCGGCGTTTCCATGGTCGGCGGTAATCAGTGCAACGCCGCCTTTGCCGAGGATCGCATCCACCATTTTTCCAACGCAGGTGTCCACGGCTTCCACCGCTTTTTCGGCTGCTTCAAACACACCAGTGTGTCCCACCATGTCGCAGTTGGCGTAGTTTAAGATGATGACGTCGTATTTGTCCGAAGCGATCCGTTTGAGCACTTCGTCGGTGACCTCGTACGCGCTCATCTCGGGCTTTAAGTCGTAGGTGGCAACCTTGGGGGAGTTGATCAGCGCCCGATCCTCACCCGGGAAGGGAGCCTCCACGCCGCCGTTGAAGAAGAAGGTCACATGGGCGTATTTTTCCGTCTCGGCAATCCTAAGCTGAGTCAGGCCCTTTTCGCTGATGTACTCGCCGAAAGTATGGGTCAGCTCCTGGGGCTTGAAGGCCACCTGCACATTAGGCATGGTAGCGTCGTACTGCGTCATGCACACATAGTACAGGGGAAACAGCCCGTTTTTGCGCTCAAACCCGGTAAAGCCGGGATCCACCAGGGTACGGGTGATCTCCCGCGCCCGGTCGGGCCGGAAGTTAAAGAAGATCACGCTGTCGTTTGCTTGGATTTGAGCATTTTGCTCGCAGACGGTGGGAACGATGAACTCATCGGTCACATCCTCTTTATAAGAAGCTTCCACCGCGGCGGCGGGATCGGGGTTCTGGTTGCCTTCGCCGTAGACCATGGCGGCATAGGCTTTTTCCACTCGCTCCCAGCGGTTGTCGCGGTCCATGACATAATAGCGGCCCATAACAGTGGCAATTTTACCAACGCCGATTTGAGCAAGCTTGTTCTGGCAGTCTTTGATAAACTCCACGCCGGAGGTGGGGGGAACGTCCCGCCCGTCCATAAACGCGTGGATGTAGACTTTTTCCAGGCCGGCCCGCTTGGCGAGCTCCACCAATCCGTACAGGTGAGAATTGTGGCTGTGCACACCGCCGTCGGACATAAGGCCCATCAGGTGCAGAGCGCCTCCGTTTTTTTTGCAGTTTTCCACCGCGCCCAAAAATGCGGGATTTTCAAAGAAATCTCCGTCCTGGATCGACTTGGTGATTCGGGTGAGCTCTTGATACACGATGCGCCCCGCGCCGATGTTGGTGTGGCCAACCTCGGAGTTGCCCATCTGCCCGTCGGGGAGCCCCACATTCATACCGGACGCGCCGATGTAGGTCATGGGATTTTCCGCGAAGATTTTATCCAAGTTTGGAGTAGCGGCGGCTTTGATGGCATTTCCATAGTCGCTGTCGTTTTTACCGAAGCCGTCCATAATGATTAGAGCCAAAGGTTTTTTCATACTGTAAGTCCTTTCTAAAAATACAGGGAAGATGGATTTTCGATCCGAAAAACCGGTTTGTGCGCCCAGGCTGGATGAACTGAAAAATGATGCCGACAGATATGCCGGAGGCGCTGTGCGCCGAAGGTCATTTTTCCCAATGGATTTTTGGGCCCCAAATCCTATTTGGTGCACGTAAGCTGGGGCTGCTGAAAAATGACGTCGGCAGATATGCCGGAGGCGCCTTGCGCCGAAAGTCATTTTTCCCAATGGATTTTTCGACCCGAAAAATCCTATTTGCTAGCCGCGTCCACGATTACAGAGAAATCAGGGGCTTTCAGGGAAGCGCCGCCGATCAGGCCGCCGTCCACGTCGGGCTGCGCCAGCAGCTCCGCGGCGTTGCCTGCGTTCATGGAGCCACCGTACTGAATGGTCATAGCGTCTGCCGCCGCTTTGTCATACACCTTTTCGATGGTAGCACGGATAACTGCGCAGACTTCATTCGCCTGCTGTGCAGTGGCGGTTTTACCAGTGCCGATGGCCCACACGGGTTCATAGGCGATGATTACCTTGGCAAGCTGCTCCTTGGTCACGTCTTTCAAAGCAACTTTGGTCTGCAGAGCTACCAGCTCGTCGGTAATGCCGGCCTCCCGATCCTCCAGCATTTCACCCACGCAGAGGATGACGGTCAGGCCCGCGGCCAGGGCGGCTTTGGTGCGTTTGTTGACGGTCGCGTCTGTCTCGCCGAAATACTGGCGGCGCTCGGAGTGGCCGATGACCACATACTCCACGCCCATCTCGGTGAGCATGTCGGCGGAAATCTCGCCGGTGAACGCGCCGGATTTTTCAAAGTGGCAGTTCTGAGCGCCCACTTTAATGTTGCTGCCTTTGGCAGCGTCTAAAACGGTCTCCAGGTTGGTGAAGGGTACGCAGACCACCACGTCACAGCCGGCGTCTTTGACCAGGGGCTTTAACTCTTCCACCAGGGCTTTGGCTTCGGGGCGGGTTTTGTTCATTTTCCAGTTGCCGGCGATGACGGCTTTGCGAAGTGCTTTGTTCATGTCCAATAATCTCCATTCTAATTTGTTTTTTCAAAGAATTATACAGAAATTCACCCGCCGCCGAGAAATACGACGACGGGTAAACCTTGTTTTACATTTATTTGTCGTTGAGGGCTGCAATGCCGGGGAGCTCTTTGCCCTCCAGGAATTCCAGAGACGCGCCGCCGCCGGTAGAGATGTGGGTCATCTTATCGGCAAAGCCCAGTTTTTCCACGGCCGCTGCGGAGTCGCCGCCGCCGATGATGGAAATTGCGCCGGATTCTGCCACGGCGGTTGCCACCGCGCGGGTTCCGCTGGCGAAGTTGGGCCACTCGGAAACGCCCATGGGGCCGTTCCAGACCACAGTGCCCGCACCCTTGATGGCGTTGGCGAACAGTTCTTCGGTTTTGTGACCGATGTCCAGACCCATGTAGCCGTCCGGGATATCGTCGGAATTGACCACTTTAAAGTTGCAGTCAGGATCAAAGGCATCGCCCACCACGTTGTCCACAGGCAGCAGGAATTTCACGCCTTTTTCTTTGGCTTCTTTCATCAGCTCCGCTGCCAGTTCCAGCTTATCCTCCTCGCAGATCGAGGTGCCGATCTTGTGGCCCAGAACCTTGTTAAAGGTGTAAGCCATGCCGCCGCCGATGATCAGGGTGTCCACCTTGTCCAGCAGGTTTTTGATGACGCCGATTTTATCGGAGACCTTCGCGCCGCCCAGGATCGCCACAAAGGGACGTTTGGGATTGGCAAGGGCTTCGCCCATGATGGAGATCTCTTTCTGGATCAGATAACCGCACACCGCGGGGAGATAATCCGCAACGCCGGCGGTGGAAGCATGCGCCCGATGTGCGGTGCCGAATGCGTCGTTGACGTAGATGTCCGCCATGGAAGCGAGCTCTTTTGCGAACGCGGGATCGTTTTTCTTTTCTTCTTTATGGAAACGGACGTTTTCCAACAGCATCAGCTGGCCTTCTTTGAGAGCGGCGGCCTTCGCCTTGGCATCCTCACCGATGACGTCTTTGGCCATGATCACGTCCATGTTCAGCAGCTCTCCGATGCGTTTGGCGACAGGCGCCAGAGAGAACGTCATGTCAAAGCCGTCTTTGGGCCGGCCCAGGTGGGAACAGGCGATCACTTTTGCGCCTTTGTCCAGCAGGTATTTCAGGGTTTTCAGGGACTCTCGGATGCGCTTATCATCCTGGATCACGCCGTCTTTCAGCGGAACGTTAAAATCGCAGCGAACCAGCACTTTTTTGCCGGCAACATCAATATCCTCGATGGTCTTTTTGTTCAAAGAGGTCATTCTGGTCAGTCCTTTCGTTTCCTTTACGTTTATGATCTTGGCAACATTGTGAAAAAATCTACAATTCACCTATATAATTTTACCTTACTATGGGATTTTTTTCAAGGGCTTATACAAAAAATCCCTGAAATCTCACTATTCAACAAGTTTGAGGAGGACGGAGGCCGCCGTTTCCCACAAAATCAACAGGGGCGATTTATTGCGCGTCCCGGCGGGGCCCTTTCACAATCAGCGCAACCACCCTGGGACCGGCGTTGATGGCGATGGCAGCGCCTACCTCGCAGATAAGCTCCGGCGCCGCGCCCAGCTTTTTCTGGGCCTGCGCGCTGAGCTCATCGCCCTGGTCCTTATTCTGCCCGTACACGATGCAGTAGGGAGTTTCGGGGATCCGGCTTTTTTGAGCGTGTTTGAGCAGAGCGGGAATAATGCTTTTATCTCCCCGGACCTTTTCCACGATCTTCATTTCGCCGTTAATAATCGAGATGATGGGGCGCAGGCCCACAAGCTCCCCGACAAAGGCGGCGGCGCAGCTGATCCGGCCGGACTTTTTGGCGAACTGCAGGGTGTAGGGAGCGAAATAGATTTCCACACTGGCGAACCAGTCCTCCAGATAGGCCAAAATCTCTTTGGGAGCCGCGCCCTTCTGGGCCTTCATCGCGGCCTGGATCACTGGGTAGCCGTAGGCCAGTGTGTAGTTTAAAGAATCCACCACGTGGATGTTCATGGTGTCTTTGGCGTCAGGGTGCTCCTCGTAAAACATGCCTGCCGCCAGAACGGCAGCGTCCCTCGTGCTGGAGCCCTTGGAGTTGATGCATACATAGATCACATCGGTGTAGCCCTCCCGGTACAGGGATTCAAATGCTTCGCAAAAACGGGGGCTGGTGATCTGGGAGGTCACAGGAATTTTGGCGGAGGTGTTTAAAATGTCGTAAAATTCCGTGTTGGTAAAGTCCTCCCGCTCCATATATCCCTTATCGTCTACGGTAATGGGGAAGTTTAAGATTAAAATGTCCAGGTCGCGTTCAATTTCCTGGGGGATGTCGCAGGCGGAATCGGTCATGATTTTAATTTTTGGCACGGAAATTCTCTCCTTTATTAAAGATCGGGAAATGGGCGTTTTTAGCCGTGGGAGGCGTCCTCCCAGCGAAAGCGGGTGAGATTCCCCGCTCCGGAAAGCTCGGGAAAATTCCATTGACGCAGGGTTTCGTACACCGCCACCGCCACCGTGTTGGAAAGGTTGAGGCTGCGGATGCCGGTCCCCATGGGGAGTCGTACGCAGGTGTCGGGGTTTTGGAACAAAAGCTCTTCGGGCAAGCCCGCGTCCTCCCGGCCAAACACTAGAAAGCAGTTTTCGGGATAGTTCACCTGGGTGTACACGTTTTGCCCTTTCGTGGTAAAATAGTAGAACTTCCCGTCCGGATTGCGGGAAAAGAAATCCGCAAGTCCTTTGTAATAGGTGATGTCCAGATACTCCCAGTAGTCCAGTCCAGCCCGCTTGAGCTTTTTGTCGTCCACCGAAAAGCCCATGGGCTCAATCAGGTGAAGCCGTGCGCCCGTTGCGGCGCAAGTGCGGGCGATGTTGCCGGTGTTTTGTGGAATTTGAGGTTCGCACAGGACGATGTTCAGTCGTTTGACAGCCGTTTTGGGTTCCTCCCTGCCGATGAATTTTCACAGATCTTTCTTCATGTTCGCAGTCTATTATAAAATGCTTGCAGCCGGTTGTCAAACAAAGGGCTGTGAACCGGCGGTAAACACTTTACAAACACTTGCCAAAACTGCTTGATTTTCCAAGAAGGATTCGGTATACTGGGCCCAGGAAGATATATTGATTGATTAAAAATCAGGAAAAAAGGGAGGCTTATTGTACCATGAAAATTCGAGAATTTATGCCCGGCGACCGGGCGGCGTTTTTGGAAATGAGCAATGATTTTTATCACAGCGGAGCCGCAGCCAGCCCGATTCCTTCGGAATACGCAGAGAAAACGTTTGACGAGATCATTCAAAAAAATCCAGATATTCACGGCCTGATGCTGGAGGAACAGGGCCGGCCGGCGGGGTATGCTCTGTATTTTACCCACTGGTCCTGCGAGGTGGGCGGCAGAGTGATTTTTTTGGATGAGCTGTATGTCTCGCCTACGTGCAGGGGCCGCGGCTATGCGGCGGACACGCTGTTAAAAATCGAGGAGCTTTATCCCGACGCAGCGGCTTTTCGGCTGGAAGTCTGCATGTCCAATCAAAAGGCGATCAGCTTGTACGAGCGTTTCGGCTATGAGTTTTTAGACTACCATCAGATGCGGAAAGTGCGCCCGTAGTCCAGCGTTTTCTCGGTGGGGAGCTCTCCGGTGATACAGGTTTTCGAAAACCAACGGAAACGATTAAAATTGAAAAGCCGGCGACGACTGCGCAACGTCTTTTCAAGGCCGTGTGATTTTGCCAAGAGATGATGAAAGTGGAGGTTCTCCTTCTTCCAGAGCGTTGTTAGTTTTACCGGCATGCGCAACGCCCGCCCACCGGGTATATTCGGCGGGCGGGCGTTGCACTATTTCGTGTAATAGTATTAGGCTTTTCCAAGGAAATTGCTGATATCCGCTAAAAACACATATAGAGTGGAAAACTTGTTGGTCAAATAATTGGCGCTGGCGGATTTTAACCGTCCTTTTACCTGGGGGTCGTCCTGAATCGGGATCTTCATGGTCACAGTAGTTCCGGTGTTTTCTTCGCTGGTCAGATAGACGACGCCGCTTAAGGATTCTGCCACCTGTTTCACGATGGGAAGCCCAAGCCCCATGCCCGAATACGGCCGGCCGTTGGGATCGCAGGAAAAAAACGGATCGAACACATGGGGGAGACGGTCGGAAGAAATTCCGGCACCGGTATCCGCAACTGTCAGCAAGAAGTTGGCGTTTTGTTTTTTCAACGTTACCGACACCTTGTTCCCCGGCCGGGAGTACAGACAGGAGTTGGAAATCAAGTTCATCAATGCCAGCAGCAGGCGCTCCTCGTCGACCTGTGAAATAATCGGATCTTTCGTGATCTGATACTCAAATTTGTTGGAGGTATCCCGAAGGAAAAGCTCCACCGAATGGCAGATGTCACCCAGCAGCAGGTTTAAGTTGACCCGTCTGAGCTGTGCGGGGGAAGTAAGCTGCGCCATCTTGCCGTACTCCGTCAGATTGATGGTGGTGCGCATAAGCTTGTAACAATACAGGCTGATTTGTTTAATGTACGAGATGGCTTCGTATTCCTCGTGAAGTTCCAGTGTGCGGCTGACGGGTTCCAAAAGGTTGAAAATCCGAAACAAGGGAGAACGGTACTCCCCCGAAAGCAGGGTTAAAAATCGCTGCGCTTCCTCCTGGGAATTCAAAAGCTGGCAGCCTCGGTTGGTCTCCGTCTCACGAAACCGCTGCGGAAATAATAAGAAATACGGATGTCCCTGTGCGCAAATTGGAAGGACAAAACAGGTTGTGTAGCCCTGCGGGTTATCCTGTAGCATTAAAACGCCGTCGCCGTCAGGGCCAGTACAATGTTTGAGCGGGGTGGAGGATTCAAAAGGCAGAATTTTACGTATGTCTGATCCAGGGGCGGACGGACCGAACTCCAAATCACAGATTTGATTTTGCCAAAGCAGGTTCCATTCTTCGTCGCAGCATAAAACGCAGGAATAGGCGTTTTCAAACAAGTGTTTCGTCTGTTGCAAGATCGTATCTTCTTTCACCGAAATCCCCCCAGCCCGGCCAAAGATTTTCATTTCCGTTTTGTGTATTCGGAAAGCCTTTCGTTATTTTTTCTATTTCTGTATCAGTTATACACATGTCTATTACATGTATATTATAGTGCTCATTTCGACAAAAGTAAAGGATTTTCGACAAAATTCGACAACATAATAAGAAATGTAGGGAAAAAGGTGGAGGGAACCCGATAAGACGTCCCGTTTTGCGGGACCGCATCTTTGTGAAGCAGTTGACGCACGCTGAAGATCGGGCGTTGCGTTTTTAAAGCGTTTGGTAAAAATTCAAAAAATTTTCCGTTAAATTTGTAACAAGCTCTTGTGTATTTCGGGAATTTGGTATAGAATAGAAAAAGAATAAAAATTTGGAGGTATCCTGTTATGGCAATCAAAGTTGGCATTAATGGCTTTGGCCGCATCGGACGTCTGGTCTTCCGTGCCGGCCTGGACGATTCTGAAATTCAGTTCGTCGGTATCAACGATCCTTTCATGACTCCTGACTACTGCGCGTACATGCTCCGTTACGACACGGTGCACGGCCAGTACAAAGGCGATATCAGCTACACCGACGACGCTATCGTCGTTAACGGCAAAGAGATTAAATTCTACGCTGAAAAAGATCCTGCGAACATTCCCTGGTCTGCCTGCGGCGCCGAGTATGTTGTGGAGTCTACCGGCGTGTTCTGCTCCACCGAGGCTGCTTCCGCTCACCTCAAAGCGGGTGCGAAAAAGGTCGTAATCTCTGCTCCTGCGAAGGATAAAGAGACTCCTACCTTTGTTTGCGGCGTCAACCTGGACAAGTATACCAAAGACATGAACGTCGTTTCCAACGCTTCCTGCACCACCAACTGCCTGGCTCCTCTGGTGAAAGTGGTTCATGAGAAATTCGGCGTGAAAGAGGGTCTGATGACCACGGTTCACTCCACCACTGGTACGCAGAAGACTGTGGACGGTCCCTCCAAGAAGGACTGGAGAGGCGGACGCGCCGCTGCCGGCAACATCATTCCTTCCTCCACCGGCGCTGCGAAAGCCTGCGCACTGGTTATCCCCGAGATGGCGGGCAAACTGACCGGTATGTCCATGCGTGTTCCCACCCTGGACGTTTCTGTGGTCGATCTGACCGTCAGCCTGGAGAAAACCGCGACCTATGAGGAAATTTGCGCGGCAATCAAAGAAGCTTCTGAAAACGAGCTGAAAGGCATCTTGGGCTACACCGCCGACGCGGTTGTTTCCTCCGATTTCCTGGGCGATCCCCGCACCTCCATCTTTGATGAGAAGGCCGGTATCATGCTCAACGACCACTTTGTCAAACTGGTTTCCTGGTATGACAACGAGTGGGGCTATTCCAACAAAGTCCTGATGCTGATCAAACACATGAACTGTGTCGACAACAAATAAGCATCAGCCGTAGCACGCTTTTAAAAAGGGTCTCCCGATGGGGAGGCCCTTTTTGTGCAAAAAAGTTGACAAATACTCTCCGAAGGGATAATGTAAGACATAGAGGGAGGACAAAGGCCAAAAACAGAAAAACGCTTTTGTCCGCTAGGGCCGTGTTTACAAATGTGAGGGGGTGGCCGGCGATGGGTGTTATTACGATGCCGGATCTGATTTTGCTGGTACCGATTTTTTTAACAATGATCTATGTGCCGGGGTTATTTGTTCTTTCCACAGTCATTCAGTTTGTGCATTGTCGTATCAGGCATATCACCAGTGAGGTGGACATTACCTGGCGGCAGTGGATGATGCTTTTGGGAACGCTGGGGGTGATCATCGCCTCCGTGGCGTTGGTATATTTTCTGGGCGATTATGAATCTTTGACAGTGACGCTGCTGGTAACATTGCATATGGGTTTCTTCCCGATCCAGTGGGCGACTGCATTGTTTTATTTTTTCAAGCGTCCCGACAGCCGGTACAGTCTGGGCCGGTATTCGATAAAAACCGTCTGGGCGGTGTATTTGCTGATTGAAGCTGGACTGATCGTCACCATGTATCTTGGATGGCCGTTTCCCCATTGGTGGAACACTTTTCTGCTCCCCGTGGGAGTGATCTTTCCAGCTTTGTTTTTGCTGCTGGCTGTGGTTTCGATCCTCCTTACTTCCATGAAACGGATGAAACAAAAGGGAACTCCAGAAAAAACTTCTGGGGAATAACGATTTTGCCCTGTTTCAGATACTGTGGTTTCTGAAACAGGGCGTTTTTGTTTGCACATACTGTAAAAAATTGGATTGTTTAATAAAAAATTACAGGTGATCCGCTTTTGTTTTTTTCGACAACGCCGCTGTGCTAAAATTGATTCTTGTTAAAAGCAGTAAATGCAACAAGAAAAAAGATGAAATATGTGTTATTTATACAAAACAAAAGAAATATTCACGATATTTTTTTGTAAAGCGTACAATTCCCTCTTGAAATACACAGGAGAGTTTGGTACAATATAAATAAACAATTGATTTGGATTGTTTGTAATTTGTGTAATAATTACAAGGGGGCCCAACGATGGCAGAAAGAAAACAATCTCATGCACTGACGCCGGCTGAGTTGTTCCGCCAAGGGAACAACTATCGGGCGTATGAATACTTTGGTTCCCATCCTGCAAAAAGGGGGCGCGGTGCAGGAATTCAGTTCCGGGTTTGGGCGCCTCATGCAGTTTCTGTTTCCGTGGTCGGTGATTTTAATGAGTGGCGGCGGGAAGAAACGCCAATGGAGTCGGATGGCTCGGGAATCTGGAGCCGTTACGTGCCCAAACTCCAGCGGTACGACAACTATAAATATAGTATTGAGACGCAGGACGGACGGATTCTGCTCAAGGCCGACCCTTATGCGTTTCACGCGGAGACAAGGCCGGAAACCGCCTCCAAAATTTTTGATATTGACGGTTTTGAATGGCACGATCAGAAGTGGCAGCAGGAAAAGGCGGCCCGCGTGCTGTACAAAAGCCCCATTAATATTTATGAAATTCACGCCGGATCCTGGCGCACCTACTCGGACGGGAACCAGTTTGACTACGACAAGCTTGCAGATGAACTGATCCCTTATGTTAAGGGAATGGGTTATACGCACATTGAGTTTATGCCCGTGACCGAATACCCCTTCGACGGCTCCTGGGGATATCAGGTGACGGGATATTTTGCCCCCACCTCCCGGTATGGAACACCGGACGCCTTTATGCGTCTGGTGGACCGGGCGCACCAGGCGGGGATCGGCGTGATCTTAGATTGGGTGCCTGCTCATTTTCCCAAAGACGGCTACGGGCTGTATGAGTTCGACGGCTCGATTTGTTATGAGTACGAGGACATTCAAAAACGGGAGCACGAGGCCTGGGGAACCCGGGTGTTCGATTACGGGAAGCCCGAGGTGGTCAGCTTTTTGATTTCCAGCGCTATGTTCTGGCTGGACAAATACCATGTGGATGGTCTGCGGGTGGACGCGGTGGCGTCCATGCTCTATCTGGATTACGACCGGGAGCAGTGGCAGTGGTCGCCCAACAAATACGGCGGCAAGGAAAACCTGGAGGCGCTGGCGTTTCTGCGGCAGCTGAACACAGTGGTATTTGCTGAGTATCCCCACACCATGATGATCGCAGAGGAATCCACCGCCTGGCCACTGGTGACAAAACCCGCGGATGTGGGCGGGCTTGGGTTCAACTTCAAGTGGAACATGGGCTGGATGAACGATATGCTGGACTATATTTCACTGGATCCCATCTACCGGGCGTACAACCATGACAAGCTGACCTTCAGCTTTTTCTACGCGTTTTCTGAAAACTATATTTTGCCCATCTCCCACGACGAGGTGGTGCACGGCAAGGCATCGTTGATCTCCAAAATGCCGGGAGAGTACGAGCAGAAGTTTGCGGGCGTCCGGGCATTTTTGGCCTACATGATGGCCCATCCCGGGAAAAAGCTGATGTTCATGGGGCAGGAGTTCGGACAGTTCATTGAATGGGACTATAAAAAAGAACTGGATTGGCTGCTGCTGGGATACGACATGCACATTAAACTGAAAAACTATGTGTCCACACTCAATCAGTTTTACCTGCGCTCCACCCCGCTGTGGCAAAACGACGACAGCTGGGATGGCTTTAATTGGATTGCCCATGACGATTACAGCCAAAACATTATCGCGTTCCGTCGGATTGACGACAACGGAGACGAGCTGATTACCGTGTGCAATTTTTCGGCGGTAAGCCAGACCGATTACCGCATCGGCGTTCCCTATGACACCCAGTATACCGAGGTGTTTAACACCGACCGGAAGGAGTTTGGCGGCGCGGGAATTCACAACGAAGGCCCCATTGATGCGCAGCAAACACCGATGCACGGATTCGACCAGTCGGTGGCGCTGACGCTGCCGCCGTTGTCGGTACTCTATTTGAAGGCGGATATGGCGCTGTATCAAAAACGCAGAGAAATTAAAGAGAAAAATGCGGCCAAGGCGGCCAAACAAAAGGCGGCGAAGTCCGCTTCCAAAAAGGCTGCAGGCACAAAAGCCGGGGCCAAGGCGGCCGCGGCGGACAAAGCATAAACCTTCGTGGAGCAAAGCCTTTAGCGGTGCCGCTCTGGGCGAGACAAGTACGATTATAAGGATGGTTGTTATGTTTGCTAAGAAAGAATGCGTAGCGATGCTTCTGGCCGGAGGGCAGGGCAGCCGGCTGTATGTGCTGACCCAGCAGATGGCAAAGCCCGCCGTGCCTTACGGCGGAAAATACAGAATTATTGATTTCCCTCTTTCCAACTGTGTAAACTCGGGGATTGACACAGTGGGGGTTCTGACCCAATATCAGCCGCTGGTGCTCAATGAGTACATTGGAAACGGCCAGCCATGGGACTTGGACCGGGTGCATGGCGGCGTGCATGTTCTGCCGCCCTATCAGACCTCCAGCGGAGCCCAGTGGTACAAGGGAACCGCCAACGCCATTTATCAGAACATTTCGTTTATTGAGCGTTACGACCCGGAGTATGTTCTGGTGCTTTCCGGCGACCACATCTATAAAATGGACTACGCCAAAATGCTGAAGTTCCATAAAGAAAAAAAGTCTGACTGTACCATTGCGGTGTTGGAAGTTCCTATGGAAGAAGCCTCTCGGTTCGGCATCATGAATACCAAAGACGACCAGAGTGTCTACGAGTTCGAAGAAAAACCCGCCCATCCCAAGAGCAATCTGGCTTCCATGGGCATCTACATATTCAACTGGAAAAAGCTCAAGAAATACCTAATCGACGACGAGGCGGACGAGGCGTCCTCCAACGATTTTGGGAAAAATGTGATTCCTGCCATGCTGGAAAAAGGAGAAAATCTGTTTGCCTATCAGTTTAACGGTTACTGGAAGGATGTGGGTACCATTGACAGCTTGTGGGAAGCTAATATGGACTTGCTAAATCCCAATGTTCCGTTGGAGCTTTACGATCCCTCCTGGAAGATTTTTTCCCGCAATCCGGTGAGCCCTCCCCACTATATTTCTCCCACGGCGCAGGTGCAGAACTCTATGGTCACCGAGGGCTGCAACGTCTGCGGCACGCTGGACTTTTCCATTCTGTTCGCGGGTGTGACCATCGAGGAAGGCGCGGTGGTCCGGGACAGCATCGTCATGCCGGGCGCCCGCATTAAAAAGGGCGCAGTGGTGGAATATGCTATCATCGGCGAAAACGTGGAGATCGGGGAACGGGTTTCCATTGGCGCAAGGCCCGAAACCATCTTCGACAAGTCCAAGTGGGGCGTGGCAGTGGTCGGCCCCAATGTAACCGTATCCGACGGCGCGGTGGTACAGCCCAAGCAGATGGTCGGAAGCAATATATGACGGACAGGTCAAAGACGGAGTTTTCAGGCGGGAATCCGCAAGCCGCGATTTGCTGAGCAAACTGCGGAGGATTCTGGCCGCCGAGAAAGGAATGGGCTTTACTATGACAAGTGAGAAAAAAATTCTTGGCATTGTGTTTGCCAATATGCACGATACGGCGATTAAGGAACTGACGGATGTGCGGACTATGGGTTCAGTGCCCTTTGGCGGGCGGTACCGGCTGATCGACTTCACGCTTTCCAATATGGTCAACTCCGGCATCGACGAGGTGGGCCTGATTACCAAGGCCAACTACCAGTCACTGATGGATCATTTGGGCTCCGGGCGGGAGTGGGACTTGGCCCGCAAACGGGGAGGGCTGCACATCCTGCCGCCCTTTGGCCACGCCACCTTCGGCATCTACCGGGGACGGCTGGAGGCGCTGGGCAGTGCGCTGAGCTTTATTCACGGCTCTAAATCCCGGTATGTGGTGATGGCCGACTGCGACACCATCTCCAACATGGATCTGCGCCCGATTGTGGACGCTCACATTGAAAAAGAAGCGGATATTACCATCGCCTACAACAAGACAAAGGTCAATGTGCAAAGCTCCGCTCAGTCCACGTTTATCTCCATGAAAGACGATGGACGGGTGATGGACGTTTTGGTCAATCCAATGGTCAGCGGGGAGTTTAACCGGAGCCTCAACATTGTGGTGATGGAGAAAAATGCCCTGGAAAATATGGTGGTGGAGGCGTTAAGCCGGGGCTTTTACGATTTCGAGCGGGATATTTTGCAGAAAAAGGCGGGCCAGTACCGGATTTACGGGTATGAATATACAGGGCTTGTGCAGTCTATCAACTCTATGAAGGACTATTACGATGTAAATATGGCGCTTTTGGACAGCGATGTCCGGGCTCAGCTTTTCCCGGAAAAACGGCCGGTTTACACCAAAATCCGGGATGAAGTACCCGCCAAATACGGTTTGGATGCCACCGCCCGGAACTCCCTGGTGGCCGACGGATGCATCATCGAGGGCGATGTGGAAAACTCCATTTTGTTTCGGGGCGTGCATGTCCAAAAGGGCGCGAAAATCCGGAATTCCATTCTGATGCAGGGAACAAAAGTGGGCTGCAAGTGCATTGTTCAGTATGCGATTACCGACAAGGACGTGACGATCAAGGATTACCGGATGCTCAACGGCAGCGCGGATTATCCGGTGTTTGTGGCCAAGGGGGGCGTCGTATAGGATTTTCCCGTGGAAAATCCCTTGGGAAAATTGTTGTTGGCACAATGTGCCAACTGCCGCAAAGCGGCATCACAATTTTCATATGGATAGGCTCGATATAGAACGTTTGGAGGCAACCGCCCATTGGAAAAATATCTGCCGGGTCAAAGACCCGGCTGCTGCAAAGCAGCACCGATCTTTTTCGTCACCAAAGCTCATATAGGATTTTCCCGTGGAAAATTGTTGATGAGGCAACCGCTCATCTTTTGTTTACGCAAAAAACTGTGGCAGCTTGCATAGGGCTTTCGGGGGCCAAATATCCGTGATTTATTGCAAAATACCGGATGAGGCGGAAGGTATGATCCATCGCTTGAGCAAAGCGGCGTTTTAGGGTTTTGATCCTGCGCGATTGGAAAGGGATATCCTTTTCAATTGGAGTCCAGAATAAAAGGCGGAGGACATCCGCCTCCGGAAAGGAAATGAAGCGATTTATGAAAATACTGTTTGCAGCCAGCGAGGCGTTGCCGTTTATCGCGTCGGGGGGACTGGCGGATGTGGCTGGAGCGCTTCCCAAGGCGCTTCAAAGTAAAAAGGCCGAATGCCGGGTGATTTTGCCCTTGTACAACGGCATTAAGCAGGAATTGCGGGAAAAACTGCGGTATGTGACCAATTTTCCGGTTCAACTTGCCTGGAGAAGCTTGTACTGCGGCATTTTTGAGGCCGTGGTGGACGGAGTTAAATACTATTTGGTGGACAATGAATACTACTTCAAACGGGATGGAATCTACGGCTTTTACGACGATGCAGAGCGGTATTCGTTTTTCTCCAAAGCCGTGCTGGAAACCATTAAGCACATTGACTTCAAGCCGGACATCGTCCACTGCAACGACTGGCAGACCGCGCTGGTTCCCGTTTATTACAATCTGTACTACAAGTATGTCCCGGGATATGAGCAGATTAAAACCGTGTTTACCATCCACAACATTCAGTATCAGGGCAAATATGGATACGAGACTATGACCGACGTGATGGACATCCCCCCGTCGGCTAAGAGTATTCTGGACTACGACGGCTGCGCCAACATGATGAAGGGCGCCATTGAGGTCTCCGACAAGGTGACCACCGTAAGCCCCACCTACGCCAAGGAAATTTTAAATCCCTGGTATGCCCATGGGCTGGACTATCTGTTGCGCCAAAAACAGTATAAATTGTGCGGAATATTAAACGGCATCGACAACGACGCTTACAATCCGCAGACTGACCCGCTGATTTACCAGAACTTTTCTGCGGACGACCTGCCGGGAAAAGAGGAGAACAAAAGGCGCTTGTGCGAGGAGCTCCATTTAACCTACGAGGACGGCACACCGCTGATCGGAATCGTCACCCGTTTGGTGGGACACAAGGGCCTGGATCTGATTAAATATGTATTTGAAGATATTGTAAACCGTGGCATCAAAGTGGTGCTGCTGGGTTCCGGCGAGTATTTTTACGAGAGCTTTTTTCGGGAAATGGCCCATCGCCATCCGGGCAGGGTATCGGTGACCATCGGATTTATTCCGGAGCTCGCCCGCAAGATTTACGCCAGCTCCGACCTGTTTTTAATGCCCTCGAAAAGCGAGCCCTGCGGACTGGCTCAGATGATCTCTCTGCGGTACGGCACCATTCCTATCGTGCGGGAGACCGGCGGCTTAAAAGACAGTATTCAGGACTGCGGCAGCCTGCATGGGAACGGCTTTACCTTCCAATCCTATGACGCTCAGGATATGCTGTGGGCGATCACTAGGGCCAAGGATTTGTACTATGACAAACCCAATTGGGGCAATTTGGTCCGCTATGCCATGGGTTATGACTGTAGCTGGAACAAATCCGCCGACTCCTATATGGGCCTGTACCGGGAGCTTTGCGGCGAAAACGAAGAAGGTTAAAGAAACGATAAAAGGAGGCGGAGCTATAAGCTCCGCCTCCTGATTGCAACCGGGCAATTTTTTCTTTTCTTTTTGTAAGAAAGATGCTACAATAAACAGGAACCGCTTTGAGGCTGTGTTCCTGTTTTTTCTTTCACTGAAATAACAGGAACGGCAGTGCAATTGGCGTTGTAAGCTATTTCATTTTGTTTTCGCAGTTCTGCACCAGATTTACAAGGCTGGAGGCGAACAGCGGATATTCCTGAGACAGCTTTTCGCTGGTGATTGCAAAGGACTCTGTGTCGGCGATGGGGTCTTCGGCATATACGCCCATCGCAACCGCAGCCGCAGACGCCTCGCTCACCGCCATCTGCGCCGTTGCACGGGCATTTGCCATGGCGGAAGAAACTGTGAAGAAATTCTGCTGGTTTTTGGGATTGGCGGAAAACACAATCCGGAACATCCGGTACACCGACATCATCAGAAAATTAGAAGCCTCGTTGGTGAGCGTCTTGTTGTTTCCCTTTTGCAACAGATCAAACAGAATGTTTAAAGAGTTGGAGATCAGCTTTTTGTTTAATACAGGCAGGATGCTTCCACGCAACACGTTTTCCTTGCCGGCCGCTTCCGGCTCGGGAATATCCTCCACATGCAGGGTCGCGCCGTTGCGGTCGGGAGAGCGCCCCAACAGGTAATCGCAGGAGACGCCGTAAAAATCCGCCGCGCGCACTACAAAATCCAACCCGCATTCCCGGATCCCTTTTTCGTAATGTGAAAGCAGGGCCTGCGAAATACCAAGTTCCTTCGCGGCGAGCTTTTGGCTGATTCCCTGTTCCTTGCGCAGCAGGGTGAGCACTCTCGGAAAATCGGCGTTCATCTGACTACCTCCATCACGCATAACGTATAGTAAATTATAGTATACCCGATACCGTTTGTAAAGGAGTTTTCCAGAAAAAAAGCGGAAGATTGTCGAAAATTTTGCCCTCTTATATTTGTGTAAAATGTATGATCGCAATATATATTGTATATGAACAAGTTTAAAAGCACAGTATTTATTGTCCGCTTTCAAAAAGGAGAACGGATAAGCCTAGAAAATATTTGATGCATCCGGGCTCTAGGCGGGCCCGTTCATTGGAAAGGATGACCAAAACGATGAAAAATTACCGGCTGTATTTGATCCGCCACGGTGTGACCCAGGGAAATTTGGAGGGAAAATACATCGGCTCCACCGATCTGCCGCTTTGCGAGCAGGGCAGAGAGGAACTTAAAAAGCTCAAGGAGACCGAGGAATATCCCTTTGCTCAAATTGTGTACACAAGCCCTTTAAAACGCTGTATCGAAACCGCGGATATTCTGTATCCCAACACCATGACTATCCCGGTGGACCATCTGCGGGAGTACGATTTCGGGGAATTTGAAAACCGCTCGATGAAAGAGCTGAAACAGGATGAAAATTTTGCCCGGTGGATGGAGGGCGCGATGATGCAAGCTCCCCGGGGCGGGGAGGATAAACAAAGCTTTGACGCGCGTATTTCTTTAGGCCTGGGGGAAATCCTAAAGGATATGATGGCCCGGTCGGTTACCGACGCGGCGGTGATCACCCACGGCGGCGTAATCATGGGGCTTTTGAGCATGTATGGGCTTCCCAAGCGCAATCCGCTGGCCTGGACGGTGGAAAGCGGCCGGGGATATACGGCGGTGACTTCCTCCTATCTGTGGGGACAGGGCCAGCTGCTGGAGGTTATGGATCCGATTCCTTACCGGGATGAGCCGGAAACGTATCAGGACTACAACCTGTTTGATCTGGATCATCAGGAGGAACAACCGGAATAAAGCCGGTGTCCTGATCCGGGCGGTTTTTATTCGTTTTTACATAAGAAATGGGAAAAAGAAAGGAGCGTTTTCCGTGAAGCAGGGGATGATTCAGCTCTACACCGGCGATGGGAAAGGAAAGACCTCCGCCGCTGTGGGCGCCTGTGTGCGCGCGGCAGGGCATGGCTGGAGGATTTTATTTTTGCAGTTTTTAAAAAGCACCTCCACCGGGGAGCTAGAGCCGTTGCAAAAATTGGGTGTGGAATGCATCCGTCCATCCTCCTGTGAAAAGTTCGTCTTTCAGATGAATGAGGAGGAAAAGGCGGCCTGCCGAAAGGAGCACGCTTCTCTGCTGGAAGCTGCCCGCCGGGCGGCGGAATCGGGGGCGTATGATCTGGTGGTGCTGGACGAGGCAGCGGGCGCCGTACAGACCGGCATGCTCCACGAAGAGGGCCTGCTTTCGCTTTTAAAAAGCAAAGCCCCGGCTACCGAAGTTATATTGACAGGGCAGGGGGCTTCTGATAAACTGAAAAAGGTTGCGGACTATGTGTCCGACATACAGAATCACAAACATCCTTACCAGCAGGGAATTCCTGCCAGAGAGGGAATCGAATATTGATGGTTTCGCTGTGCAGCGCCGGGGCTGCGATCGGATAAAAACGTACTTTGGGCGTCTGAAACGGCGCATGAAAATCCAGTTGGGACGGCGCCGCCGTCTGGGTGAAAGGGTGGTCGAACGAATGAAATTGCGCGCGCAGATCAAGAAAAATGCCCGCGACGCCATGCGGGGGAACTGGGGCAAGGCGGCGGCGATCATCCTGGTGTTTGCGGGGGTGAGTCTTTTGTTCACCTATCTGGAGCAGATTTTATTCACCTTGTTTGAAGTCCCGGGATTTGTGGATCCGATGAACACTCCGGCGATGTTTTTGGACGACAGGCTCAATTCCTCCTGGCCGGCGCTGGTCATTACCGGGGGAATATGGCTCATTCAGTTTGTTTTGTTCGCGCCGCTGATGCTGGGAGCATTTCGGTGGTTCTATCGCGCGGTGGGGGGCGAGCATCCTCCGTTTGCGGCGGTGTTTGAGTACTATGGCTCGGCAAAAGCGTTTGGCAAAGCGGTGTGGCTCCGTCTGCATGTGACGGTCCGCGCGGCGGCCGTTGGACTGGTGGTCCTGTTTCCCGCCCTCTGTTTGCAGGTGGCGCTGCGGTATCTGCCCGGCGGGGGAAGCGACGGCTATCTTTCCATGATGTATTTGGCGGTATGGGCGCTGTCGAAGCTGGTGCTGCTGCTGTCCATGCTGTTGTGGTTTTACTTTGCCCTGCGGTATTTTTTATGCTATTTTCTGCTGGCGGAACAGCCGGATCAGCGGGCAGGCAGGCTCGTTTGCATGTCGGTTCGGGAGATGCGGGAATATAAAGGGGAGCTGTTTACCATGTTCCTCACCCTGATTCCCTGGGCGCTGCTGTGCCTGCTGGTGATTCCGGCGCTGTGGGCGGTACCCTACGGGTTTGCGGTTGCGGCGCTGTACGCACGGATTTACATCAGCCGGGCAAAAAGCCGCCGGGATCTGGAAACCACCCGGGTGATGGAACAGGAAACCCAGGACCAATCAAACACTGAAACGGGAGAAGGACAGGACATTGAATCAGATTGTTAACGCCAAGCGGATTGTGGTCAAGGTGGGTACCTCCACGCTGACCCATTCCACAGGAATGCTCAACATCCGCAGGATTGAATCGCTGGTGAAAATGCTGGCGGATATGAAAAACATGGGAAAAGAACTGGTGCTGGTATCCTCCGGTGCTATCGGCGTCGGCGTGGGAAAGCTGGGGCTGAAAGCGAGGCCTAGCGACACCCCCTCCAAACAGGCATGCGCCTCCATCGGACAGTGCGAGCTGATGTACGTCTACGACAAGGTGTTTTCCGAGTACAACCACGTGGTATCCCAGGTTCTGCTGACCCGAGATGTGATCGAAGATCCCAGACGGAAGGAAAACGTCCAGAACTCTTTTGAACGCCTGCTTCAGATGAACGTGATTCCCATCGTGAATGAAAACGACACCGTGGCGGTGGAGGAAATCGAGTTTGGGGACAACGACGCGCTGAGCGCCATTGTAGCCCGGCTGGTTCACGCGGATGCGCTGATTATTCTGTCCGACATCGACGGGCTGTACGACAAGGACCCCCGCAAGCATCCGGACGCTTCGCTCATCGCCCGGGTGGAGGAAATTGGCGAGGATATCCGCAGCGCCGCGGGAGAAAAGGGAACAAGTCTTGGCACCGGCGGTATGATTACCAAGATCGAAGCGGCGCGCATGGCGACCCAGGAGGGCATCCATGTGGTGATTGCCAACGGCTCCCGGCACAACGTGCTGTACGATCTGCTGGACGGCAAAGCGATTGGCACGCTGTTTGTGGGGAGAACCAAAGGAAACGCGTAATTAACAGGAATAGTGTTACATACAACTCCGATCCTTACAGGGAGGTATCTGGATGAAGACCATGGAACAACTGGGGGCCCAGGCAAAACAGGCGTCCAAAGGGCTTGCGTCTGCACCGGCGGCGGTAAAAAACAAAGCCCTATCCGAAATCGCCAGACAGCTTGTGCTGCATATGGGGGAAATCCTTTCGGAAAACCAACGGGATCTTGCAGCCGCAGAAAAAAACGGCATGAGCAGCGCAATGCTCGACCGGCTGCGGCTGACCGAGCAGCGGATTCGGGGCATGGCAGACGGCGTTTTAAAGATCGTGGAGCTTGACGACCCCATCGGCGGGGTGGACGAGGGCACGGTACGGCCCAACGGTCTTGTTATCCATAAAACCCGGGTGCCCCTGGGAGTGATCGGCATCATTTTTGAAAGTCGTCCCAACGTGACGGTGGACGCCGCCGCGCTGTGCTTAAAAGCGGGCAACGCGGTGATCCTGCGGGGCGGGAAGGAAGCCATTCACTCCAATTTGTCCCTGTGTGGGGTGATGCAGCGGGCCGTGGGAGAGGCGGGGCTGGGTCCCATGTGCGTCCAGCTTGTGGAGGATACCTCCCGGGAGTCCGCAGCCGAGATGATGAAGCTAAACGGCTATCTGGACGTTTTGATTCCCCGGGGCGGCGCGGGGCTCATCAACGCTGTGGTGAATACCGCCACCGTGCCGGTGATCCAGACCGGGGTGGGAAACTGCCATGTGTACGTGGACAAAACTGCGGATCTTGCCATGGCGGCTCGGATTGTCAACAACGCCAAAACCAGCCGCCCCAGCGTGTGTAACGCCGAGGAGAGCTTATTGGTACATAAGGACGTGGCGGAGCAGTTTTTGCCCATGGTAAAAAAGTTGCTGGATCAAAGCCGTGTGGAGCTCAGGGGCTGCCCGGAAACGGTGCGGATTTTAGGGGACGAGGTGGTCCCCGCCTCTGAGGAGGATTACGCCGCGGAGTTTTTGGACTACATTCTGGCAGTGAAGGTGGTCGGCAGCCTGGACGAGGCCATCGCACACATTGGGCGGTACGGCACCGGGCACTCGGAATGCATTGTAACCAACGATTTAAACGCCTCTCAGCAGTTTCAGGCGCAGGTGGACGCGGCGGCGGTGTACGTCAACGCCTCCACCCGGTACACCGACGGCGGGGAGTTTGGCTTTGGCGCGGAGATCGGCATCTCCACCCAAAAGCTTCACGCCAGAGGCCCCATGGGCCTGCGGGAGCTTACTTCGGTGAAATACGTGATCCATGGAACTGGGCAGATCCGGGAATAGAAACAGACGGATACGGCTGTGTCAAAACCGGCACACGATCCAGGCCATCGACAGAAAGGAATGGTTGCAACAATGGCTGAGCAACAGCAGACCCTCCCCGAGGAGAAGCGCGGAGCAGACGCGTTAAACCCGACGCCCCGGTCCCATCGCAAGCGGCTTAACAAAAGCATTCTGCTGGGCGGGATCGTCCTGCTTTTCGCGGTGATCGGTGTGGTGGCCACAGTGATCTTTGTGGGCACCAAAACCTATGATTTAATTGACAACAAGGCGCAGAAAGAGGAATTTGAGCAGTTTATCTATCCCTTGGTGATGCTGGACCCGCCACCTTTTGACAGCGTCGACAAGCTGGATGAAAAAACGCTGCTGACCGCTTCCATCTGGAACCTTTTAAAAAATGAGGACACCGGCAAATATCCTCAGGATGAGTTCGGATTTATCACCGTACCTCAGACCGATGTAGAATCCTATGCCGCCAAGCTGTTCGGCAAGGACGTCAAGGTGAACCACCAGTCGCTGGGCGACGCGGAATACGCCTTTGAATACGACGAGGAGGCCAAAAGCTATCTGATCCCTTCCACGCCGTCGTTTCCCCCCTATACCCCCCGGGTGGAAAAGATCGAAAAAAATAAGAACACCTATAAGCTCACGGTGGATTACATTCCATCCGGCAACATTTGGGGCCAGGACGTGCGGGGCAAAAAATATGAGCCCGACGCCGCCAAGACTATGATTTACATGTTGCAAAAAAATTCCGACGGGTATCAAATCACCGCCGTGCAGACGGCAAAGGACAGTTCCAAGACTTCTTCCGCAGCCGCCGCGCCGGAGTCGTCCACGCCGCAGGAGTCCGTCTCCAGCGAGGCTGCCTCTTCGCTGACGGAAAGCGGTATGCAGGATTCCTCCCAGACCCAGAGCACGGTAAGCGGCAGCGAGAGCGGAGCGGCTTCCTCTGGAGCGGCGTCCGGCGTTTCCTCCAGTGTCAGTTCAGGCGGTGCGTCCAGCGCATCGGTATCTTCAGCGGGTTAAAGACAGAAAAAACAGACAGAAACCGGCATTTGTTTCTGTCTGTTTTTATCATTTGTACAAAATTACCAGAATCCCGTAAAGAGCGTGAGAATTCATGCATAATATGAAGAATGGATATTGAAAACAGAAGATTAACCGTGAAATATGGATGATAAATCCATAAAATCAGAATATATCACAATAAAACTTGAAATTTATCCGGTTTTTGCCTTTGCTGGGAATGTTTTACCGTGTTATAGTTGTATTTATGAGGAAAACAGTTGTTTACGGGAGGCGGACGTTTTGCAGGATGAAAAGCAATCGCTGATTCTGATTGACGAACGGGTAGTCCCGGATACATACCGCAGGGTGCTTCAGGCAAAGCAGCTGCTTACTAAAGGCAAAGCGAAAAACTCCAGCGAGGCGTGCAAAATGGCGGGGATTTCCCGCAGTGCGTTTTACAAGTACAAGGACAGCGTGCACTATTACGAGGATAAGACCGCCCAGAAAATTGTGACGCTGTATCTTTCTCTAGCGGACGAACCCGGCGTGTTGTCCAGCGTGTTGTCCTGCTTATCCCAGAGGGGAGCCAATGTGCTGACCGTCAACCAGAATATTCCGGCCCAGGGTGTGGCTGCGGTGACGGTTTCGGTGCGGATCAACCAACGGCTTACCCGGGTGGACGAACTGTTAAGGGACCTTTCCGCGCTGGATGGGGCCATTGAAGTCCGCAGGATCTGACAGGGCGCCTGCGGGTTTTTCATACAGACAACAACGCGTTTCCCCCGGCGGGGGAGAGGCTTGATAGAAAGGAATGATCGTGATGGCGAAAATTGCAGTATTGGGTCATGGCGTGGTGGGCTCCGGCGTGGTGGAGCTTTGCCACAAAAACCACGACAGCATTGTCAAGAAAGCGGGGAGAGAGATCGAGGTCAAGCGGATTTTAGATCTGCGGGAGTTCCCCGACCTTCCCTATGCGGACAAATTCACCAAGAACTTTGACGATATTTTAAACGACGATGAAATCAGCATCGTGGTGGAGGTCATGGGGGGACTGACCCCGGCATATGATTATGTCAAGGCGTCCCTACAGAAGAAAAAAAGCGTGGTCACCTCCAATAAGGAGCTGGTCGCCGCCAAGGGCGCGGAGCTTCTGGCCGTAGCCAAGGAAAACAATGTCAACTTCTTTTTTGAGGCCAGCGTGGGCGGCGGAATCCCCATCATCCGGCCGTTGCATCAGTGCCTGGCCGCCAACGAGATCAAAGAGATTGCCGGTATCTTAAACGGCACCACCAATTTTATCCTCACCAAGATGATCCGGGAGCAGATGAGCTTTGAAGCGGCCTTAAAGCTGGCCCAGGAGCTGGGCTACGCCGAGCGCAACCCAGCCGCAGACGTAGAGGGTGCGGATGCCTGCCGGAAGATTTGCATCTTAGCGTCGCTGGCCTATGGCATGCACGTGTATCCTGAACACGTCTACACCGAGGGGATCACCAAGATGACCCTAGAAGACGTGGCTTACGCGGAAAGCTGGGGCGGTGTCATCAAGCTTATCGGCCGGGCCAAAGTGCTGGACGACGGAAAGCTGCTGGTGATGGTGCATCCCGCGTTTATCGCTGGGGACAGCCAACTGGCCGGCATCGACGATGTGTTTAACGGCATCATGGTCCGGGGCGACGCCACCGGCGACGTGGTGTTTTACGGCAAGGGAGCCGGCAAGCTTCCCACCGCCAGCGCGGTGGTGGCCGACGTAATCGACGTGGCCAAGGCCACCAAAACCAACCCCACCCTCACCTGGGTGGACACCCATGAAAACATTGTGGTGGATCACATGCAGACCAGCGTGTCCTTCTTCCTGCGGTGCCTGTCAGCGGATGAGGACTACGCCGAAAAGCTGGTGGAACAGTGCTTCGGCAAGGTGCAGATGCTTTCCCGCCCGGACATGGCAAAAGGGGAGCTCGGGTTTATCACCCCGGTGCTCAGCGAGCAGAAGGTGTACGATTCCATCCAGTTCTTAAAAGAAAATAACGTGGATGTGCTGTCCGCCATCCGCGTGCTGGATTATTAATCGAGAGGGAACCCTCGTTAGAAAGGACCATCCACTGATGATAACGTTACGGATTCCGGCCACTTCCGCCAACCTGGGAGCGGGGTTTGACTCCCTGGGCCTTGCACTGAGCATGTACAACGAGGTGCAGATGGAGGAATACGACGGGATCGACATCCAGTCGGCGGACGATGTGGCCGTTCCAACCGATCAAAGCAACCTGATCTATTCCTCCGCCCGGCGGATCTACGAGCTGTGCGGAAGGCCGTTTCCCGGCCTTCGGATTGTGCAGACCAACAACATCCCCATGACCCGGGGCCTGGGGTCCAGCTCCGCCTGCATCATCGCGGGGATCTGCGGTGCCAACCACATGCTGAGGCATCCCTTTACCCCCGACGACCTGGTGAACATGGCGGCCTATATTGAAGGCCACCCGGACAACACCACCCCCGCGCTGATGGGAGGAATCGTCACGGCGGTGTTTGACACCCAAAAGGTGTACTGGGTCAAGCAGGAGGTGGACAGCCACCTGAAATTTGTGGCGTTGATCCCCGACTTTGAACTGAGCACTGAGCTTGCCCGCAAACGGCTTCCCGCCCAGGTGAGCCATCAGGACGCGGTGTTCAATCTGTCCCGGGCGGCGCTGTTTTCCGCATCGCTTTTGTCGGGAAAATACGAAAACTTAAAAGTCGCCACCTGCGACCGGCTGCATCAGCCCTACCGCAAGGATCTGATCAAGGGCTACGACGACGTTTTGGACGCCGCCGGCCGCCTGGGGGCGTACGGCGTTTATATCTCGGGCGCAGGGCCTACCATCATGGCGATTGTGGACGAGAAAAACACCCTGTTCCCCTTACAGATCCGGCGACAGCTCAAGGCGCTGGGCCTGGGGGGCTGGCGGGTAGAAGAACTGCACATCGACAACCGGGGCGCGCAGATTGTGGAATAACCGGGACGTCAAAAATAGGAGAACCGGCGGGAGAGGCCTCCTGCTTTTATAGAAACCTCTCAGAAAGGAACGATGATAAAGTGGGTCTGATTGTACAGAAATTCGGAGGGACCTCGGTTGCCAATACCGAGCGTCTGTTCCACGTGGCGGATATCGTGACGAGAACCTACGACAAAGGCAACAATGTGGTGGTGGTGGTCTCCGCCCAGGGCGACACCACCGACGACCTGATTGCCAAGGCGGCGGAAGTGAATCCCCATCCCTCTAAGCGGGAAATGGACGTTCTGCTTTCCACTGGGGAGCAGATTTCCAGCTCCCTGCTGGCCATGGCCATTGAGAGCAAGGGATATCCGGTGATCTCCCTGACCGGGCGGCAGGCGGGCTTTTATACCAACTCCAACCATGGAAACGCCCGGATTCACAAGATTTATGAAGAACGGCTGAAAAAGGAACTCGACAAGCGCAACATCGTCATTGTGGCCGGATTCCAGGGCCTCAATAAATACGACGATATTACCACCCTGGGGCGAGGCGGCTCCGACACCAGCGCGGTGGCGCTGGCGGCAACCCTGCACGCGGACCTGTGCCAGATCTACACCGACGTGGACGGCGTGTATACTGCGGATCCCCGCATTGTAAAAAACGCCAAAAAGCTTGATGAAATCACCTATGACGAGATGCTGGAGCTTGCCTCGCTGGGAGCGCAGGTCCTGCACAACCGTTCGGTGGAAATGGCCAAAAAATATAACGTCAACATGGAAGTCGTATCCAGCCTGGAGGATAAGCCCGGCACAAAGGTTAAGGAGGTAGTCAAGATGGAGAAAATGTTAATCAAAGGGGTTGCTCGTGACAACGACGTATGCCGGGTATCGGTAATCGGCCTTCCGGATAAGCCGGGTATTGCGTTTCGCATCTTTGCCATGATGGCCAAAGAGAACATCAACGTGGATATCATCCTGCAGTCCATTGGACGGGACGATACCAAGGACATCAGCTTTACCTGCCCCTGCGGACAGATGGACAAAGCGGTGGAAGTGCTCAACAATGCTTTGGACAGCCTGGGCGCTGAAAAAGTCGAGGTCAACGACAATGTCTCCAAGGTCTCTATCGTGGGCGCGGGCATGCAGTCCAATCCTGGCGTTGCGGCCACCATGTTTGAGGCTCTGTTTGACGCGGGCATCAACATTCAGATGATCTCCACCAGCGAGATCAAGATCTCGGTGCTCATCGAGCGCAAAGACAGCGAAAAAGCCATGAATGTGGTGCACGACGCGTTTCAGGTGTAAGGAAAGTCTTGAGCGGCGGAAAAAGCAAGCCGGAGGGGAAATCCCCTCCGGCTTTTCATTTTTATTTCTGGTTGTCCAGCAGGTTCTGCACGCAGCGTTCCAAATCCTCTTTACAGTTCACGTCAGGAGCGGACATGATGATGTTTTCCTGTATCATTTTGGGGAGAGTCTCAAAATATGCTTTGGTTTCCGCGTCATACTCTTTGGGAGTTTTGTTCATCAAAATTCACCAGGCCTTTCCGATAGTAATAGATGGATAAAACGGTATAGTCCTAGTATGAACCAGACTGGAAAAAATATGCGTCCCAAGCGTGTACATTCCACAGCGCAGCAGATAGAAAGGTTTTATAATCCGCCGGCGAATTACGTCTTTTTGATAAACTTATGTCCGCAGTGCGGGCAGGTAATCTCGATTTTTCCTCTTCCCTTGGGAACACGGGACTGTTTTTTGCAGGCGGGGCATTTAAAATACCGATGAAATTTTCGATCTTTCAACCGGTACCGGATTTTTTGGAATCCCTTTTTAAAGGGAGCAAAGATCCGCAGAAACGTCCTGTTTTCTTTGGCACGGCGTCCGACGTTCTTTGACAGCATCCGGAATAAGGCGTATACGGCCAAAAGCAGCGTTAAAATACTCAGAATCGGCCATCCAAACAGACGGGCAATCAACAGAAGCACACAGTACATCACCAGAAGGAAAACACCGAATTGGTCTGCGCCATACCTTCCGTACATAAATCGCCGAAGCCAGTTCAAGATCATCATCCATTTCTCCTATCGTGAATCGAAATTCCCAGAGCGCAGAGCACATTCGCATTTTCTGGGAATATACGTCTATCATAGACCTGGATTGCAGGGCGTTCAAGGCGTTTTTTATAAACATTTTGAACGTTTCGTGAATTTCTGAAGTTTCTCCGACGGATTTCTTACAAATTCCCCTGACGGTTGACAAATGAATCATCTGCCCATACAATAATTGATAAAGGGGAATTTTTCCTGCAAACTGAATAAAATTCGATCAGGAGTGTTCATAATGTCCTTGTGCCGGTGCAACTTTTATTCCCATGTTTTGCTTAGCTGCGTCAACATCCATGTGCTGATCCCCGACTCTCCCCGAAGCCAGAGCGGGATGTCGCTGGACGACCGGTATCCGGTGGGAAACCGGTATAAAACCCTGTATCTGCTTCACGGCATGTACGAGGATGATTCCGTCTGGATTCGCCGGACCAATATTGAACGCTACGCTGCGAAATACAACCTTGTCGTGGTGATGCCTGCGGCGCAGAACAGTTATTACACCGATATGAACCATGGCCTGCGGTATTTTACCTATTTAACCCAGGAACTTCCCCGGTATGTCCGGTCGGTGTTTCCAGTCTCGGATAAGCGGGAGGACACCTTCATCGCCGGGCTGTCCATGGGTGGCTACGGCGCGCTGAAAGCGGCGCTATGCCAGCCGGAGCAGTACGCGGCGGCAGCGTCCTTATCCGGGGCGGTGGACATCGGCCTGATCGGGAAATACGCCTCCACCGACCAGGAGCGTCAGATGTTTGAAGATGTGTTCGGCGATCCAAAAGCGGCGGCTGGCGGGCCGGACGATTTAATGCACATCGCGGGGGAGGCGGCGGCCTCAGGCAAAACGCTTCCACGGCTCTACCTGGCCTGCGGCACCGAGGATGAACTGTGCCGTCCCATGAATCAGACGCTTCGAAAGCGGCTGGACGAGCTCGGGCTTGCCTATACCTATGAAGAAGGGCCGGGGGCACACGAGTGGAACTTTTGGGATCAGTATATTCGGCGGGCGCTGGCTTTTATGCTGCCAGAAGGCCGTTGACCTGCAGTTTGGGTAATCGGCAGACATACAGGAAAGGGCCCTTGCTGGACGGCTTACGCCGTATAGAGGACCGCGGTAATCCCGCCGTGAAAAAACGGCCTTCATTCCGCAGAAAGGAAGCTTTCGTTCGCGCGAAAGTTGTGGTCAATGTTATGGAACTGAATCGAAAAAATATGAAAAAGATCCTGCTGATCATCGCCTTTGCGATTCTGCTGTTTTTAGGGCTTCAAAACCTCAGCAAGGTCATGGGGGTAGCGGGCAGGGTGTTTTCACTGCTGACGCCGTTTTTGTTTGGCGGCTGTGCTGCGTTTATTATGAATGTGCCGCTTAAACTCATTGAAAACAAGCTGTTTGCGCCATTAAACAGCCGCAAGGGAAAGGTGTGGGAAAAATGCCGCCGGCCGGTGTGTATTTTTCTGACATTTTTGCTGTTTGTCGGCCTGATTTGGCTGGTGGTCGCCCTTGTGGTTCCGGAGCTTGTACGCACAATTTTATCCCTTAAGGACGTAGCGCCGCCGTTTTTTGAGCAGGTGGGAAACTGGCTGATCAAAACCGCGCAGGAGCTGCACATCGACACCAGCTTTTTAAGTTCGCTGGAGTTTGACTTTACCAAGATCAACTGGGAAAAGATTGCCCCCACGGCGCTGAACTTTTTGCAAAACGGGGCCATTGGCATTATGAACGCCGCATCTTCCATTTTTTCTGGGATTTTTAACCTGGTGCTGGGAATCGCGTTTTCTTTTTATATTTTGTTTCAAAAGGAAAAACTGGCCGGACAGGTCAGGCGGATCTGCTATGCGTATTTTCCTGAGGAACGGGTGGATTACGCGCTGGAAATCGGCGGGCTTTCCAACAAGATTTTCAGCAACTTTATCACCGGCCAGTTCACCGAGGCGATCATCATCGGGATTTTGTGCTTTGCGGGAATGCTGATTTTTCGGATGCCGTACGCGGCGATGATTTCTGTCCTGGTGGGCTTTACCGCGCTGATCCCCATTTTCGGCGCCTTTATCGGTACGGCGGTGGGTGCATTTTTGATCCTGATGGTCAATCCCATCCAGGCGGTGTGGTTTGTTTTGTTTATCATCGTCCTTCAGCAGCTGGAGGGAAACCTGATCTATCCCAGAGTCGTGGGGACCTCGGTGGGACTTCCCGGCATCTGGGTGTTGGTGGCGGTCACCCTGGGAGGAAGCTTATTTGGAATTGTAGGCATGCTGGTGTTTGTACCCATCAGCTCGGTGTTGTACTGTGTGGCCAAGCAGGCAGTGGCCAAGCGGTTAAAGGAAAAAGATGTGGACGAAGATAAGCTGCGCGCCGCGGTTCCGGATGAATACGTTTATAAGTGGAAGAGTAAAAAGAAAAAGCAGGACAAACAACAGGGATGAGCAGGTGAGCATATGGGGAACGGGATTTCGCTTCCCAGGCCGGTAAAGGATATTTTAAACGCGTTGGGAACGCTGGGATTTCGGGCGTATGCGGTGGGCGGCTGCGTGCGGGACAGCCTTTTGGGCAAACCGCCCCAGGACTGGGATGTCTGTACAGACGCCAGGCCGGAGCAGGTCAAGGCATGCTTTTCCAAGTTCCCTGTGTTGGAAACGGGACTTTCACACGGCACAGTGACGCTGCTGCTGAATCATGTTCCCTATGAAATCACCACCTTTCGCACCGAAAGCGGATACAGCGACAGCCGCCATCCAGACCGGGTGACGTTTGTGGACAGTCTCCGGGAGGATTTGTCCCGCAGGGACTTTACCGTAAACGCGATGGCGTACCATCCCGCCGAGGGGATTCACGATCCCTTCGGCGGGAGGACGGATTTAAAAGCCGGGCGGATCCGCTGTGTGGGAGAACCGGGCCTGCGCTTTCAGGAGGACGCGCTGCGCTTGCTGCGGGCGGTGCGGTTTGCCTCGGCCTACGGTTTTTCCGTGGAGCCGGACACTGCGCGGGCGATCCATGAAAACCGCCTACGCTTAAGGAACATCTCCCCTGAACGGATCAATGTGGAGCTTCAAAAGCTTTTGTGCGGCCCGGGAGCAGGGAAAATGCTGCGGGAATATGCCGATTTAATCGGGGTGTTTCTGCCGGAGCTAACACCCATGGTAGGGTTTGAGCAGCACAATATTCACCACATCTACGATGTGTGGGAGCACACCCTTCACGGGGTGGATGCGGTGGAACCGCTGCCGGTGCTCCGGCTTGCGATGCTGTTTCACGACAGCGGGAAGCCTGCCTGCTATACCATGGATGAGAAGGGAGTGGGCCATTTTTACGGGCATCCCAAAGTCAGTTTTGCGATTGCAGAAAAAGCCCTGGCCCGGCTGCGGTTCGATCACGAAACCATTCGGGAGGTGACGGAGCTTGTCCGGCATCATGACGCACCGGTTACTGCGGAGGAAAAGTCCCTGCGCCGGTGGCTCAACCGCCTGGGGGAGCAGGGGGTGCGCAGGCTTTTAAAGATCAAGCGCGCTGACGCCATAGCGCAGGCTTTGTTCTGCAGGGAGGAACGTCTTCCCATGCTGGACCAGGCGGAGGAGATCCTGGAACAAGTGCTGCAAAAGGAACAGTGTTTTTCCCTGAAGGATCTGGCCATAACGGGAAAAGACCTGCTGACGCTGGGACTCCCTCAGGGGCCCATGGTGGGCGCTGCGCTGAAGGCACTGCTGGACAAGGTGATCGACGGGGAGCTCCCCAACGACCGGGAACGGCTTTTGCACGCAGCCAGCGCGTGGATGAAAAGTAAAAATTCTCCTCACGGCCGCTAAGAAACAGTTGCTCGCTGTGACAACCGATGGTTTTTCATCTAGGGGGTTTCAGTCCAGCAAAGGAAAAAGCAGCATGTTATTAAATGGTGTTGCGTTTATAAAATTTATGAAAAGGTGTTGACAAAGAGACTTTCGGCGTGTATAATATATAACAGACTTAGATCTGGGTGTGGCGCAGATTGGTAGCGCGCTACCTTGGGGTGGTAGAGGCCGCAAGTTCAAATCTTGTCACTCAGACCAAAGTTTAAGACCTGACAATTGGCTGTTTCAGTTAATTGTCAGGTCTTTTTCTTTTGTGTGAATCTTTTGGCAAGTTTAACTTTTTGATTTGGACCAATCACATATAGGAATAACAAAATAGACAATTGTTTCCTTTGGGTGTATACTTTTGTTGACGATAAAAAAGGGGGAGACAAAATGAAACGAATGGTATTGGGCGTTTCGCTGTTTTTGGGGGGAGTCATCCTGATTTCCGCCGCTATCATCGGGAACGCCGGGGGAACGGTTTCCGGCTGCGGAATGCTCGTCACCCTGTTTGGGTTTATCATCATGGTGTATGAGGCCTATTTTCCCAAAAGCGCATTGAGCAACTGGCTTAGAGGGGCGTTTCATTCTGACAAGGAGTTTGAGGACGATTCCTCTTCCGAGGCAGAGAGCCCTAATCGGGAAACACACGAGTAACGGCCGAATTGAAGTTTAGAAGCTTTTCAGAGCCCTGCCGGACACCGCAGTGTCCGGCAGGGCTCTGTGACTGTAAAATTAATTTTACCCAGTTTTTACCGATTCCCCCCAGCAACACCCCGCTTGTCCTCCTATAATAAAGTACGGTGAGAAGAATACTACGACAAATGACCAATGGAGGTACAAACGATGGAGAATCGAATGAAAAAGCCACTGATCGGACTGCTGGCGTTCGCTCTGGCGGTGACCGCAAGCGTTCCCGCGTTTACCAGCGCGTTTGCAGCTGACCGAGCCCAGCCCGCTGCGGGGGAGCCAGCGGCGCTGATCAGTACGGCGGACACCACCTGGCGCTATTGGGAAGATGACAGCCTCCCCATTACCAAGCCCGCCGATGGATGGAATTCCGACGTTTCTTTTGACGAAACCGGCTGGAATACCGGCAAGGGGAGCTTTGGCGCCAAAAAAGGCGGCTCCTCCGGCATGGACGGCGGCTACACGATTCACACCCTGCTGGCTCAGTACCTGTCCGGAAGTTCCGACGACATCCCGGTCTATTATTTCCGCACCACCTTTGACCTGGAGGACCCGTCTAACGTGACCGCTTTGCAGGGGAGCCTTTTGTACGACGACGCGGCAATTGTATATGTAAACGGGAAAAAGATCGCCGGCTTCGACGACGGAGAATTTGATGAAAACGGGTACGGCGGTTCCAACGCTGCCGCGCCAAAAACCGGGGAGATTAACTTCACCGATGTAACGTCTTTGGGGCTTAAAGCGAAAGACAACCTGCTGGCGGTGGAGCTCCATCAGGGGCGTCCCAGCAGCTCGGATATCTATCTGGACTTTACTTCTTTGAAGGCGTCCAGTGAGGAGATCACGCCCGAGGCGCCTCAGATCGACAACCTTTCCTTTGGCATCGGCGCGGACGAAAGCCAGCGCAACCTGACCTGGTATGCAAACTCCGACAAAGCGTCTATGGTACAGGTGGCCGTCAAACCGGAAGGATTTCAAGAGGGGGACGCGTTCCCTTCGGCGGGTGCCAAAACCTTTGAAGCCACCTGGGAGAAGAGCAATATCCAAGGGTATTTCAGCAACAAAGCTACGGTCACAGGCTTAAAAGAAAACACCCAATATCTGTACCGGGTGGGCAACGACGACAAATGGTCCGAAACCTATTCCTTTAAAACCGAAGCCTTTGGAAAAAACACCTCCTTCCGTTTTCTATTCGCGGGCGATCCTCAGATCGGCGCGGGCAACGGGGATGTAGCCAAAAACTCCGCAGAGTGGGGAGCCACTCTGGAGCGTGCGGTCAAGCTGTTCCCCGACACCAGCTTTATCTTAAGCGCGGGGGACCAGATTAACGACAAGGATTCTCGCGAAGAATCCCAGTACGATGGATTTTTAGCCCCAAGCGTACTGAAACAGTATCCCCTGGCCACCAACGTGGGCAACCATGACAGCGGAAGCCTTGCGTACACCCAGCACTTTAACATGCCGAATGTGAGCGACAAGGGCGTTTCCAACAACACGGGAGACGGAAGCGGCGATTACTGGTTCCTTTATAACGGCGTGCTGTTTTTATCTCTGAATTCCAACAATCTGAGCACCGCTGAGCACAAGGCGTTTATGGAACAAGTCCTCAAAGAGCAAGAGGCCAACGCCAACTGGACGGTGGTCACCTTCCATCATTCGATTTACAGCGCGGCCAATCACGCCACCGACAAAGACATTGTGGACCAGCGCCGCCCGGAACTTTCTCCCATCTTTTCGGAGCTGGGCATCGACGTGGTGCTGATGGGCCACGACCATCACTATACTCGCTCGTACATGATGGAGGGTACCACCCCCGTGATTCCTGAAGGACACGATCTTTCAAAAGGCGAGACTCCCGCGGCCAGCGTCACCGATCCCGAGGAAGGTCAGGTGCTGTACCTGACCACCAACTCCGCGTCGGGAAGCAAATACTACCCCTTTAACAGCGGTGCGATGCTGGACTATGTGGCCGTGCGGGATCAGCAGAACCGGCAGAACATCACGGATATCCAGGTCACTGAAAACAGCTTTACCATGACCACCTATTACTCCGATCAGGACGACATGCCGGTACTGGATACCTTTACCATCAACCGCACCCCCAAGGCGGAGGACAAAGCGCCTGTGATCACTCTGCCCGGTGCGGAGAACAACAAGCTCACCGTGGGAGACAAGTTTGATCCCATGGCGGGCGTGAGCGCTCAGGATGCTTCCGGAAACGATCTGACCGGCAAGATCACCGTCTCCGGCACGGTGGACACCGCCAAAGCGGGAACGTACACCCTGACCTACACCGTGGCCGACCAGGCAGGGAACACCGCCCAGGCTGAACGCACTGTGACCGTAGAGGAAAAAGCGGATTCCAGTTCTTCGGTGCCTTCGGGGAACTCTTCCAACGTCTCCTCCGGCACATCCTCCGGTGTTGCTTCCTCTGAACCGGAGGAGGAATCCTCCAACAGCAGTTCGGACAATACGTCCGCTGGCTCGGTTACGGTGGACGGGAATTCTTCCAGCGAAGGGGGAAGCTCTCCGGTAACTGGTGAAAACGTCGGGATGCTGCTGGGCGCGTCGGCGCTGCTTGTCCTGGCCGGAACGGCGGGAGTGGCTCTCAGACGCCGCGGGACGAAACAATAAGGGATAAGAAAATAGCAGGACTGCGCCCGCCCGCGACTGGAGCGGGCGCGTCCGTATTTTATGCGTAAATATTTGATCTTATATAGAAAGGCATGAGTGCAATTGTTGAACAAGCTGTTGCGCGGAAAGTGGTTTTATGGAATCCTGGCGGCAGTGATGCTGTCCATTTTGGGCGGCGTCTGGCTGTTGAACGCCTGCAATCCTATTTCGTATTCCATGTATACCAGCGACGCCATCTCCTTTCAAAAGGGAAGAGTGCAAAGCGTCGACACGGAAAAACTCAGCCCCGCTCCGGGAGAGACCAACCGCTTTTTAGGCACTCAGGAACTGACGGTCCGCATGACGGAGGGCCCTTGGAAGGGGCAGGACAAAAAAATCACCAACAACCTGAGCAATACCCACAACATTCGGGTGTCCCCCGGACAGCGGGTGGTGGTCAAGGTGGATCACCCGGAAAACGCGGAACCTTACCTGACGATCTACAACTACGACCGCACGATGGGAATTCTGGCGATTGTCTTAGTGTTTGTGGCGGCAATGGCGCTGGTGGGCAGGGCAAAGGGAGTTAAAAGCGTGGTGGGGCTGCTGTTTACCCTGGTGTTTATCTTCACCTTTTTGCTGCCGATGATTTATCATGGATATTCGCCCATCCTGGTGTGCGTGGCGACGATTTTAGTCACGGCGAGCTTTTCGATGCTGTTGCTAAACGGTTTGAGCCGGAAAACCGCCGTAGCCATTGGTTCCACCATGCTGGGAGTGCTGATCGCTGCCGCTTTTTACGGGATCTTCTCGATGATTTTGCATGTAAACGGCTATAACCTGGAGGAAGCGGAAGAACTGATCCTCATTCATCAGAACACCGGGCTTCAAATTCCGCAGATCCTGTTTGTGGGCATTTTGATTGCCTCGCTGGGCGCGGTGATGGATATGACCATGTCGGTGGCGTCCTCGCTGTACGAGATCAAGCAGATTCATCCCGCGCGGACTCCCCGGGAGATCGTTCGCTCCGGCATGGAAATCGGTCGGGATATGATCGGCACCATGTGCGAGACGCTGATTTTAGCGTTTGCTGGGACCGGGCTGACCACTATGCTGGTGCTGGTGGCCTACGGCGCTCAGTTCGACCAGCTTTTAAGCTCGGACTACCTGGGAATCGAACTGCTCCACAGCGTCACAGGAAGTATGGCGGTGGTCGCATCGGTGCCGATCACAGCACTGCTGTCCGCCTGGTTTTTTAAGGGAAAGGCAGCCAAAGCCCAGGCGAGCAAGGCGTCCTCTGTTCCGACTGCGGTTTAAATTCTTTCCTCTTGGGACCGAATTCAAAAAACAGGCTGTTTCTTTTGCAGACACAGCCTGTTTTTTGTCACCATAAGGCCGTTTTATACATAGTATGGAGCAAATTGCGGAGGGAAATAAAAAACAGTTGACAAACACGGAGAAAAATGCTTTAATAAGGATAAAGTTTCATTTAAACCGTTGATGGGGAAATAAAACTGATTACGAGCTTGCAGAGAGCTGGGGCACAGGCTGGAACCCCGGCAGAAAACGGATCAGACAAATGGCCCCCGGAGGGCGCGTTCAAAGGCTTTGTGCCGAGTATTACGCGACGTTTGTTCCCGCGTTATGGGAAGGGAATGTGTTGGCATTCTTCAATGAGGTGGGCGCGGCATATCGCGTCAATCAAGGTGGTACCGCAGATTTGACATCTGTCCTTGCAGTGCAGGACAGGTGTTTTTTATTGCACGGCTTTCCTTGAAAGGGGTTGTCCGCTTACCCGAACATACTACGCCAACAATAACACAGGGCGGCGTCCGCCGCGCATGTACAACCAAACGGGGAAATCCCGAAAGAAGGAGCGTTATTGTTATGAAAAAAGTACTTACAGTCTTATTAGCGGCGGTGATGTCCGTCAGTCTGTTTGCCGGATGCAGCAATTCCGGGGAAGGCGGTCAGGGGAGCGCCTCCACGCCGGGGAGCGATTCTCCAGTTGCCAACCAGGAGCAGGGCAAGCAACTGAAAATTGGCATCGTCCAGTACATGGATCATCCGTCTTTGAACACCATCCGGGAATCCCTGGTGGCCGAACTTGCTACGCTTGGCTACAAGGATAAGGAAAACGTGGCGATCGACTACAAAAACAGCCAGGGCGATCAGGTGAACTTAAACTCCATCTGCCAGAAATTCGTCTCGGACAAAAAAGATTTGATTATCGCCATCGCAACCCCTGCGGCTCAGGCGGCGGCATCCGCCACCTCCGACATCCCCGTTCTGTTTTCGGCGGTCACCGATCCGGTGGCGGCAAAGCTTGTAGCTGATCTGAACAAACCCGGCCGCAATGTAAGCGGAACTTCCGATGCGATCCCGGTGGACAAAATTTTTGACCTAGCGTTAAAGCTAACCCCCAATGTAAAAAAGATCGGCCTGCTGTATTCCACCAGCGAGGCAAATTCCCTGAGCGTTATCAGCGACGCGAAAAAGGTTGCCAAGGAGAAAAATTTGGAGGTCGTTGAAACCGGCATCACCAACGTGGGCGAGCTTCAGCAGGCGGCCCAGAGTTTGATCTCCAAGACCGACGCGATCTTCACCCCCATTGACAACCAGGTGGCCTCCGCCATGTCGACTCTGTCCAAGGTGGGCATTGACGCGAAAAAGCCCGTCTACGTGGGAGCGGATTCCATGGTCAGCGACGGCGGCTTTGCCACAGTGGGCATCAACTACACCGAGCTGGGCAAAAAGACCGCCGAGATGGCCAAGGAGATTTTTGAGGGTAAGACCGTGGCAGATATGCCGGTTCAGACCCTTTCGGACTTTGGAACCGTCATCAACGAGACCACAGCCTCGAAAATCGGCGTGACCGTGCCGGAGGATATTTTAAGCGGCGCGCAGATCGTCAAATAAACTACTGTAACGTAACAAGGGTGGTACATACCATATGGAATTGTTTCTGGGTTCTGCGGAACAAGGGCTGATCTACGGCCTGATGACCATCGGAATTTTTATCTCCTACCGGATCCTCAATGTGGCGGACTTGACGGTGGACGGAAGCTTTACTTTGGGCGCGGCGGTGTCTATCGTGTTCACGGCTGCCGGGCATCCTGTGCTGGGTATCCTGCTGGCAATTCTGGCGGGAGCATTGGCCGGTACGGTAACCGCCTTTTTGCAGACCAAGCTGAAAATCCAGCCGATCCTGGCGGGAATTCTCACCATGACCGCGCTGTACACCATTAACCTGGCGGTGATGGGCAACCGGCCCAATATGTCCCTGCTTTATGAGAATACGATCTTTACAAAACCTGTGGAATGGCTGGGAAGCTGGGGGAAACTTGCGACCGTATTAGCGGTGTGCGCGGTGTGCGTAGGGCTGATTTCCCTGTTCTTGCACACCCGGCTGGGTTTGTCGGTGCGGGCCACGGGTGATAATGAAGATATGGTGCGATCCTCTTCCATCAACGCGGATGTGATGAAATTCATCGGCCTGGCGCTTTCCAACGCGCTGGTGGCGCTGTCCGGTGCGCTGCTGTGCCAGTACCAGCAGTTTACCGACATCAGCATGGGAACCGGAATGGTGATTATCGGCCTGGCCTCCCTGGTAATCGGCGAGGTTGTGCTGGGCTGGAGCAAACTGCTCTTGATCGCCTCGGTGGCAGGGACGATCCTCTACCGTCTGATCTACGCGCTGGCGCTGCAGTTTAACGTCCCGGTGATGTATATGAAGCTGGTGACGGCGGTGTTTGTCATTCTGGCGATCTCCTACCCGGTGATCGTGGGCAAAGCAAAGCTTTTGGCCCAGAAAAGGAGGACCAACCATGCTATCGATCAATAACATCACCAAGGTGTTTAACAAAAAGACGGTCAACGAGCGGGTGGCCTTGGATGGTGTGTCCCTGCACCTTTCTCCCGGAGATTTTGTCACCATCATCGGGGGAAACGGCGCGGGGAAATCCACGCTTTTAAACTGTGTGGCGGGAAGCTACTTGGTGGACGAAGGATATATCCTGCTGGATGGGGAAAACATCACCTTTCAAAAAGAGCATAAGCGCGCCAAATACATCGGGCGGCTGTTTCAAGATCCGTTAAAGGGGACCGCTCCCAACATGACCATCGAGGAAAACATGGCGCTGGCATATATGCGCACGGCCAAAAAGCCTTTTTCGGTGGGGATTTCCAAAACCGACCGGGATTACATCCGCACCCGCTTGGAGTCTTTGGAGCTCGGGCTGGAAGACCGGATGAAAACGAAAGTGGGCCTGTTGTCTGGGGGCCAGCGCCAGGCAATCACCTTACTGATGGCCACCATGACCACCCCGAAGCTGCTGCTGCTGGACGAACACACCGCCGCGCTGGACCCTGCCACTGCGGACAAAGTGCTGGATCTCACCAAAAAGATCGTGGCGGAGCATTCTATTACCACCATGATGATTACTCACAACATCGCTTCCGCTTTGGAGTGCGGCAACCGCACCTTGATGATGGAACAGGGCAAGATCATCCTGGACATTCAGGGTGAGCAGCGGGACGGTATGACAGTGGAGGATGTGCTCAAGCTCTTTAAGCAAAAAAGCAACAAGGAGTTTGACAACGACCGGATGCTGCTAAGCTGATGAACGTTTTAGCATAGAAAAGCCAAGGAGCGCAAGGCAATTGCCTTGCGCTCCTTGGCTTTTATGCTCTATTGTCCCTCCAAATCACGGTAAAACACCCTGCCGGTTTTACCACTGGCATGGGGAGATTTTCTCGCAGATACGCGATGAAAAACGGCATGAACACTACGCTTTAAAACTATTTTCCCGGAATTGTGACGGCGTAACGCCTTCCTGCTTTTTAAAGATGCGGCAGAAATAGCTGGTATCTGAAAATCCTACGAGCTCAGAAATTTTATATACAGGCAGGGTGTGATTGCTGTATAATAAATCCTTTGCTTTTTGTATACGAAACTGATTAATGTATTCCACAGGACTGGTTTTATATGTTTTTTTGAAAAGCTGGCACAAGTAGGAAGGCGAAACATTGATGAACTTTGCCAGATCCTGTAATGTGATAGCATTCGCATAGTTGTCAGCGATGTAACGGATAACATGAGTTAATTTCCCGGCCGATGTTTCCGATTCCGAGTTGTCATATGGCTTGACGGATTGGAACAAGCTCAGCATGGCATATAGAATCACAGAGGCTTCCATTCGCCAGTTGTCTTTCCGGTTCTGAATGCAATTATATAAAGAACGAAAGTAATTTTCAAGATAAAAAGGATTGTGAGCGTGAATGATCTGATAGTTTGAAAGATTCATGGATTTCACATAGGGCTCTACGCCAAATCCATTTAATACTACATAGTGGACAATCCAGTCGTTTTCTATGGCATAGTATTCCTGAGGAGTATGAGGCGCTGTAAAGAAGCCCATTCCTGAACTGATTTCAAATTTTTGATTGCCAAATTTAAAAATGCCTTTTCCGCTAACACAATATACAAACTGATATTCCCGCAATCCGCCGGGACGAAAGGTGCCTAACTGGCAAAAATGATATCCCATTTCCACAATTTGATAAGGAAACTCAGCGTCTTCCTTTATTTGTTCCGGAAAATAAAAACAGCTCATAACGCATTCCTCAAAAATAAAAATTTATTATAATAATATTATACAATAATTATAAAAATAAATCAATAATAATATAAAAATCGTATTATAAAAATAATATAATATTATTGAACATTTTGTTTTATTTTAATATAATATAGACAAATACAAAACAGAAGGGAAGAGAGTAATGAAATGAAAACTTTACAAACGGCAAAAGCTTTAAAAAAACAGATGGTTTTTTTACTTGTTTTTGCAATGGTGCTCCCTATGTTTACCTGGCTGGAATATATCGCAGTTTCCGCTTCTTCACGGTGGATTCGTATTGATGATAAAGACCCCAGAATTACTTATACAGGGGAGTGGCTGAATTGGGATGACCATGGCGCTGGCACCTATATGGAGACAGAGACTTACTCGTCTGATGTGAACGCCGCAGCAACCTTTACCTTTACTGGAAATCAGGTAAGGATGATTTCGAAAAAAGATCCTATGCAGGGAGCTGCTAAAATCACAGTTGACGGTGGGACGCCCGTTGAGGTGGACTGCCATTCAGCGGCAATAGAAGGAGTACAGATGACTGTTTTTGAATCGCCTTTATTGGAAGAAGGTACGCACACGATTACTGTTCAGCCGCTTGACCGCGGAGGGTTGGCATACTCGATTGATGCGATTGAATATGCCATAACGGACAATCCAAACCATAAAAATACAGATGATATATGGACAAAAGTAGACGATCATGACTCGGCTGTTGCTTACAGCGATCATTGGAATGTTTCTACGGTCCAGGGCAGCTACGGCGGCTCGGTTCATTTGTCGGATGCGAAAGATTCTTCCGTAACGTTTCGCTTTACAGGGACCAAGGCTCGGTTCTACGGCGCAAAGAAAGACGACGTTGGAATTGCGGCGGTTTATGTGGACGACGAATATCAAACCAATATCGACTGCAAGGATGCAAGCACAAACAGCTATGATTCTTTTCTATATGAAACACCCATGCTGCCCTACGGGGAGCATACGCTTACCATAAAAGTGCTTCATTTAACCAGCGGGGGAGGAGATATTGGCTGTGACATCATTGTAGACGCTTTTTCCTCTACCGGTTTTGATTATAATCACTCGATTACCTACGAGGTGGAAAACGCTGAAGAATCTGGGTTTGAAACTCTGGGCAACGGGGTATCCGTCACCCAAGGCGGCGTTTTGTTTGATCGCAGCAAAGCCACAGGAGGACGGGAGAGCGTGCTCCAGGGACCTGGCCTCATTGATGCTATCCCGTATGGAAAATACAACCTTCAAATTGATCTGGTTCTGAAAGAGGGAACAGGAAATGGCAATAATGTTATCATGGGCCTGGATATCCAGGACACGGATATCTTAAACCTCAACGTGACAGAAGGCGAATTTGGTGAGATCGGCACAGTTACGACCTTATCCTATCCCATCAACATTCCTATGGGAACTTTGTTCCAGTTACGCTTCTGGTGGGATAAAAACACCACGATCCTGGTGGACAAAGTAGTGCTGACGCCAGTCAGCCCTGATCTTGCCACCCAAATTGCCATCAATACCGAAGATACAGGCAGAATGTTTGAGGGCATCGGCGCATTATCCGCATCCAGCTCCAACCTGCTCTATGATTATGAAGAACCGTATCGCTCGGATATTCTGGATTATCTGTTCAAACCCAATTTTGGGGCGGCCTATCAGCATCTGAAAGTGGAAATCGGAGGAGACGGCAACAGCACCTGCCAGACCGAGCCTGCTTATGCAAGAACGCTGGAAGAGTTTGAACGGGTGCAGTCGGTGCGCAAGCAGTGTGAGAATGGCACCATCAATCGGAATTCGAAAGACTATTTAAAGGTAAAAGAATATTTTAACCGGGGCGTTGAATTCTGGCTGATGAAGGAAGCCAAAAAGCGAAACCCTGACATCTTTTTGGATATCCTTCAGTGGTCTGCGCCGGGCTGGTTCCGCTATGACGGTTCTTACGGCGCTCTTGCAAATCCTGATACGGATTATGAAACCTGGAAAAAACAGAAGTTCTATACCCAGGACAACGCGGATTACATCGCCACGTACATATGGGGCGCCAAAGAATTTCACAATCTGGACATCGACTTCTGCGGAATCTGGAACGAACACTACAATCCCGACCGAAACGACTGGATCATTACGCTACGGGAAACATTAGATCGATATAACCTGACAGACGTCAACATCATTGCGGCGGAGCATAACGATTGGGCTGGTATCTGGGACAGCGCAATACAGCTGACCTCCACCCCCGAGCTTAGGGAAGCGGTGCACGCAATCGGTGTGCATTACCCCAACTGGGGTTCTCCGAATCCCTATCATGATAACTCTCAAGCGCAGGCAACTGGCAAGCCTCTTTATTCCAGCGAGGACGGTTCCATCGGCGGTAGTTGGGAAGCAGCTCTGAAATCAGCCCGCATTTTTAATGCAAACTATATCGAAAACCGGATTGTAAAGACGGTGTTCTGGAGCAATATCTCCGCGTCCTATGATTGGCTCAGCGGAGCCATGCAGGCCAATACTCCGTGGTCCGGACAGTATATTGTAGAGGATGGAGTGTGGGGGTTTGCCCATACCACCCAGTTTACCAAACCCGGCTGGAATTATATAGACAGCGCCTGCGGATACCTTGACGCGGGCGGAAGCTACGTCACATTACAGGACAATGGAACAACTGACAACCGAAAGAGCAACCCTGATTTTTCTGTGATTGTGGAAACAGGCGGAGCGTCTGACACCCAGCTAATGGAATTCACCTTAAATGGAATGTCAAACCATGAAATCACCGTATGGAAAACGGAAAAAGGGAATACGTTCCAAAAAGTCAATACTATTGTGCCGCAGAATGGAGCGTTTGCTTATTCGGTGGACCCGAATTGCATCTATTCCTTTACCACAACCACGGGGCAGCAAAAAGGCGAGCCTGAAAACAAGATTCCTGAAGCAGAAGATTTCCCCATGAATTATGAGGACGATTTTGACAGCTATCCGTCCGGCGAACGTCCGAAGTATTTTTCGGATCAGGGCGGAGGGTTTGAAATTTACGTAGACGGCACGGAGAACAGAACTCTGCGCCAGTCGGTACCGACAAAACCCATTTGCTGGTGGAATGACTATGAGCCGTTTTCTTATGTAGGGAATAAAAACCTGCACAACTGTATAGTAAGCGCCAACATTAAAATTGAAGACTCTGGATACGGCGCGATCTATGGGCGCGTATCCGGGCCCACCGCTTACGGGCAGACGCATCCTTACGGCTATGGACTGCGGATCGACGAGAACGGGAATTGGAAATTGACTCGGTATAAAGCCAGGGAAGGCGTAGCATTGGGAAGTCAATTCGAGGTACTTCAAAGCGGCAAAGTAAGCAGAATGAAAGCGGACTCGTGGATCCGTCTAAAAATGATCTTCAAGGATACCAAAATACGTGGATTTATCAACGACGAGATTGTATTTGAGTATATGGACGACGAGAACAGCTTTATCCAAGGGCGGGCCGCAGTAGGCAGCAGTTATGATTATGTGCAGTTTGACCACTTTAAAATTGTGAGCCTGGACAGTGACAACAACTATATTATGGTCGATGATAGCGACGAGTCGGTTACCTATGAAGGAATCTGGGGCATCTGGCCGCCTGAGTCAACCGAGCCCACCGCGGTTCATTACACAGAATATCCCACAGGAAAAGAAAGTGCGACCTTTACTTTTGACGGAGTAAAAGCAAGATTTTACGGTTCAAAGCGGAATGACTTAGGAATTCTCGAGGTGTATGTGGACGGGGTAAAAAAGGCTGAGATTGATCAGTGCAGCAATGGCAGCCAGAGCGATGTGCTGCTGTATGAAACGGATCTGCTGGAGCCTGGTACTCATACGCTGAAAATCGTTCCCACAACGCGAAAAAATCCCGCCAGCTCGGGAATTGAGGCAATTATTAACGGATTTGCCTATACCAACGTTCCGCCGGTGATCGTCCATCCGGAAACCGTCAAAGTGAACCGGGCTGAATGCACGATGAAGGTCAATCAGAAGCAGAGAATCTTTGCCATTGTATCGCCGGATTCGGCCACCGATGACAGCGTTGTCTGGACAAGTGACAATGCCGCTGTGGCCTCGGTTGATGACAAGGGAGAGATCACCGCGCACAAAGCTGGTACTGCGACCATTACAGCAACAACGGTAGACGGAGGACGGACTGCGCAGTGCAAGGTCACGGTAACGGAGGAACCGACGGACCCTGAAAATCCCGATGAGCCGGACGATCCCAAAGATCCTGACGAGCCTGACAATCCAAGTCAACCTGAGGACCCCGGCGAACCGGATCAGCCAAATCAACCCGGCGCCCCAGAAGATCCCGGCGATTCGGACCATTCGGACGATCCGTCTCCCGCTGATCCCGACGATGGAAAAAAGCCCTTAACCCCCGATGTACAAAGCCCATCGGAGGAGGAAACAAATCCGCAGACATCGGCTGCTTTCCCCTGGGGAGCATCTGTGGTTGTGCTGTTGGCCGGCCTTTGCGGTTATTCGGTGCATCGTCTTAGCGGACGCAGAAAAAGAAAGTCTTAAACAAAACAGCATTCTGACTGAACCTTTTTGAAGCGTATCAGAAAGAAGCAGCCGCCTATGGCGGCCGCTTCTTCTTTTGGAATCGCCTTTGAGGGCGCGGAAGGCAGAAGAATTTACGGTATATAAAAAGGCGGAACCCTTGGGTTCCGCCTTTTATTTTGATTTCGACACAAAACCTTTATTGAATACGTCCTACTCCGCGTCGCCCGCTGTGATGTAGCGGCGGCCGTATTTCCGGTACAGGCAGTCGATCCCGTACTGGATCAGCTTGAGCGCCACAAGCAGGCCAATGACTGAGGCGATTATCTTCAGTGCAATTTTCATCCGTTTTATCCTCCTTGCGATCGGTGCAAAATCGTTTCTATAAAAGTATTGTACCAACATTTTCTGTAAATTGCAACGGATTTTCTCCGGTTACCCAAATATTTTTCGGTAAAACTGTTTCCGGTTCAAAAGAAGGATCAGCGGCACGCCCAGCAGGTAGCAGATCACCAGCTCTCCCACCAGAACGGAACCGAAGTTCAACCAGTACAGCGGCCAGGTAAAGGAGGGGGCGAACAGGATGGTCAGCTCCGCGCCCACGATGACGGCGTTGAACAGCACAGGGGGCAGCGGCCCGAAAATACTGCGGATCAGGGGTTTCTCGCTTTGCTTGCCGATCCAGTAGGTGACAAGGGAGGCAAGCAGCGTGGCCGCGGTTCCAAAGAATACATCGAAAATACCGATGCCGTTGATTCCCAGCAGGAACCCTACAAAGTTTGCCAGCGCGCAGCCCAGGGTGAGCCCGGGGATCGCCGTGGCGGTGAACAGCGGAAGCACTGTGAGCAGCTCGCTTATGCGAAACTGCACCGCGCCGAATGCGATGGGAGCCACCGCCAGGGTGAGCGCCGCGTAAAGGGCAGCGATCAGCGAGGCCTGCACCATCTTGTGTAGTCCTTGATTTTTCATATTAAATTGTCCTTTCGTAGTGTTTTTTTATCGTCAGGTTCTTGCGACTGACGCTCGGAGGAAAAAGCTCCGCCGAAGTTTGCGCCCGAGCCTTGAGATGCAAGGAGGAAAAGTTTCTGCCGGCAGGCGCGGTTTTAAGTATAGCGAATTTTAGCGGAAAATGCAAGGAGATTGTCGGACTTTCCTTTCAACACAATATAATAGGCGGCCTTTGGCGAACATTGGGAGGAATTCCATTCTTTTATTTATGATGAATGGTTTAGGTCGGGCATGGGAGTAACTCTGGATTCCAAAGGCGGATGCCTTTGGTCGTTGGTGGGGTTTTCAAAGGGGAGGCGCGAACCGTAGGTTCGCCGAAATATCCTCCCCTTTGACCGCCCGGGGTTGTAAGGGGTGCGGCGGCGCGCACCCCTTACCGCCTATCGGCGTGGTAACCAGTAAGGCCTGGGAGATAAAAAAGGGCTAAACGATCAGAAACCAGATCGTTTAGCCCTTGAATCTGCGTATTGCGGTAAATAATTTTGTCTATATCTAATGTAATAGTCTATACCCCTTGATTTCAAACGTGCTATGATAATAAAAATCGGAAAAAGGGAGATGGCTACATGAACCAGTTAGAAGAAACGGACAAAGTGCTTGCCAATATGTGCGCCAATTTAAAAAAGCTCAGAAAAGATCGGGGGATTCCTCAGCGGCAGGCGGCAAAAGCAGCGGGGATCGGAGTACAAATGCTGCGAAAGATCGAACACGGAACCGTATCCATGCGCTTTACAGCGGATAAGCTGCTGCGCTTGTGCGATCTGTATCAAGCAACCCCGGATCAAGTCATTTTTGACAAAAACGAACGCTGAGTTACACACAAAAAACAAACGCCCCCGCAATCCGTTCTGGCGGATTGCAGGGGCGTCCTTGCGAACAACCTTATTTAAAATACTTCACGCCGCTTTCAAACAGCTTTTGATCCTTGTCGCCGGGGACGTTTTGGTACAGCCCGGTTCCGATCCGCTCGCTGTGGGCCATCTTGCCGAACACCCGCCCGTCGGGGGAGGTGATGCCTTCGATGGCCATCATGGAGGTGTTGGGGTTGTAGCGGATGTCGTAAGTGGGATCGCCGTTTAAATCCACATATTGGGTGGCCACCTGGCCGTTTTGGATCAGCTGGTCGATCAGCTCCTTGGGGGCTACAAACCGCCCCTCTCCGTGGGAGATGGGCACGGTGTGCACATCGCCTACGCTCGTCCCCGCAAGCCAGGGGGATTTATTGGAGCACACCCGGGTGTGAACCAGCATGGACTGGTGCCGGTGGATGGTGTTGAAGGTCAGCGTGGGAGAGTCGGACTCCATCTCGGTGATCTTTCCGAAGGGAACCAGCCCCAGCTTAATCAGCGCCTGGAAGCCGTTGCAGATGCCCAGCATCAGGCCGTCCCGGTTGTTTAAAAGCTCGTGCACCGCGTCTTTGATGGCGGGGTTGCGGAAAAACGCGGTGATGAATTTTCCGGAGCCGTCGGGCTCGTCGCCGCCGGAGAATCCGCCGGGGATCATGACGATCTGGCTCTGGTTGATCTTTTGGGTGAAGGCCGCCGCGGATTCTTCGATGTCCGCGCTGGTCAGGTTGCGGATGACGAACACCTCCGGCTGGGCTCCGGCCCGCTCAAACACCCGGGCGGTGTCGTACTCGCAGTTGGTGCCGGGGAACACCGGGATCAGCACCCGGGGTTTGGCCGCCTTGATCGCGGCAGATCTGGCCTTGCCGCTGTAGGTGACGGCGGGAACCGCCTCCCCGCTGGTCTGGATGTTGCAGGGGAAGATGGGCTCCAGCTTGTCCTCGTAGGCGGGGAGGAGCTCGGCGAGGGCGATCTTCCCGTTTTGGAAGTCGATCACAGGATCGGCGGTGGTTTTGCCCAGCCCGGTCATGCCGGCGGGAAGGCCGCAGCCCTCCGCCAATTCGATGACAAAGCCGCCGGCCACGCCGTTCCACAACAGGGCTTCCTCCGGCAGGGCTTCAAACGCAAAGCCCACGCCGTTTCCGATGGCCATTTTGAACACGGCCTCGGCCGCGCCGCCGTAGCTTAACGCCCACACCGCCAGGGCCTTTTTGGACTTAATGAGCTCCTGCACCTGCGCAAATACCGCTTTTATACTGTCAAAGCAGGGCATACCGGCTTCGTCGTAGTCCGGGACGATCATCGCCACCCGGTGGCCCGGACCTTTAAACTCCGGCGAAACGATGTTGCCGGTATCCGTCACCGACACCGCGAAGGAAGTCAGGGTGGGGGGAACGTCCAGATCCTCGAAGGTTCCGCTCATGGAGTCCTTGCCGCCGATGGAACCGATGCCCAAGGCAAGCTGCGCTTTTAAGGAACCCAGCAGGGCGGACATGGGTTTGCCCCACCGCTTGGGATCGCCCTTGGTGCGCTCGAAGTACTCCTGGAAGGTCAGCCAACTGTGGGTGTAGTCGCCGCCCACGGCCACCACCTTGGCCACCGACTCGATCACCGCGTACATGGCGCCGTAGAAGGGGTTCTGGGCGCTGATGTACGGATTGTAGCCCCAGCCCATCAGCGAGCAGGTGGAGGTCTGCCCCTTAAGCACCGGGAGCTTGGCCGCCATGGCCTGAGCGGGGGTCAGCTGGTTTTTGCCGCCGAAGGGCATCAGTACGGTGCCCGCGCCGATGGTGGAGTCAAACCGCTCCACCAGTCCCTTCTGGGAGCAGATGTTTAAGTCGGACAGATGCTCTTTCCAGCCGTCGGGGGTGTTTTCCCGGCGGTTGACAGGGGAAAGGGCATTGGATTCAATTTCAATTTCGGTGTGCTTAGGCGCGCCGTTGGAGTTTAAAAACTCCCGGGACAGATCGACGATCACGTTGCCCTTCCAGTCCATCACCAGCCGGGGAGCTTCGGTGACCACGGCCACCTTGGTGGCCAAAAGGTTTTCCTCTTTGGCCTTGGCGATAAACGCGTCGGTGTCCGCCTCCCGGATCACCACGGCCATGCGCTCCTGGGATTCGCTGATGGCAAGCTCGGTGCCGTCCAGTCCCTCGTATTTTTTGGGAACCGCGTCCAGGTGGATGGAAAGCCCGTCCGCCAGCTCACCGATGGCAACGGATACGCCGCCCGCGCCGAAGTCGTTGCAGCGCTTAATCATCCGGGTCACGTCGGGGTTGCGGAACAGCCGCTGGAGCTTGCGCTCCTCGGGGGCGTTGCCCTTCTGAACCTCTGCGCCGCAGCTCTCTAGCGACTCCATGGTGTGGGATTTGGAGGAGCCGGTGGCGCCGCCGCAGCCGTCCCGGCCGGTCTTGCCGCCCAGCAGGATCACCACGTCGCCGGGGGCGGGAACCTCCCGCACGACGTTTTTCGCCGGGGCCGCGCCCACCACCGCGCCGATCTCCATGCGCTTGGCGGCGTAGCCGGGGTGGTAGACCTCCGC
>CAJFTY010000011.1 GCA_904420045.1 Candidatus Metaruminococcus caecorum | reverse complement strand
TGGACTGGCTGGATTTGAACCAGCGGAATGACGGAGTCAAAGTCCGTTGCCTTACCCCTTGGCTACAGTCCAATAAAAAACAATCTTGTATAATTTAAAAGGGTAAACCATGATAAATTATACAAGAGAGTTTGTTGGGGTGGATAATGAGATTCGAACTCACGGCCTCCAGAGCCACAATCTGGCGCTCTAACCAGCTGAGCTATATCCACCATATATGGCGCGCCCATCAGGACTCGAACCTGAGACCTACTGCTTAGAAGGCAGTTGCTCTATCCAGCTGAGCTATGAGCGCATACTGAGAAAACGGCAAAGAAAAATGGAGCGGGTGATGGGAATCGAACCCACGCGACCAGCTTGGAAGGCTGGAATTCTACCATTGAACTACACCCGCATTTTGACACATATTCAAGATGTCTTGCATTGGCAACGGAAATTATTATACCAAACAAAAGAATATGTGTCAATAGTTTTAAAAAATTTTCTTAAAAAAGTTGTGTCTGCTCGATCAATTGACTAAGTAAAGCCACGTTGACGCAGCTTTCCACCACAGGAACTGCCCGAACTGCCACACAGGGATCATGCCGGCCTTTCACAATAATTTCCTGGTTTTCCAGCTTGACGAAATTGACCGTCTTTTGCGGAACGCCGATGGAGGAAGTAGGCTTTAAGGCTACTTTCAGGCTAATGGGCATCCCAGAGGAAATTCCGCCTAAAATACCGCCGTGATAATTGGTTTCTGTAAGGATGGTTCCATCCTCGCTGACATAAAATTCGTCGTTATTCTGGCTACCGAACATTTTGGTGGCGCCGAATCCCGCACCAAATTCCAATCCCTTGACCGCAGGGATTCCAAAGATTAGAGAAGCGATGGTGTTTTCCAACCCGTCGAACATGGGGGAACCGATGCCCGCCGGCATTCCCACCGCGCAGCACTCGATGATCCCGCCCACCGAGTCGGCGTTTTTCTTGGCTGCCAAAATCTGTTCCCGCATTTTCTCACCCGCCCGGTCATCTAAGACAGGAAAAGCCTTTTCCCGCAGGGAAAGGATATCGTCCCGGGTGATCGATACTGTGTTCATAGGCTTGTCGATTACATCCATGATGCTGTACAGATGGGCGCCTACATAGATGCCCATGCGCTCGATGATTTGACCGCAGACCGCGCCCGCAAACACCAGGGGAGCCGTCAGCCGCCCGGAAAAATGTCCGCTGCCCCGCACATCGTTAAATCCCTTATACCGCAGATACCCGGTGTAGTCCGCGTGGCCCGGCCGGGCGGTGGTCTCCATCTGACTGTAGTCGGAAGAATGGGTGTCCGAATTGCGGATCACCGCACAGATGGGCGCACCGGTGGTCTTTTTGTTGTGAATACCGGACAGGATCTCCGGCTCGTCCGCCTCTTTGCGTGCGGTGGCAGTAGGATCGTTCCCCGGCGCGCGCCGGGCCATAAACGCCTTGATTTTTTCATAGTCGATGGGCTGTCCGGCGGGAATGTTGTCCAACACCACGCCGATTCCCTTGCCGTGGGATTCCCCAAAAACCGAGAGCTTGACTCCTGCGCTACTCCATACTGATGACATGCGGTTTTCCTCCTAAATTTTGAAAATCCTGGTAAAAGTCGGGATAGGATTTGTTGACGCTCTGCGCGCCAGAAAGCACAACAGGGGACGAGCAGCCAACGCTTGCCACCGCTGCGGACATGGCGATCCGGTGGTCGTTAAAGCTGTCTGCGCTTCCACCCGCAAGACCGCCGGTTCCGGTGATCTCTAGCCGATCCTCAAAGGCATGCACCCGGCCTCCCAGCCCGTTTATTACCTGGGAAATTGCGGACAGCCGGTCGCTTTCCTTAATTCGCAGCCGATGGGCGTTGAGGATGTGAGAAGTCCCCCTGCAAAAGCAGGCCAGCACAGTTAAAATCGGCACTAGATCGGGGATGTCACGCACGTCCGCGTCAAACGGGCGAAGCTCCTTTCCAGGAGCGGAGGTAACGGAATCGTTTTGAACCGTGATCTGCGCACCGCAGCTATCTAGGATCGAAACGATTGCCCGGTCGCCCTGCAAAGAATCTGCCGTCAGGTTTTTACAGGTCACGGGAGAACCGATGGCTCCGGCAACTAAAAAGAATGCGGCCTGGGAATAATCTCCCTCTACCGTATAGTTGCAGGGGAGATAGCGCTGGTTTCCTTTCACTGAATAGCCCCAGTCGGTTTCTTCAATAGAAATATGATACTTTTTCAGCATGCTGATTGTCAAGTCCGCATAGGGTTTGGATTCCAAAATTCCGTCAATGCGAATTTCGCTGTCTCCGTCCAAAAGGGGGAGGGCAAACAGCAGTCCTGTGACAAACTGGGAGCTGATGTTCCCTGCCACATGATAAATTCCGGCCTGCAATTTTCCAGTCATGGAGAAGGGCATGGTATTTTTATAGTCGAAACTCACCCCTTTTTGAGGGAATTCCTGTAAATAGGGAGTAATCGGCCTGTCAGGTAGTTTGCCTTTACCTTTAAAAACCGTTTGAATTCCCAGTGCTGCGGCGACTGGAATCAAAAAACGCAGGGTTGATCCACTTTCACGGCAGTCGATTACCGCCGAATTCACACGAGTAATGTCAATTCCCTTTACAGTAACAGAGCTTTCACCGACCGTGAATTCCGCACCGAAAGCGCGCATGGCATCCATTGTAGCGATGATATCCTGAGAAAATTGCAAGTTTTGGATCACCGATACGCCTTTTGCCAGCGCCGCACAGATCAGCGCCCGGTGCGCCAGGCTTTTGGAGGGCGGCGCTGGGATAGCTCCCGTTAAGAGAGAGGGGGTAAACTCAACCTTCATGCCGGTATTCTCCTTTTACAAAGCGGATAAAGTCTTCAATAGAAAGGGGGGCGATTACAGCTTCGCCCATCTTGTGGAGCAAAATCAGATTCAGAATGTTTTTCATCCGTTTTTTGTCGGAGCAGCAGCCGTTTATCAACGCATCGTTGGGGATGGAATCCTCCACTGGAAGCCGGTAAGCCTTGCAGCACTGAATCAGCCGGTCTGTGGTTCCCTTGGGCGACAGGCCGTATTGTTCGGCCAAGCGGGAAATTTGAACCATCCCGATGGCCACAGCGCTTCCGTGGGTATACTTGGAGAAGTGATAATACTGCTCGATGGCGTGCCCAAAGGTGTGGCCGAAGTTTAAAAGCATCCGTTCTCCGGTGTCGAATTCGTCGTTTTTGACGATCTCCGCCTTGATCTGTACGCATCGGGCGATCAGCTCGGGCAAAAAGGGCTGAATGTTCCCCTGGGCGATCCGCTCAAACAGCTCAAGGTCCCGAATAGCGCCATATTTAATGGCTTCCGCCATGCCGTCGGAGAAGATCTCCTGCGAAAGGGTGGAAAGGGTAATGGTATCGCACAGCACCAGCTTGGGCTGCCAGAAGGCGCCCACCAGATTTTTGCCGGCCTCGATGTCCACACCGGTTTTGCCGCCCACCGAGCTGTCAATCTGTGCCAAAAGGGTCGTGGGAATCTGAATAAAGTCAATTCCTCGCAGATAGGTGGCGGCGGCAAAGCCCGCCAGATCCCCTACTACACCGCCGCCCAGGGCGACCAGGATATCCTTGCGGGTAATCTGAGCGCCTGCCAAAAATTCATAAAGCTCGTTCAGTGTGCGGTGGCATTTTTGAGGCTCTCCGTTTTGGAACACGAATAGATCCGTCTGAAAACCGGCGGCTTCCAGAGAGCTTCGAACCGTTTGTGCATACAAGCCGTTTACAATATCGTCGGTGACGATGACCGCCTTTTGCGCCTGGGTGAGGGGGCGGGCGAGAGAGCCTGCCTGTTGCAGCAAACCCTCGTCGATGACCACCTCATAGGGACGCCCGGCGGAAACTGGGATTGTTTTCAATTTGCTCACACCTTATCCTGTGATTTCAGCGGAATTACAGCTGTTTGCCCATGTAAGAGGCCATGGACTTGATGTCGCCCATGATCGTGTCAAACGCTTCGGGAGTCAGCGACTGCGCGCCGTCGGACAGGGCGTTTTTGGGATCGTTGTGCACCTCGATGATCAGCGCGTCTGCTCCCGCCGCAATGGAGGCCAAAGATAAGGGTTTTACCAGGTCGGTGCGTCCCGCCGCGTGGCTGGGGTCGACGATTACAGGAAGATGAGACACCTTTTTGAGGATCGGCACTGCGGAGATATCCAGGGTGTTGCGGGTCATAGTCTCAAAGGTGCGCACGCCCCGTTCGCACAGCATAACCTTGTTGTTGCCGCCGGCGAAGATGTATTCCGCGCTCATCAGCAGCTCCTCAATGGTGTTGGCAAGGCCCCGTTTGAGCAGGATTGGCTTGTCGCAGTGGCCCAGCTCTTTTAACAATTCAAAGTTCTGCATATTCCGTGCGCCGACCTGGATGACGTCCACGTCGTTAAACAGATCCAGATGAGCCAGCGACATGATCTCGGTGACGATGGGGAGCCCAGTTTCTTTGCGGGCCTCCGAAAGGAGTTCGATGCCCTCGGCGCGCAGGCCCTGGAACGCGTAGGGGGAGGTGCGGGGCTTAAATGCGCCGCCCCGGAGAAATTTGGCTCCAGAAGCTTTGACCGCCTTGGCCACCTGGCAGATCTGAGCCTCGGTCTCCACCGAGCAGGGACCCGCGATCACTTTAAAATGCCCTTCGCCGATTTTTTCACCGTGAACGTCGATAATCGTATCATCGGGGTGGAATTTGCGGTTAACGTTTTTATACGGCTCCTGCACACGCTGGACGCTTTCTACAATATCCTTGGCCTGCACGCTTTCAATATCAATTTTGGAGGTGTCGCCCACCAGTCCTAAAATGGTCGTATGCGCGCCTTTGACGATGTTGATATTGACGTGAAAGTCCTCCAGCCAGTGCAGCAGCTCATCTATTTTTTTCTGAGGCGGGTCCTGTTTTAAAATTACGATCATGATACATTCCTCCAATAAAAATACTTTTGTTATACAAAAAGGGCCAATCGCTTTTGCCTTCAAAGCGATTGGCCCTTACTGCATCGATTGAAAAAAGGACGAATTACTTTTGTGGCAATTTATTTTTGTTCACAGCAAAAAAACCGAAGCTAAAGTAAAAGCTCAGGCTAAAAAAGAAGAAAAATGCTGCGAAAACAAAATAAAGCGCCATGTTTTATTGTCCTTTCCTTTTATTTTCTTTTTTATCATAGTACAGCGCGGGGGAATTTGTCAAGAAAAATTTTTGCCGGATGTCCGATCCAAACGCTTGTCCTGACGGCAATTGTTTTCAAAGAAATTTTTGCGCTGTGGTTCTACTGGACTTCTTTTGCACATAGGATTGTCACAAAGGACAAGTTGACCAAGGACAAAGAGGTTGAAAGGAAGATGACCATGAACGATATTCTCAAATACGACGAGGCGGCCGAGGGGTTAAGCGACCGCTTAAAACATAAACTGAAGGGAATCCCAGGTGAAATGAAGCGGCAGATACGGGAAATCCATGTGCGGCTTGGCCGCCCTTTAACGGTGAACACCGGCCGGGAGGAACTGTTTGTAACGGATTCCGGGGATTTGTGCAGACGGTACACCCCCCATGCGTACCGGGCGAATCAATCGGATTTGAACGAAAGCTTTAAAGTTTTATGCGGCTATTCTGTTCACAGCTGCCAAAATGAAATTCGCAGCGGATTTTTAACCATCCGGGGCGGACACCGGGCGGGAATCTGCGGAACGGCAGTGACCGAACGGGGAAAACTTTCCGGCGTGCGGGATATAAGCTCCATCAGTCTTAGGGTGGCCCGCCAGGTGATCGGGGCGGCGGACGAGCTGATCCGCGCTGCCTATCCCACGGGGACGGAGGGGTTCCCAACCATCTGCGGCACCTTAATTGTAGGGATTCCCGCCAGCGGAAAAACCACCCTGCTGCGGGATTTGATCCGCCAGATGGCCTCTGGGAATTTGGGGAGGATCTATAAAGTGGCGGTGGTGGACGAGCGTGGAGAACTGGGAGCTTCCTTTCGGGGAGAGCCCCAAAACGATCTGGGATACTGCTGCGATTTGCTGGACGGGTATCCAAAGGGAGAGGGAATGAATCTGGCCCTGCGGACTTTGTCTCCTCATGTCATTGTATGCGATGAGATCGGTGCGCAGGAGGACGCAGACGCGGTTTTGGACAGCCTAAACGCCGGTGTGTCGGTGATCGCCACCGCCCACGCCTCCAATCTGGAGGAACTTTTGCGCCGGCGGCAGATCGCCCGTCTGCTCACAGAGGGAGCATTCCAAAAAATTGTGTTTTTAAAAGGCGCAAACCAGCCCGCTAAAGTGGCGCGGGTGTTTGACTGGGAGGAGATCCATGCTGAAATTAATCGGGATCGGACTGATGATTGCGGCGACGACGATGGTTGGATTAAACATGTCGGCCAGTTTGTCCAAGCGGGTGTCTGAACTGGAAGCAAGTCTTGTCCTGTTGGAAAAGATGCAGACCTATCTGCGGTACGAGCAGACCCCCACGGACGAGCTGATTGAAAAGCTCGCCACTCTGGAACTGTTTGGCAGCCTTCGTTTTTTGACTGAATGCAGGCGGGACATGGGGAAAGGTACGCCCTTTCCTCAGGCGTGGCGGGCAGGCGTAAACCGCGCAAAAGGGGCGATGCACTTGTCGGACAAGGATTTGGAGGCGGTGCGTGGGATATCCCAGATTATCGGCATGTCAGACGCCCAGGGGCAGATCAGCGCCTTGGACGTCACCCAGGATATGCTTCGGGACAGCCTACAGGAAGCACGGCAAAAAAAAGATACCTTTGGCAGGCTATATCGTTCCCTGGGGGTTTTGTCCGGGGTGGGAATCGGAATCTTCTTGCTTTAATCCCGTCGGGGCGGACGGCGCTTATAAAAAAGGCCGGAAATGAAAAACACGGAGGATAAAATCCATGGACATTGATTTAATTTTTAAAATCGCGGCCATCGGGATCATTGTGGCGGTTCTCAATCAGCTTCTGATTCGTTCCGGCAGGGAAGAACAGGCTATGATGACCACCCTGGCGGGTTTGATCGTGGTTTTAATGATGATTATTTACGAGATCAAAGATCTGTTTGACGCCATCAAGCAGATCTTCGGGTTGTAGCGCCATGAATATGCTGTCGGTGATCGGACTGGCGCTGGTGTCGGCGGTGCTATGCATTTTAATCAAGCAGTACAAACCCGAATACGCCATGCTGGTGTCCCTTGCCTGCGGGATCATCATCTTTCTGGCGGTGCTCTTAAACCTCACGCCCGCATTTGACGTGATGGACAACCTGATCCAAAAGGCCAACATCAACCAGCAGTACATGACCATTCTTTTAAAGGCTCTGGGGCTTTGCTATGTCACCCAGCTTGCCTGCGACACCTGCAACGACGCGGGGCAGACCTCTATTGCGTCCAAGGTGGACCTGGCGGGGAAAACAGCGGTGATCGTAGTGTCGCTTCCACTGTTTAACGCTCTGGTGGACATGGCGCTGGGACTGATCGCAAAATGACAGGACGCAAAAAGGAAGCGGGACATGATGAAACGAATCGATGTCAAACGAATCCGGCGGTTTGCGGTGCTGTTTTTGACCCTGCTGTTGCTTTCAGGGCTGACAATAGCCTGCACTGCCCAGGGAGTATCTGACTCCGCCCAGAGCGCGGAGCAGTCCGCCGCGCAGATCGACGACCAGCTGGAGCAAAGCGGGGCCAAAGAGCTGATGGACCAGGTGCCCGAGGATGCGAAAAAACAGCTTCAGGGAGCGGGGATTGAAGAGGTGGACCCGGATGCCATTTTGGGAATGGGAATCGGGGATTTTTTTTCCAGCTTGTGGAACATGGTAAAAAGCGGACTGCTCACGCCGGTGAAACTGCTGGCCACCCTGATGGGGATTATCCTGCTGTGCGCGCTGCTGTCCGCCTTTCGAACCACCATGGAGGAGCGGGGCGTCACCAAGGTGTTTTCGGTGGTGTCCTCCCTTTGCATCTGCGGGGTGATGATCGCTCCGGTCAGCGACTGTATGATTCGGTGCGGAAAACTCATCGAGGACTGCAGCAACTTTATTTTAAGCTTTATTCCGGTGTTCACCACCGTGATGACCGTCTCGGGAAAGCCCGCTTCCTCCATGCTGTACAACACGTTTTTATTCTCCGCAGTGCAGGTGGTCGCGCAGATTGCTTCCTCTGTCCTGGTGCCGCTGCTGGCGATCTACCTCGCCTTCTGTCTGGCGGGGTCGGTGAGCGACCATATCAAGATTGACGGAATTGCCCACACGGTAAAAACCACAGTGGTATGGTCCCTCGGGTTCCTGTTGACGGTCTTTGTGGGCATTTTATCGCTGCAAAGCATGGTGGCAAACTCCGCTGACACGGTGGCCACCAAGGCGGTCAAGTTTGTTCTGGGAAGCAGCATTCCCGTGGTGGGAGGCGCCATCAGCGAAGCGCTTAACTCAGTGCAGGGCTGCATGGGGTTAATGAAATCCACCGTGGGCGTATTTGGCGTGTTGGCCTGCGTGTTCACCTTTTTGCCTATGGTCATCAACCTGCTTTTGCTCACGGTATCCCTCAACCTGGCGGCGGGGCTGGGTGAAATGCTTAAGGTGGAGCGCGTTCCGCAGCTTCTGAAAGCAGCGGCCTCCGCGCTTTCGCTGATGCTGAGCATTTTGATCTGCTTTGCGCTGTTGCTGATTGTATCCACTACAATAATGATGGTATTGGGGATGAGTACATAATGGAGACGATCAAAAGCTGGGCCACCGTTATCTGTATCACGCTGATTTTGACTACGATTTTTTCCATGCTGGTTCCCAAGGGCAGCATGGAAAAAATCATTCAGTTTACTATCAGCATGTTTTTCATCGTGAGCTTTATCACGCCGTTTCTCACGAAACTGCCCTCTTTGAGCCTGGATGTGGAAGCTGCCGCCACACCTCAGACCAGAGAGACTCAGTCGCTGGAGGACTCCATGAAGCAAAAGCTTTTGGAGCTTACCGCGTCCAACCTGGAGGTCAAGGCAAACGGGTTTCTGGAAGAAATCGGGGTACAGGCGGAAAAAATTTCCGTTTTGATTAATAATGAGACGGACGACCGCATAACTATAAGTAAGATTACAGTCTGGCTGGACAATTCCTACCGGGATCAGGCGTCCCGGATCGAGGCCAAACTCAAGGAGGAGATGATGACACAACCGGAGCTGTGTTTTACGGAAGAATAAATCATGGGCGCAACCCCTGAGACGGAGGTGAAAAAATGGAGGAATCCACCCGGAACAAACAGCCTGCCAAATGGCTGCAAAAGATCCTTCAAAGCGACAAAAAAATGAAAATCATTCTGATTGTGGGGATGGCGGGTATTCTGCTGATCTGTCTATCCACCTTTCTTAAGCCGGAAAAATCCCAGGCGTCCACATCCAGCTCCCAGACGATGACTGCGGATCAGTACACGCAGCAACTGGAGCAAAAGCTTCTTACACTGGTGCAGAACATCGAAGGGGTGGGACAGGCGAACATCATGGTTACATTGGAAAACGGCGTGGAAAATGTCTATGCAAACGAGGAAAAGAAGAACACCGATAAAACGGAAAACATCAATGGGGACCAAACCACCAAGGTGCAGCAAAGGGAGGATTATCAGCAAAACTACATTCTGGTGGATGGCAGCGATGGCAAAGAAGCGCTGATCAAAACCCAGATCGAACCAAAGGTGAAAGGGGTGGTGATCGTCTGCAGCGGCGGAGAGCAGGCGCTCGTCCAGCAGCGGGTCATCGACGCGGTGACCATCGCCCTTGACATAGATTCCAGCAAAGTATGCGTGACGAAATTAAACTCATAGGAGGACTTTGGGACATGAAATTCAATGCAATCTTCGGAAAAAAACAGATCATATTGGCGTCGCTGGTACTGATTTTGGGAATAGCGGTTTATCTGAACTGGCAATTTGCCAAGACGGGCGAGGATTTTGCAGTGACGGGAAAGGTGGACACCGCGAAAAACTACGGGGATGCACAGCTTGTGGACAATCAAAGCGGAGCGACGGCCTCTGGGGACGATTACTTCACCAAGACCCGTTTGGAGCGTACCAAATCCCGGGATGAAACCACTGCGACGCTGACCAAAATGCTCAAAGACAGCAAACTGAGCACCGAGGAAAAGACCGCCGCCACTCAAAAAGCCATGGACCTTGCCAAACAGGTTGACAGTGAAAAAAAGATGGAGGATCTTGTAAAGGCCAAGGGTTTTAAAGATTGTCTGGTATACATCAATGAGGACAAAGTGGATGTGGTGGTCAAAACCGAAGGGCTCGTCCCCTCAGAAGCCGCGCAGATTAAAGACATTGTCCTCAGCGAGAGCAAGGTAGCGGCGGAAAACATCCGGATTACCGAAGTGAAATAAAGTGTTGTGTCTTTTGGATTTTGTGGTATAATAGCTATAAAGCTATAAGGATAGTTGTTATACCCTGCTGCGCAAACCCGTTTGCGCGTCGGCACGCTGAATGAGCCGAGGGCGGTCCCGTCTTGTGGCGGTCAGCGTCCGGAAACAATCGACCAACAATGTTGCAAGGGTATAAGATCGGTGTGTGTAGAACATTGCATGCCGTTGTTATACCCTTTCTGTTTTTCTGTGTTCCCAAAAAACATTTTTTGGAGGTGCCTGTCCGTGGATGAGATCCATACTGCTGCGTCCGGGAATTTAAAAATTTCTGAGGACGTGATTTCCACTGTGACCAAATTGACGGTCAAAGAGGTCAAAGGGGTGCACAGCCTGGCGCTGAGCCCTGCCAATTTGAAAGACGCCCTTTTAAAAGTCGACGCCAACCGTCCAATCCGTATCTCCCTAAACGGGGATGTAGCGCAGATTGATATCAGCGTCAACCTGCGATACGGATTTAAGATCCGCGAGGTGGCCGAGGAAATTCAGACCTCGGTCAAGGATGCGGTGCAGAACATGACCGGCGTGACGGTTTCGAAAGTAAACGTCTACGTGGCGGGGGTTAAATTCCGCGAAGATGCCAGCGACCAGACGGTTTCCTGACATCCAACATAAAAACACAAGGCTAACCCTCCTGCGCTGCTTGAGGGTTCGTTTTTGTCTATCTTAAAACGGGGCGGATGTTTGCACAAAAGTCTTCCTTTTATTGTCAAACATCCGCCGAGAACTTTGAAATGTGAGAAACGGAGGAACCCATCATCTATGAAACGACATCAGATGCGCGAGTCTGCATTCATTCTGGTCTTTGAAAAAATTTTTGTGGACGAGCCGGTGGAAAGCATTTTAGAGACGGCGGAGGAGTGCGAAGAAGTGAAGCTCAACGCCGACGCGAAGGCGTTGTTTACAGGTGTAGCCGAAAAAACAGAGCTTTTGGACGAAGAAATTAAAAAGTATCTGAAAAACTGGACCATCGAGCGGATCTCCAAGGTGTCGCTGGCCATCCTGCGCCTGGCGGTATACGAAATTTTGTTCTCGGACGAAACCCCAACCTCGGTGGCCATTGACGAGGCGGTGGAGCTTGCCAAGGAGTATTCCACCGGGGAGGACGCTTCTTTTATCAACGGTGTGCTGGGTTCCTTCGCCCGTTCCCTGGAGGCGCCCGCCCAATGAGCATTGTGATCGGGGTGGACACCAGCAACTACACCACCTCCTTCGCCGCTTTGGACGCTAAAAGCGGCGAACTTGTGATGGAGAAAAAGCTGCTGCCGGTAAAGCCCGGAGAGCTTGGCCTGCGCCAGAGCGACGCAGTATTCCATCACGTCGCCCAGTTGGGGGAGCTTGCGGGCCGCGTGCTGGACGCACTCCCAAAAGACGCTCGGATCGAAGCAGTGGGCGTTTCCGCCTGGCCCCGCCGGGTGGAAGGATCGTACATGCCCTGCTTTTTGGTAGGGCAGTTGGCGGCAGATCTATTGTGCGGTGCGCTAAGGGTTCCCAAATACGAATTCTCTCATCAGGAGGGGCACGTGGCGGCGGCATTATACTCCGCTGGAAAGGTGGAGTGGCTGTCCGCGCCTTTTTACGCCTTTCACGTGTCGGGAGGCACCACCGAGCTTTTAAGCTGCACGCCGGACGAGAAGCATCTTTTGTCGGTGGAGCGCGTTGGCGGTACGCTGGATTTAAATGCCGGACAGGCAGTGGACCGGGTAGGAGGCATGCTGGGGCTTTCATTTCCCGCAGGGCCCCAACTAGAGCGCCTGGCGTTCGAGTGTGAAGAAACCATCCCCACTAAGCCGGTGCTCAAGGGACTGGACTGCTGCCTGTCCGGGCTTCAAAACCAGTGCGAAAAGCTGCTGGAGCAGGGAAGGACACCCGCTTATACGGCGAAGTTCTGCCTCCAGATGATCTCAGACACCCTGGCCGGAATGACCCGCCGGCTTTTGAAAACCCGGCAGACACGCCCGATCCTGTACGCAGGGGGGGTCATGTCCAACGCCATGATCCGCAAACGGCTGGAAGGAGAGTTCGGCGGCGTGTTTGCCGAACCCCGGTTTTCCGCGGACAACGCGGCAGGCACGGCCTTGCTGGCCGCGCTTTCCCAAGCCCGGACGAAGGAGGAATCGCTCCCGTGGATGCGTACGGATTTTTAAGCGTTTCGGATATCAATGGATATTTAAAACAGATGTGCCTAAACGACGAAAATCTCCGGGGAATTTTTGTCAAAGGGGAGATCTCGAATTTTTTGGACCACCCAAAGCTGGGGCATCTGTATTTTACCTTAAAGGATGAAACGTGCGCCATCAAGGCGGTGATGTTCAAGGGCAGCAAGTGGCGGATCAAGTTTAAGCCCCAAAACGGCATGAAGGTCATCCTGTTCGGGAACATCAACGTGTTTGAGCGCGACGGCATTTTTCAGATTATTGCGGAGGATATGCAGCCGGACGGAGTGGGTGCGCTGCATATCGCCTACGAACAGCTCAAGGAAAAATTGGCGAAAGAGGGGTACTTTGCCCCGGAGCACAAGAAGCCCATCCCCAACCTGCCCAAACGGATTGGCGTCATCACAGCAAAATCCGGCGCGGCGGTTCAGGATATCCTCAACATCATTGGACGGAGATATCCGCTGGCCCATGTGGTGGTGATCGACTGTCTGGTGCAGGGAGCGGGAGCGGCTCCCAACCTGTGCCGCGCGGTCAAGCTGGCACAGACGCTTTCTCTGGACACGTTGATTATCGGCCGCGGCGGAGGTTCATTGGAGGATCTTTGGGCCTTTAACGATGAAAATCTGGCCAAGGCAATTTATGACTGCCCGGTGCCGGTGATCTCCGCGGTGGGGCATGAAACCGACTACACCATCTGCGATTTTGTGGCGGATCTGCGTGCGCCTACGCCTTCTGCGGCGGCGGAGTTGGCGGTTCCTGATCTGCGGCAGATCCGCCAGTATATCGACAATCGAAAAAATTTGTTGTATAATAATATTTTAGGGCAGTTGAATCAGGGAGAAAAGCACATTCAACAGCTGGGCGCCCGCCTGTCGGCCTATTCTCCAGAAAGCTTTATAAAAACCAGAGAAGAACTCCTTGCCGGGCTGTACAAGCGGCTTGTACAATTTCAGCTCAGCGGCATGGCGCTTCTTACACAGCGGTTTTCCCACGCGGTGTCATCCCTGGAAACGCTGAGCCCTTTAAACACCATCGCCCGGGGATATTCCATCACGTACCGGGAAGACGGCTCCATTTTAAAAAATGCTCGGGGAATAAAGCCGGGCGCCGTTCTCATCACTCGTGTTAAGGACGCGTCGGTGACAAGCCGGGTGGAATCGGTGAACAGGGATTCTGCCAGTCAGAATGGGAATATTGAATCATAGAAAGAAAATGAAAACCTAGACCGCAGCTCACCGGTCAGCTCCGGGAATCGCCCGCGTGAAAGGATGTCGTTTAAATGGAAGAAATGACGTTTGAAAAAGCCCTTGTTCAATTGGAAAAAATTGTTTCCAAAATGGAAAAAGGGCAGTTAAAGCTGGAAGAGTCCCTGGCCCTGTACGAACAGGGCGTCAAGCTGACCGCTTATTGCCAGCGGGAACTTGACCATGCCAAGCTGAAAATTGAGACCCTGTCCGCCGAATCTCCGGCGGCATCAAAGGACGGAGAACAAAGCCAATGACCTATGAAGTCAGAATGAACGAGGATATCGAGCTGATTAACCGAGAGCTTACCTCTTATTTTCAAAATTCAGATCCGCTTCTGCAAAGCATTTTTGACGCGATGCAGTACAGTCTTACCGCAGGAGGCAAACGCCTGCGGCCGGTGCTCACACTGGAGTTCTGCCGGGCGCTGGGCGGGGAAGTGCGGCACGCTGTTCCCTTCGCCTGCGCAGTGGAGATGATCCACTGCTACTCCCTGATTCACGATGACCTGCCCTGTATGGATGACGATGATCTGCGCAGGGGCAAGCCCTCTTGCCATATCCAGTTTGGGGAGGCAAACGCCCTGCTGGCCGGCGACGGCCTTTTCACCATGGCGTTTCAGGCGATTGCAGACGCGCCTTTCTCCCATCAAGCTGCTCCCGCGGCCGCGCTGGCTGCGGCGGGAATTTTATCCCGGCGGGCGGGCGTTCGGGGAATGATCGGCGGACAGGTCATTGATCTGGAACACGAGGGAACACCGGTGGCGGAGCCGGTGCTCCGGCAGCTGCACAGCCTGAAAACTAGCGCGCTGATTCAGGCGGCCTGCGAAATGGGCGCCGCAGCGGCGGGCGCGGATGCCGAATTGATGGATGAGGCAGGGGAATTTGGGCTGTACCTGGGCCTCGCGTTTCAGATTATCGACGATATTTTAGACGTAACAGGGGATCAGCAGGTTCTGGGAAAACCGGTGGGAAGCGATGCTCAAAATCAAAAAACCACCTATATTACCCTGCTGGGCATGGAAAAGGCCAAAAACACCGCCGCTGTTTACACAGAGCGCGCGGCGAAAAGCCTGCAAAAAATTCCCGATCACGATTTTTTGCTCAGGTTGACCGAACAGCTTTTAAACCGGAATTTTTGACGTCCCTCAAGGCAGAAAAAGTTTGGAGGATAGGAATGGGTAGATTAGGCGATCTTCTGCACAACTATGTGCTAACGGTTGCGTTGATTTCCTGGCTGTCTGCGCAGGTATTAAAAACCCTGCTGACATTTATCAAGCAAAAAAAGCTCAACCTGGAGCGGATGGTGGGAGCAGGCGGTATGCCCAGCGCACACACCGCCACCGTGGTGAGCCTTGTAATCGCCATATCCAGAGCGCCTGGCTGCGGATTGTCTTCGCCGGAGTTTGCCGTCGCGTTTGTATTGGCAGCTGTTGTCATGTATGATGCCATGGGCGTGCGCCGGGCAGCCGGCGAGCAAGCCAAGGTAATTAATCAGATTGTGGAAATTCAGAATTCAGATGACAACGAGGACAACAACATCGAGGGAAAACCGCTCAAGGAATTTTTAGGCCATACGCCGCTGGAGGTTTTGGGCGGCGCGCTTTTGGGAATCCTGATCGCTATGATCATTCCCGTCTCGTAATGCCCGAACGGAGGAATTGCGGAGAATTGGATGGAAAGGATCTTCTGCGTGGATAAAAAAAAATACGCGCTATTAGACAGCGTACATTCACCTGACGACTTAAAACAGCTCAATTCCGACGAGCTTTTAAAATATTGTGACGAAGTTCGTTCGTTTCTGGTTCATTCGGTTTCGCAGACCGGCGGACACCTGGCATCCAGTTTGGGCGTGGTGGAACTGACCGTTGCGCTGCATCGCATTTTCGACTCGCCCCGGGACAAGATTGTCTGGGACGTGGGGCATCAAAGCTATGTCCATAAACTGATTACCGGCCGAAAGGACCAATTTGACACTCTGCGTCAGGAAGGCGGGATTTCCGGTTTCTGCCGGCCCAGTGAAAATCCGCATGACGCGTTTATATCCGGGCACAGTTCCACTTCGCTGTCAGCGGCGCTGGGATTGTCCATCGCCTCAAAAATTCAGGGAGAGGATAATTACACCATCGCAGTGGTGGGGGATGGCGCGTTTACCGGCGGCATGGTATACGAGGCTCTGAACAATGCGGATGCTTCCAAAAATTTGATTGTCATTTTAAATCACAATGAAATGTCCATCTCCAAAAACGTAGGAGCTTTTGCGCGGTATCTGGCCTCTATGCGGAGCAAACCCCGGTATCTGCGGCTGAAATCCCGGGTGGAAAAAATCCTGGATAAAACACCGCTGATCGGCAAACGCCTGAAAGGGACGCTGTTATACTCCAAGACCGCCATAAAACACCTTTTGTATCACAGCACCTTTTTTGAGGACTTTGGTTTTATGTATCTGGGTCCAGTGGACGGCCACAACCTTGAAGAACTTGTCAATGTGTTAAACCGGGCAAAAAAAGCCGACCAGCCGGTATTCATCCAAGTGGACACCATCAAAGGCAAGGGGTATTCCTTTGCAGAGGAAAACCCAGGCGCTTACCACGGCGTGCCCAAGTTTGACGCCGCAAGCGGGAACTCCGGCCAAGAGGTCACCAGCTGTTTTTCCAATGTATTCGGCATCGCCTTAAACAAAATGGCGGACGAGGACGAACGGATCTGCGCCATTACCGCCGCCATGAAATATGGAACCGGCCTTCAGTTTTTTTCTTCCGCCCATCGGGACCGTTTTTTTGATGTCGGCATTGCGGAACAGCACGCGCTGACGTTTGCATGCGGTCTGTCCCGCCAGGGGATGATCCCGGTGTTTGCGGTGTATTCCACCTTTTTACAGCGGGCGTTTGACCAGATTATTCACGACGCGGCCATTGAAGGCCAGCACATTGTGCTGGGCGTTGACCGGGCGGGGATCGTAGGCGACGACGGGGAAACCCATCAGGGGATTTTTGACGTGGCCTTTTTATCCATGATTCCCGGCGTGACCATCTACTCTCCGTCTGATTACGCGGAACTCCGCCTATGTCTGAAAAAAGCGGTGTACGACACCCAGGGCATCGCTGCGGTACGCTATCCTAGAGGCAAGGAAAGCGGCGGCTTTTTGCCTCTTTCCAAAGAGTTTGAGCCTTACTATTTTTCTGAAGGATCCGACGAATGTCTGATCGTCACATATGGCCGGCTGTTTGACCAGGCGTTGTCAGCCCGCCAGCAGCTTCAGCGAAAAGGGATGAATCCGGCAATTTTAAAGCTCACCCAGGTATCCCCCTTGCCGGAGGAGGCGATCCGACTAGCTGCTCGGTATCGCACCGTGTTCTTTTTTGAAGAGGGAATCCGCAGCGGCGGCGCGGGGGAACATTTTGAAACCGCTCTGCTTCGGCAGGGATTTTGCGGAAAACTGATCCTGCGCGCCATTGAAAATCAGTTTGTTCCCCAGGCGCCCATCGACCGGGCGCTGGAAAAGCTGGGACTTTCCGCTGAGGGGATGGTTCAAACGATAGTACAGGAGATCGAACAAAGTGAAAGAAAAAAACAGGCTTGACATCGCTTTGGTGGAGCAGGGGCTCTGTGAAAGCCGGGAAAAGGCAAAGGCGTTGATTATGTCCGGGATGGTGCTCGTAGACGGGGAGCGCGCCGACAAGGCTGGCCAAACAATTAAACCCAATGCCGTCATTGAAATCAAGGGAAGGCAGCTTCAGTATGTGAGCCGGGGCGGCTTGAAGCTTGAAAAAATGGTCAAGAAGCACAGCCTTGCCTTAAACAGCTACATCTGTATGGACATCGGAGCTTCCACCGGCGGCTTTACCGACTGCATGTTGCAAAATGGGGCGCAGAAGGTCTATGCCATTGATGTGGGATACGGGCAATTGGCCTGGAAGCTGCGAAACGATTCCCGGGTAGTGAATCTGGAACGCACAAATTTTCGCTATGTGACCGGAGAGCAGATTCCCGACCTCTGTGATTTTGCCTCGGTGGACGTGTCGTTTATCTCGCTGACCTTGATTTTACCAGTGCTTTACACCTTGCTGAAACCGCAGGGGAAAGCGCTTTTACTTGTCAAACCTCAGTTTGAGGCCGGAAAAGGCAAGGTGGGCAAAAAAGGCGTGGTTCGCGATCCGGCCATCCACCTGGAGGTGCTGGAAAAAATCCTGTCTTTTTGCGGAGAAAATGGCTTTTGCGTGCTGGATATGGATTTTTCCCCCATCAAGGGGCCGGAAGGGAACATTGAGTACCTGTTTTATGTAGAAAAGAGCGATCAGGCCACCGCCTTTTCCCAGCAGGACGCCATAGAATTGGTTGCGCGCTCCCATCAGGAGCTGAATTATATGGAAAGGCTATAAGCTTTACAATATTTCCGGGAGGATTTAGCCCTATGAATGTACTGGTGATGCCCAATGTGGATAAAAAGCATGCGGTGGAATGTGTCTGTGCCGTAGCCCGCCGGCTCCGCGACCTGGGCGCTCAAGCCGCGCTGGACAGCCGCTATCAGCAATCGATTCCCCCGGATGTTCCCGTGCGGTACGGGGATTTTGAAGATCTTCTCCGCGGATGCGACTGTGTAATTGCTATCGGCGGGGATGGCACGATTCTCCATTCCACCAAGCATGCGGCGGTACTGGCTAAACCGGTGCTGGGCATTAATCTGGGGCGGCTGGGATTCATGGCGGGTCTCGAATACAACGAACTGGACCTGTTGGGCCGGCTACTCACCCGGGAGGCGACGGCAGACCGCAGGATGATGCTGGAGATCATTCACCGCACCCAGACCAAAACCACCTGCTATCTGGCTTTAAACGATGCGGTGGTCTCTAAGGGGAGCTTGTCCAGGATCATTGATCTGGATGTGCTATGCTGCGGCAAGACAGTGGGTTCCTACCGGGCGGATGGAATCATTGTATCCACCCCTACGGGGAGTACGGCGTACGCCCTGTCCGCCGGAGGGCCGATGATTGAGCCGTCTTTGGACAGCATCGCTATGACGCCCATCTGTCCCCATTCACTAGTGGCAAGGACGGTGATTTTTTCCGGGGACAAGACTTTGCAGATCCGGCCACGGTTTGACGGCCCGGAGGACGACCGGGAAATCTTTATCACCATTGACGGGGAGCAGGCGATTCCCCTGGGGCCAAACGACGAGCTGACCATACAAAAGAGCCAGGTGTCAGCCACGCTGTTAAATCTAAACGGCCGTGAATTTTACGAGATCATCAATCAAAAGTTTTTGGGAAGAAGCTATGCCATTTCTCAGAACCAGGAGGTAGACCGTTCATGAAGGCCAAACGCCACGCGAAAATATTGGAGCTAATCAGCAAACGGGAAATTGATACCCAAGAGGAGCTTTTAAAGGCTCTGCGGGAAAGTCAGTTTAACGTGACGCAGGCGACTGTCTCCAGAGATATTAAGGAACTCAGGCTGATAAAAGCCCTTTCTCCGGACGGAAACTACCGTTACACAGCTCCTGGAAAACAGGAAAATAAATCCCTGCGGGACAAATACGTTTCTATTTTATCCGATTCCATCCTGACCATTGATTATGCGGGGAACACTGTAGTTGTCAAGTGCAACGTGGGAATGGCCCAGGCGGCCTGCGCCGCCATCGACGGCATGGAATGGGATACCCTGGTAGGTACATTGGCCGGGGACGACACGATTTTTATCCTCATGCGCACCGAAAAGGACGCGAAGGAATTTGCCGCCCGGCTCCACGCGTTTATTGGAAGATAGCGTTTAGATTGGCGCTCTAGCGGAGGTGAACCCAACATGCTCACAGGACTTTATATCAACCACCTGGCGGTAATTGAGCAGGCGTATATTGAGTTTACAAAAGGCCTGAACGTTTTTACAGGAGAGACCGGCGCGGGAAAATCCATTGTCATCGACGCCATCAACTCAGTGCTGGGACAGCGGGTTTCCAAAGAAATTGTCCGCACCGGGGAAAAAAAGGCAGTGGTCAGCGCGGTGTTTGGCGACTTATCGGACAAGGTCCTGCAAAAGCTCAGCGAACTTGGACTGGAGGCGGAAAACGGCGAGCTGATTATCCAGCGGGAAATCACCGCTGATGGCAAAAGTTCTGCCAGGGTGTGCGCCCGGCCGGTAACGGCTTCCGCTTTGCGGGAGCTGGGAGGGCTACTCATGAACATCCATGGCCAGCATGACAACCAGATCCTGATGACGCCCGAACGGCACATCGACCTTCTGGACAACTACGGGGAGTTGTCGGCGCCATTAGCCGCTTACCAGGAAGAATATCAGAAGCTGCTTTCCCTTCGCCGGGAGCTGGACCGCTTAAACATGGACGAGGCTCAAAAGGCCCAGAAGATGGATCTGCTTCGCTATCAGGTAAATGAAATCGAGGCCGCCCAACTTCAGGAAGGGGAAGAGGAGGAGCTGGAAAGCCGGAAAAAAGCGGTGAGCAACGCCTCCAAGATTATGGAGAGCCTTGGAGAGGCGTACCAGTGCTTTTACGGCTCCCAGGAATCCGACGGCGCGGTGGATTTGGTGAACTCCGCCAGCGGGGCGCTCAGCTATGCCAGCGGGTTTTACGAGGATTTAAAAGACGCCTCTGACCGGATGGCGGATATCAGCATCGAGCTTCAGGAGATTGCCTCCCAGGTGGGCGACAGCTTTCAAGGCCTGGACTTTGACCCCCGGGAACTGGACGACATCGAATCCCGATTGGACGAGCTATACCGTTTAAAGCGCAAATACGGCCCAACCGTCCAGGATGTGATCGTCTTCGGCGAACAGGCCCGGGAGGAACTGGATAAAATGGAAGGGGCAGACGAGGAAATCGCCCGGCTTCAAACCCGGCTCGCCTGCAGCCAGGAGCACGTGACCGCTTTGGCGGAAGAGCTTTCCTCCCTGCGGCAGCAGGCCGCCCGGCGGTTTGTAGACAGTGTCCGGGAAGAGGTGAAATTCTTGGACATGCCCGGCGTAAAGTTAGGAGTCCGGTTTGAACGGATCCCGGCGTATGACAAGGGAATCGACAAGCTGGAATTTTTAATCTCCACAAACCCTGGGGAGCCTCCCAAACCCATTGCCAAAATCGCCTCGGGGGGCGAGCTTTCCCGGATTATGCTGGCCATTAAAAATACGTTGGCCGACAAGGACGAGATCCCCACTCTGATTTTTGACGAAATCGACACAGGAGTCAGCGGACGGGCGGCCCAGAAGATCGGCCTCAAGCTGAGCCAGGCGGCGAAAAACCGGCAGATTCTGTGCGTGACCCATTCCGCTCAGATCGCAGCCCTGTCGGACACTCATTTTTTGATCGCAAAATCTGTGGAGGGGGACCGAACCTTCACCCGGGTGACCCAGCTGGATTTCGATGGCAGAAAGCAGGAGCTGGCCCGAATTATGGGCACAGATCAGATTACCGACTTGATGCTGCAAAACGCGGAGGAAATGCTGCGCGCCGGACAAAAATCCGAAAACTAGTTGACAAAGCGGATTTTATCGGGTACAATGATTCACAATACATCCAAACATGCGAAGATAAGAACCAGTAGTGCCGCGTTTGTGCTTGTAGAGAGCGTTTGGCCGGTGAAAAAACGCAGACGGCGCGGAAACGAATTACCTCTTGGAGCAGGCTTTTTGAAACGAGCAAGTAGGAAAGCCCGGGTGCAGCCCGTTACCGCTGGCGGAAGGTGTGCGCCTTCCCACCAAGGCTGTTTTTCGCAAGAAAACAGCGAACCAGAGGTGGTACCGCGATGATTCGCCCTCTGTAATGGTTGATTCCATTACAGAGGGCTTTTTGCATGGAAAATGAAAAGGAGAAGGAACAATGACTGTATTTGAAGAACTCAAACGCCGGGGCCTGATTGCCCAGATGACCCATCCCGAGCAAATTGAAAAGCTGTTTAACGAGGAAAAAGTGACGTTTTACATCGGCTTTGACGCTACGGCGGACAGCTTACATGTGGGCCACTTTTTGCAACTGGTGGTGATGACTCATCTGCAGCGGGCGGGCCACCGCCCCGTTGCGCTGCTGGGAACCGGCACCACTATGGTGGGCGACCCCACCGGAAAAACCGATATGCGCAAAATGCTCACCCCGCAGGAGATCGACCACAACGCAGAATGCTTCCGCCGGCAAATGTCCAAGCTCATCGACTTTTCTGACAACAAGGCGATGATTGTGCGAAACGGCGACTGGCTCCTCAAAATGAATTACATCGAGTTTTTGCGGGAGGTGGGCGTGCACTTCTCCGTCAACAAGATGCTCACTGCCGAGTGCTTTAAAAGCCGGATGGAAAAGGGTTTGAGCTTCCTGGAATTTAACTACATGCTGATGCAGAGCTACGATTTTTTGCACCTGTACCGGGAGCTGGGCTGCAAGGTAGAGCTTGGCGGCGACGACCAGTGGTCCAACATCCTGGGCGGCGTGGATCTGGTCCGCCGGTGCGAAGGCAAAGAGGTTTACGGCATGACCTTTACGCTGCTGACCACCAAAGAGGGCAAAAAGATGGGCAAAACCGAAAAAGGCGCTCTGTGGCTGGATCCGGAAAAAACTTCGCCCTATGAGTTTTTCCAGTACTGGCGCAACGTCAGTGACGACGACGTCATCAACTGTTTAAAGCTCATCACCTTTGTACCCATCGAGCAGATTGAGGAGATGGAAGCGTCCATGTCCGGCAGCGAGCTCAACCAGGCCAAGGAGCTTCTGGCCTTTGAGGTCACTAAGCTGGTTCACGGTGAAGAGGAAGCGCAAAAAGCGCTGGCTACCTCCAAAAGCCTGTTTGGCGCCGGAGCGGCAGACGAGGATATGCCCACCACTGTGCTGTTGGACAGTGATTTTACCGACGGCGGCATCGGCGTGCTGACGTTGATGGTCAAAACCGGGCTGTGTCCCTCCAACGGAGAGGCACGGCGGTTGATTCAGCAGGGCGGTGTGATGATCGACGAGGAAAAAATCACCGATCCAAAAATCATTCTTGAAAAAAGACGGTTTGAAAAAGGCGTCATCATTAAAAAAGGGAAAAAGGTCTACCATAAAGCTACGATTTAGTGTATAATAAATCCAAAGTCATATACGTGAGACGGCTGAAAAAGAAACAGCACTGCTTGGGGAGGGACGTTGTATGACTGTTCGAATGTTAAAGGCAAAAATTCACCGGCTGACCGTCAAACAGGCGGAACTCAATTATGTGGGCAGTATCACGGTAGACCAGGATCTTCTGGACACCGCCGGTATCCTGGAATACGAAATGGTGCAGGTGGTGGACATCGACAACGGAAGCCGTTTGGAAACCTACACCATCGCGGGCGAACGGGGAAGTGGAATGGTTTGTCTCAACGGCGCGGCCGCACGGCTTGTACAGCCGGGCGACAAAGTCATTTTAATGAGCTATTGCGACCTGACTCCCGAAGAGGCTGCAAAGCATACGCCTCGCGTTGTGTTTGTCGACGGCGACAACCGGGTGACAGCCTGTACCCGATATGAACGGCACGGCCATATCGCGCCGTAACAGTCCATGGTAAAAACGAGCCTATTGAACCTTCAATAGGCTCGTTTTTTCATTTACGGATGCCGTTCATCCTGGGGATGAAGGACAAAACAGGTGGTTTTCGGGGAGTGAACACAATGGGTATATGGAATTAAAAAGCTTCGTATTCCGCTGGAATAAGGCGCGATATCATATTGCTGGTAATAGACGACAATCCCTTGTGTGGTGCAATAAAAGCTCTCAGAATGAAAGTTCTCTTCCGCTAGCTGGGCTGCATTATCAAAGTAGATTTGAGGATTGAGCGCAATGCGGGATCGGACCCGGTTTAAAATATAGGATTGAACGTCCAAATCACAGCCAAACAGCTCTTCCAGTGCAATCTGTCTGCCTCCTTGGAGATTCCATGTCTGGGAAGATCGGGTGGTGCTGCCGTGCGCTCCTCCGGTAAATTCATATCGATCCATGTACAGGCTGACAATACACGCTTTGGAGTAGGTTGGTTCAAAGGTGGTCATAGCCTCATAGGCCATAACGGGATATCCGTTTTCTTTTGAATAGGCGTATTGCTCTTTGGCTTGGGGGTACAGTTCATTCGCTATATAGTTTTGAAATTCGTTTGCCTGGTTCTCATAAAAGCGGTTTAAAATCCGCAAGGCCATCTGATAAACCGGACCCTCAAAATGAGGATATTGGATTTGATAGGTTAAAATGACATCCTCACCGATTTTATATTCATCAAAAAGTTGTTTTGTTTTGATCGAGATCATTCCTGTGTCCAAATTGATCACCTCTATTTATGGTATGCAGCGCTTTGTCGGTTGGCCTCAATAATTTAAGTGTGCATGGTGCAAAAGGTACATTTGGGGCTAGCTATTATTTATCTGACGAAATAAAATACTCTATTTTACATGCAGTGATTCTTTATTTCACTGCTATTTTTTATACATTTATTGAGAATTTAAGAAAAACAATTTAATAAATTTTAATGTAAACAGTTTTTGTCCGGTTTACATGATACGATTAAACTGCCTCCAGCAAACAGACAACTAAGGGGGAAAAGAAAGGAGTATGAGTAAATGGCTTGCAGAGATACATTTAATATGAATATTGGGGCTCAGTATGCAGAGCCTGAGCCAGATGCAACAGAAAATCCCGAAGTTAAAAAAGAGTTATCGGAGACTCGGGACACATTTATGATGCCATTGACAGGGATGCCTCTATTCGGCGTAGATTCATCCCAAAAAGCAAATACTGTATTACAGCACAATCTGACAATGCTTGAATGGGTAACTAAAAATAAGTTACCTCCTAATTTTTGGGGAAGAAACATTAATGGTGAAAACTCTCTAGACAAGGAAGAAATAGAATATTTACATGATACAGGAGGATGTAAAATTGCTCCATTGTATCAAACAGAAGAACAGATGCTGACTGAACAAGACGGTGTATTGGATGCAGAAAAGGCGGTGGAGTGTGCAGAAAAACTTGGCTTTCATGCAGGCCATACACTTTATGTCAAAATTAAAAACAGTTCGGAAGTTACAATGGAATATATGCTTGGGTTTGCCAAACATCTGCAAACAAAAGGGTTGATTCCTGGAATGTATGCAGATACAGACGCACATTTTGACTTTTGTCACCAATTCAGCCGAGGCGCGGTGGAAAACGCAGATGTGTTTAAAAAATGCCGGATCTGGGCGGTATCGCCAAGTCTTACAGAGTATGACAAAACAACCAATGCACATATTCTATACCCGGACTACTGGGGTCCATATAGTCCGTCCTGTATGCCGCAAGACGAGATAGCAATATGGCAATATGGAATCGGATGTCATCCTGTAAACGATTATACGGGTAGACCGACATCATTTAATATCAACCTTGTAAAAAAAGCAGACATTGTGCTGGAAGAGATGTTATAGAAAGGAGAAAAAAATGAAATACGTTGATTCAATTACAATAGATCCGTCCATTCAACTTGGAATCAAAAGTTCAAAATTATTATTTGCAACTATTCAACCTGAAGATGCGCAAAACACAGCAGTAGAATGGAAATCAAGCGATCCTACAATTGCAACCATAAATCCAGTTAGCGGGATGGTATATGCAAAAAATCCGGGCACAGCAACTATAATCGCTACAGCTACTGACGGTAGCGGCAAGTCTGCATCCTGCTTACTAACTGTGGCTTCAAAGACATTGGTCACTAAAGTAATTTTAAATCCTACCATTACAACCCAGAATATAGGATGGTCCGGATATATCCGAAATACGGTATGTCCTACAAACGCAACCAATAAGACGCTTATGTGGACTTCAAGTAATACCGACGTCGCATCTGTAAACAGCACCAGTGGTCTCATAACTGCTCTAAGTTCAGGAGTGACAACGATTACAGCAAAAGCTACGGATGGAAGCGGGATATCGGCAAGTTGTAGCTTTACGGTTAAAAGTGTTCCGGTAAAGAGTATTAAACTTAATCCATCAAAATGTACGGTGGACGCTGGATGGGTAGGATACATCTGCAAAGAAATTTGCCCAGTCAATGCGACAAACCAAAATTTGTTTTGGTGGTCAAGCGATTCGTCAGTAGCCAATATTAATATGGATACAGGGCTTATTACTGCTTTAAAAGTGGGTGAGACGACTATTTTTGCAGAATCACAGGATGGAAGCGGACAAAGTGGAAGCTGTACACTGACAGTTCGAAATGTAAACCCGGTACCGGTCACGGGAGTAGCGCTTAGACCATCGATCATGAACCAAAATGTTGGTTGGACAGGTTATATAAGCGCATGTGCATATCCAGCTAATGCAACTACTACGGCTCTTAAATGGTCGTCAAGTAATCCCTTAATAGCTGAAGTAAACCCGGTTAGCGGGCGAATTACTGCAAAAAATTTGGGATCGACTATTATCATGGCGGAAGCGACAGACGGTAGCGGAGCAGTTAGTCAATGTTATCTTTCGATTGTTGAACACAAAATGATGCCGCCTTATAACAATCAAAAACTGAATATCCAAGACTTTTGTGTATCGGCGCCCGGTATGGATGCTGTATTTAGTCGCACTTATGATGCAATGGACTCTCGCACTGGACCGTTTGGAAATAGCTGGATATTCAGCTATTACGGAAGCTGTACAGAGTCTGGGGGTACCCAAATTGTAGATATTGCTGGAAATATAATGCAGTTTACCATAAATAAAAATGAGTATGTAGGAATCAATACTAAAAACAGACTTATTAAAAATGCAGATGGAACCTTTACGCTGACAACGACAGAGAACACGGAATTCAACTTTAATACTAATGGCTATCTTACCAAAATTACTGATCGAAATAACAATTCCACAACAATTGAACTTGATATAGACACAAATTATCCCACAAAAGTTACTGACAGTACGGGAAGAACTTACTCGATTACCTATGAAGACAATCTAATTCACGCAATCAGTATTAATGATGCAGATGAAGTGCCAGTTAAGACCTATTGCTATGAATATACCAATGGCAGATTGACTGCCAGTAAAAACCCCAAAGGAGAAATCATTCATACATATGAATATTATGATGACGGTAACCTTAGGCAAGTCTGCGATGCGTGGGGAAATGTAAAACGAATGTATTCCTATACTGGCAGAAATGTAACCAGCGAAACGGATGAATACGGCCAAACAACCCAGTACTATTATGGGGACGATGGAAGTGGAAATTATTTGACAACTGCTGTATCTGGTAAGGATTTATCGTTTAGTATTCGCGACCAATTCAACCATATCGTATTAGATAGTGAAGGAACCGAATACGTTTATGAGAACAATTGTGGAGATATCAGTTACTATAAGACTCTAGATGGTCAATTGGCAGTATTTTCTTATACTGATGATGCAGACAAAAATTTGTCTTCAGTAATTATAAAAGATGAAGAAGGTCATATGATTTATGAGGCTAATCATACTTATGGATATAGCAATCATCGAGTCATTCTTCACAATGAGATCATACATAAGTATGAAATTGGAAACACAAAACCGATATCAACTACAAAGAAGGTTATGACATATGATCAAAAAGGAAACCTTTTAACAAGTGTGAACGAAGAAGGAGAAAAAACTGAACGAATTGAGCAATCATATACTGAAAAAGGGCTGATTCATAAATATACAGGAGCAAATGACACAACCATTACATATGAATATGACAGTTTTGGTAATCCCAAAAAAATTATTGAAGAAGACAAGTGCTGCGGATGCTCTACAATAAACAATTCTTACAATCGGTTTGGGCAGATTTTGACAAAAACAAAGGACAATGGTCTGAAAATTTCATACATGTATGACCTGCTGGACAACGTAGTGAAGGAAACACAGGATGACGGTGAGATAGTCAAGACTACTCGAACAGTATATGATAATTTTGGACGTAAAACACAAGAAGTGTTACCAGGTGAATACCTTGATAAATATGACAGTATTTCAAATATTGGACATGGTCTTTGTAGTACAAACGCATATAATGATTCTAGTGCCGGTGTACGGTATATATATGGAGATCACGGTAAGCTAAAGCAAAAAATTGATCATGATATGACCATCGATTATCTGGACAGTGGAAAAACCAGCGCAGTCAATGTTTCAGGCGAAAGGCTTATTACTTATAACTATACAGATGATGCACGCGAGTTACTTCTGGCAGAAATTCATGCGAATGGGCAAATGATCACATATGAATATGATGGAGATGATTTGGCTCGGGTTTACCATAACGGAGAACTTGCTTTTAAGTATTGCTATAATGATGAAGGCGTTCGAGTATCGGAATTTGATTTTCTAAACTGTCGTATTACCAATTACCTCGCTAATGCAGATGGTTCAAATACGGTAGAGGTACGAAATATGGCAAACGGCACGTTGATTTCCAGCCGGACAACATTTACAGATGGAACCACGTTTTACAAAACGGCTGACAAGGAAACAAGCGGCGTTTCGCATTGTTACTCGGATGATAATCTGACTGAGACCGAGCAGCATTCGGTCAACTCATCTGTCCTGCACCAGCAGACCAGTGTGCTGGATGATAAGAATATGTCTAATGTATCGTGCTCGAAATCCTCTACCGCTTGCTGTACAGATCTTGTAGCAACTTGTAACAAATACGATTCAGACGGCAATGTAATTGAACAAACGACAACTTATGCGGATTGCTCGGAAGATAAGCTTCAATATTCCTACACATCGGACGGAAATGTTAAAGCTGTAACCTGCAATTGCACGACACAATTTAAATTCCATTATGACATTTCAAATCAGTTGGTTCGTGTGGACGACAATGTTCGTAAGGAAACAATTGCGTTTACCTACAAAAGCCTTTATAATGTTCAAGAAAAAAGAGTATATCCTTATACGACAGGAACGCTTGGAACGCCGACCAATACAATTTTATACGTATATGGAAATAGTAAGTTTCCTGATCGTTTAACATCGTACGATGGGAAATCAATCACTTATGATACAAGCGGATATCCTAAGAACTACATGGGGTGGACAATGACATGGAAGGCGGGCGGCCTGCTTGCCACCGCAAAAAAAGGCACCAAATCAATTTCACTGAGTTATGATAAGAATGGCCGAATCATTAAAAAAACAGTAAATGGAAAAATAACAAATTTTGAGTACAATGAAACTTTTTCTAAAATTAGCCTTATTGATGATGGAACAAACAAGCTTAAGTTTTTCTATAATTCCAACGGACGTTTATTAGGCTTCTCGCAAAATTCGGTCAACTATTTATATGGACTTGATGTGTTGGGAAATGTAGACAGAATTATTAATTTAAGCGGAGATGTTGTTTCAAGATATACTTACGATGCCTGGGGCGGTTGTTCGGTTTCCGGTATGAGTAAAAATACTAGACTGGGAAATGTAAATCCGTTGCGCCACAAAGGCGCATATTACGACTCAGATCTTGAATTGTATATTTTTTATGCGCTTCATTCTCGTCCCAAGTATTATGATCCCAAAACAGGAAGATACATTAACCCATGCAACGATTCTTCAAGTAATCTATATGCGTACAACGCAAGTAATTCCGCGCTAAATTCTGCGGCGGTTACGCCTAAAATCAGCAAATCCGTTAACAGTGGAGTAAAAGGCGCTTCTGGAAGAAACTGTTTTTATCATGCTGTTGACCGTGAACGTAGATTTGGCATGGACGGCGGAGCGCCGGATTATAATATTCCAACTGCATTAGGAACCGGTTATCGAGTTTTTAAAACAAATAAAAATCATTCCCTGAATCCTCACGAGGTAATGATCGCTTTCCGTGAAGGCTTCCACTATATGAGAAAAGCATATGGGGATAGGTACTGGACACATAAAATGGGTTATGGAAACCAAATGATTTTAAATTTGATTGGTAATCCATGGGATTATGATGTTTGGAGCGACGAGACATGGGAGTACGACAAGAATGGAAAAGTAACATACCTCCCCCCCATAGGATATTTTTCTGGAGATATTAAATATTATTGGTATCAATCAACAGGAAGTCTTGGTAGCATGGGAGGTCATGATACAGGTGAATTAATGTTTCGGCAGTAAATACAATTTAAAAAGGGCTTGCTGTAATGCAAGCCCTTTTTAAATGAAATGTATTGATAACAAGATAAATGATTCAACAATTGTTCTACAAAATAATTGAATTATTGTTAGATTTATTGTATAATATATATAAACAAGAAAGGGGTGTGGATTATGAAAAAAAGAGTATCAATCTGTCTTGTAATCGTCCTTTTATCGCTGGCAGCATGTACTTCTTCCGATCACAAAGACGAAATCAGCAGCACGGCATCTGCTGATCATACCGAATCTTCCCTGACGGTTACATTATCGGATTGTGAAGGCGATGCCGATTCCCAAACAGTTCCGCAGGTGTCGTCTGAAAAAGCCTCCAGTACATCCGGTTCGGCATCCTCCCGATCCCAGGAATTACATGCATCCTCCGTACCCCAAACGGCAGAACTACCCGATTACAATTTTAAGGGATCGAGTATTGATTTTTGGGGAGGAGCTGGTTGGTGCACTGCATATAACGGCTATTTTTATTACTCCTACGCGGATTCTCTCTACCGGACATCCAAGGATAAAACAGAGAGAGTTGTGCCAAAGCTAAAAACGATTGACTCTAAGCGAGAAACACGCTTTAACTGCTTTTTTTCTGGAAGTGACCTATATTATAGCAACTATGAATCCGGCCAAGTAAATGGAAAGGATCAAGAAGGATTTAGAATTTATAAAAAGCATTTGGGAGACAACAGCAAAGACCAATACCTGACGGATGGATGTCTGGGCGAGGTTGTTGGTTCCTGGCTCTATTACTTAAATGATAAAACCGGCGATATCGTCCGCATCAAAACAAATGGTACGCAAAAGGAAGTTTTAATCAAAGGGGCTTTTGAAGGGGGATTCAGGCTCGATTCGAACACGAGCACATTTCCTGATACAGAGTTTCCCAGGACGAAATTTTTATTGCAGGCAGATGACCGTTTTGTATACTATCAAACAAAAACAGGAGTTTACAAGTACAACCTGACTACAAAACAAATTACAAAATTAATCGACCAACCCAGCATGCCGTTTATCGTACTAAATTATACCCTGTACGCTTACCAAAATAGAGGAAACATTCTCGATAAAAAATCAGTGGGGGATATATCGGATCGATTTTACATGGCCAGCGGAAGCCGATCGGATCGAGTCTATGTGGACAACGGAATGACGGTAAACGGATGGGACTACTGGATGGATGGCGATGAAAGACTGTATTGTAGCAAAGTTGGATCTAATCAAAAAACACTATTAAAAGAATTTGACACTCCCGCTTCGGAGGGAGGCCAGGCAGTTCTCATGGGAGTTGTGGATGGCTGGATTTATTACAGAAGAAACGATGTTTTATATAAACTTCGCGTAGACGGAAAAAAGTCTGAAACGTATGCAAAAATTGAATATATCGCCTGATTTTAGGAAATCCGATTTAAAAAAACAGCTTTTTTAAAAAGCTGTTTTTTTACTCGGAATTTGTTGTTTATAGACAGTTTTCCTTTCGAAGTCTTTGCAAAGCGGGAAAAATCTCTTGTAAGCCGGTAAAAAATCGTGTAAGATAAAAATAGAATTTTTAAGCTGATTCTTTTGGATCAACATTCCAAATACGATTAAAAGTGTTATCCATAGAAAGTATTTTTCCTTTACATCTGATGAAACTGAGGATATCGTATGAAACTTATCCACACTTCTGATTGGCATCTGGGAAAGGTAGTCAACGAATATAGCATGCTGGAAGACCAGCGGTATTTTCTGGATCGTCTGACGGAATTTATCAAACAGCAGCAGGCGGACGCACTGTTGATCGCCGGGGATCTGTTTGACCGCAGCGTTCCTGCCGCTGAAGCGGTGGAGCTTGCGGACCAGGTGCTCTGCCGTATTGTGGAGGAAGCTGGCGTCCCGGTTCTTGCGATTGCGGGGAATCACGATTCTCCCGAACGGCTGGCCTTTGCAAACCGCCTGTACGAGCACAGCGGCCTGTATGTGGAGGGGAGTGTGCATATCCCCCTGCGCCGGGTGGAACTTTCCGACCGACACGGGCCGGTTGTGTTCACGCTGCTGCCCTATCTGGAGCCCGCTGAGGCGCGGGCCTTGTATCCGGATCAGGAAATCAAAACCTACCACGATGCCTATCGCGCGGTGCTGGAGGATCCTGAAAACGCACCGGATCCAAGCAAGCGAAACGTGTTGATCGCCCACGGCTTTTTCTCCTATATGTCAGAAGATGGGAAGGACTACACACCGGTTCTCAGCGAGTCGGAAGTCTCGGTGGGCGGAAGCGATCTGGTCAACGCCCGGCTGTTTGACGCTTATGATTATGTGGCGCTGGGACATCTGCACGCACCCCAAAAGCTGGGGAAGGATACCATCCGGTACGCCGGATCTCTTTTGAAGTATTCGGTGGACGAGGCTTTTCAAAAAAAGTCGATTGTCACCGTAGAGCTAGGCCAAAAAGGGGAAACCGCTCTGTCGTTTACCTCTTTCAAACCGTTGCGGGATATTCGGGTGATCTCCGGTACGGTGGAAGAACTTTGTGTTCGGGAAAACCAGGAAGAGCTTCCACTGGACGACTATGTGTTTGCAAAACTCACCGATAAACAGCCGGTGATGGATGCCATCGGAAAGCTGCGTGCGGTGTTTCCGAATATCATGGGGCTTTCGTATGAAGAATATCAGCCGCAGCGTCAAACGCTTTTAAGCACACGGGAAATCAAAGCGAAATCCGCCGATGAGCTCTTTCGGCTGTTTTACCGGGATATGACTGGCGAACAGTTGGACGGCGAGCAGCAAAAAGTGGTTTTACAGGTGCTCGACAAGGCGCAGGACGAGCTGTTATAACCACAGCGTTTCATTTTTCCGGAAAGGAACAGGATATGCGACCAAAAAAACTGATCTTGACGGCTTTTGGCCCGTTTGCGGATACGCAGACCATTGATTTTAATGAGCTGGATGGACGTTCGATGTTTGTGATTACCGGTCCCACCGGTGCCGGAAAGACCACCATTTTCGACGGGATCACCTTCGCCCTGTACGGGGACGCCAGCGGGGAATCCAGGCTGAGTGAAAATTTTAAAAGCCAATACGCTCCCATCGAACGCCGATGTTCGGTGGAGCTGACCTTTCTGGTCCACCAAAAGGAATATCGGGTGACGCGCACTCCCAAGCAGATCAAGCTGGGACGAGATGGAAATCCCCGGTGGGAAAACGCCTCCGCCACACTGATCCTGCCGGATTCCACGGTGGTGACTGGCACCAATGAAGTCAACGCACGGATCATCGCGCTGCTGGGACTGAGCAAAGAACAGTTTAAGAAAATCGTCATGCTCCCTCAGGGTGAATTCCGCAAACTGCTGGAAGAAAAAAACGACACCAAGCAGGAGATTTTTCGAAAAATTTTCTCCACCCAGATATTCGAACGATTTACCCGCGGTCTGGTGGAGCAGTCCAAGGAGCTGGAGCAAAAACTCTCCCTGACTTCGGCTCAAAACCGCAGCATATTGCAGTCGGTGGACTGTGGGGAAGAGGAAGAACTGCGCGAGCTGATCGCCCGGGAAACTCCTGATCTGTCCCTGATTTTGGACCGGCTGAAAACAAAGGTGCAAACGGACAAAACCGCTTTTTTGGCAAACCAGGGGGAGCTGGACCGGCTGTTAAAGGAAAAAGACGCGATTCCTCTGGCTCAGGGTGAGGAACTCAATCGGAAGTTTGACCAGCTTTCACATCTGGAGCAGGAAGCAAAAGCGCTCGCCCGGCAGCAGCCAGAGCAGCAGGAGCGGCAGACGCTCTTTACCCGGCTGTCCGGCTGTCAAAAGGGATTTTTGGCGGAACAGGCGGTGGTGGAATCCAAAAACACCCTGCACCGCCTGTCCGAAGAGCTTGCGTCGGCACAAGAAAAAGCCGCCTCCACAGAACAGGAAGTGCAAAGTTGGACTGAGAAAAGCCGTTCCCTCCCGGAATGGGAAGCGCAGCTTTCCGCTCTGCGGGAGAACAGACAGCGATTCAGTTCTCTGAAAGAACAGGCACAAAAGTTGGAGGAGTCTGCCAAAGAGCTTGCAAAGCTAAAAGAGACGCAGGCCGCATCCGAACAGAGCGAAAAGCTGCTTACGTTGTATCTGGGCTTTCTGGACAAGCAGCAGCAGCAAACACAAATTCGGCAGACGTCGGCGCAGTTGGAAGAACTCCGCAACCAAATCCGGCGTTTTTATCAGCTTGTATCGCGGCAGCGGGAGCAGCGAACGCAATACGAGCGCCTGTTCTCGCTGTTTCTGGATCAGCAGGCGGGATTTTTGGCGAAAAAGCTTCGCCCGAATGCCCCCTGTCCGGTCTGCGGGTCGACCGAGCACCCCGCTCCCGCCGGATATGAAGGCGAACCGGTTGGAGAAGAACGCCTTAACCAGGCCAAAGCGGAATTTGAAGAACTCACCCGGCGTTTGCAGGAATTGGATGCATTCTGCCGCCGTCAGATCGACGCCCTTCGGGAGCAGGAGCTGTGGCCCGATTTTGAGCCTGAAGCGATTTTATCCTGCGGGGACGATCAATGGGACTCCACATTTACCGCGCCTGCGAAAGAGCTTGTTCAGCGGGAAACACGCCTTTGCGAGGAGCTTGACGGCATTCTTGTCTCCCTGCAAGGCTTTCCTTCCGATCAGGTCAACGCCTGCCGCGTTCTGGACCGGGATGCTGTGGAACAGCAGGCGGAGGCTGCGGGCAGGCGGTCGCTGGCTCTCGCAGCAGAGATCAGGGTAAAAGAGGAGGCCGCAAAACAGCTGCTCCAGGCGCTCAAGCAGCAGGGAGGGAGCTCCCCGGCGGAGCTGGACCGGCAGACACAGGAACTGACCCGGAAACAAACTGAATTGGAAAACACCCTCCATCAGGTCCGAAGCGAACTGCCAAAAGCGCAGGCCGGTCTGGAGCGTTATCAGGAGCGTATCCGGCAGTTGACAGGCTTTGCAAAACAAGAGGAACAAAAGCTCAGCCGCCTGCGGGAACAGTTTAAAAATGTCTTGCTGGAGGCGGGCATTCAGACCAACGAGGAATACCGCGAGCTCAAACAGCGGCTGTCCGAACTGCCTGGCATCCAGGAGGAGCTGGAATCCTTCCGACGCAGGCAAAGCCTGAACAGTGAATTGCTTCGCTCATTAAAACAGGAACTCTCCGGGAAACAGCGGGCCGATTTAAACGCCCTTTCCCAGAAAAAACAGGAGATTACGCGGCAGTATGATGCGCTTTTCGAACATCAACTGGCACTGAAAACCCGTTTGGAGCAAAACGCATCGGCGCACCGGCGGCTCTTGGAAAATCAAAAACACGTTCAGTCTTACGAAAAGAAGTACCAGACCGTGGGAGGGCTGGCCAGGCTTGCCAACGGAAACAATGCGCAGCGAATGTCCTTTGAGCGGTATGTGCTAGCCTCCTATTTTGAGGATATTGTATCCAGCGCCAACCTGCGGCTGTCCCAGATGACGTCAAACCGGTATGAGCTTCGGCGTAAAGAGGAAAAAGAACGCCACGGCAAAGGCTCCGGGCTGGAACTGGAGGTGTTCGACAGCTATACCGGCAAGTTACGGGATGTCTCCACGTTGTCTGGGGGAGAAAGCTTTAAAGCTTCGCTGAGCCTTGCGCTTGGGATGGCCGACATCGTCAGCAGTTACGCGGGCGGAGTGGAAATTGGAACCATGTTTATCGACGAAGGATTTGGCACCCTGGATCCAGAATCGTTGGACAGTGCCGTCAACACGCTGATGCAGCTTCAGACCGGAGGGAGGCTCATCGGGATTATTTCTCATGTGCCGGAGCTCAAAGAGCGGATCGACGCAAAACTGGTGGTCATCCCCGCCAAAAGCGGAAGCACGGTTCACTTTGAATTTCAGTAAACAAAGACCTGTATAAATAGAAAAGAACGCATACTTGTAAAGGACGAGGGATCATGAACAAAGAATGGACGGACAAGCTGGTCAAGGCTTTTCTGGTTTTATGCGGGCTGATGACGGTGGGAATTGTGCTGTACAACGCCTTAAACACACCCCAAAACGCGGCCCCGTCTATCCGATATTATTCGGAGACCTATCTGGCTGGGCAGGAAAATCCGCCGGGCTCCGAAGGGGTGTACGAACCCGGCGACTGGGACAAAGACCCGGACGCCGGGGAAGACGATGCAGCCGGAAGCACTGGATCCAATCAAACTGCTGCTGAAAATCCGGGAAAAAGCGCTTATGGGCAATCGAAAGGTACGGCCACGCCCTCCAAGAAAACATCTTCCCGAAAGACCGCGGCGAACAAGAATTCTTCCAGGAAAACTTCCTCTAAAAAGACGGCAAGCAAAAACGCGGGCGGAAGTGGTACCGGTTCCCGGCCGACTTCTTCGGTGTTTTTGGGGCCATTTAACATCAATACCGTTACCTATGAGCAATTGTTGACAATTGACGGGATCGGGGATGTCACGGCCCGGAATATTTTGGAGTTCCGCGAAAACTGCGGCGGATTTGACAACATGGAGCAGCTTTTAAACGTTCCGGGTGTGGGAGAAGCCCGCCTGAAAAAGCTGATCGAATCCTGTTATGCCGCGCCGGCTGGTTAAGGCTTTTTTCGCGTACGCATCCCTACGGACGGGCGCTATGAATCGAAAAAAGGGGATTACCGCACAGCGAAACAGTCCGTCGGGACAAACATTTCATTTGATCGGAAAGAAACGGTTTTTGGTATGGATATATCCGCTTATTTAAAGCAGGAAAAAGGGATCGTATTCGGCCCGCAGCAGACGGCGGCCATTGAAAAAACGGCGGGAAAGACACTTCTTCTCGCCGTGCCCGGTTCTGGAAAAACCACGGTGCTCACCGCACGGCTTGCAAACCTTATTCTCAATAAAAAGGTTCCCGCAAACACTTTGATGACTATTACCTTCAGCCGGGAGGCCGCCCGGGATATGGCCCGCCGCTTTGAAGAACTGTTTGGAGGACTCTGCGCACAAACGCCCCGTTTTTCCACCATCCACAGCCTGTGCTACCGAATCTTAAAACGTTACGCGAATCGGGTGCAGCGGCCCATGCCACAGCTTTTGGAGGGAAATTCTCGGCTGGGGCTTTTGCGTCAGATCTGCCGGGAGTTGGACGGGGGGAGGCTAAGCGAGGATGACCTGGAATATTTATCCAACCGGATCTCCTGGTGCAAAAACCGCGGGCTTCCATATTCCCGGGAATATTTTTCCGGCCGGAATCTTCCTCATCCCCAGCAGGCGGCTGAATTGTACGACCAGTGGAAACGAGAGCGCGGCAAAATGGATTTTGACGACATGACCTGTCACGCTTTGACGCTGCTGCATAAGCTCCCCGGGCTGCGGGAGAGCTTGATCCGGCAGTACCGGCACGTCAGCCTGGACGAGGCGCAGGACACTTCTGAAATCCAAGGAAGAATCATCCGGCTGTTTGCCCAAAACAGCGATTCCTATTTTGCGGTAGGGGACGAGGATCAAAGCATTTATGGCTTTCGGGGCGCCTGTCCGGAACAGCTCTTTTGTTTTTCAAAGGACTATCCGGAAGGGGAAATCCTGAAAATGGAGGAAAACTTCCGTTCAGGTACCGTGATTGTCAGCCGGGCTAACCAGTTTATTGGTGAAAATAAGCAGCGCCATCCCAAACAGATGGTGAGCCATAACAGTCCGGGAGCGGTAACCCACTTGAAGCTCAAAGACTATGGCCGGCAGTATGGGGAAATTGTCCGGCTGTACCGGGAACACCCGGACCGGCAGCTTGCGGTGCTGTACCGGTACCATGACAGCGGCGTTCCCCTGGCGGACCGTCTTTTGCGGGAGGAGATCCCCTTTTATCAAAAAGAAAACCGCCAGGGCTTTTTTGCCTCCGCGGTGGTGCGGGATATCCAGGATTTCTTACGGCTGAGCGTCGATCCGTGCAATCTGAAGGCTTTTGGCTCGATCTATTACAAGCTATTTTTATCCCGGATGATGTACGAATTTGTCAGCGAACACCTTTCGTCTTATGACAGCGTGTGGGAGGCCCTGCTTTCCATGCACGGGCTATCCGATTTTCAAAAAGACCGCATCCGGCAGTATCAGAGGGATTTTCCCGCACTACGGTTAAAAGCCCCGTCCCAGGCAATCCGCGCCATCGAACTCAACTTGGGATACGGCGACTACCTGGATTCCAAAATGGGCGGGGAAGCAATGAACCGGCTCCGGATGCAGGGAGTGAAAGCCATCGCGGAACATTGCCGCACGGTATTTGATTTTCTGGCCCGCCTGCGGGAACTGCCTGAGCTGCTGGAAAGTCAGGCGACGCCCAACGCGCCAATTTTTTTAAGTACGGTGCACGCCGCCAAGGGCATGGAATTTGACCGGGTGGTGGTGCTGGATGTCATGGACGGGATTTTTCCCGCTTCCTTCGGCCGCGATTCCATTTCGGGCACAGAAGACCGCGAGGAAGAAGCGCGGCTGTTTTATGTGGCGGCAACCCGGGCAAAACAGGAGCTGATTCTTTTTACATCGGACCGTCAAAACGGCGATCCAGCAGCACCGTCGGTATTTCTAAGCCGTTTCCTGTCCAGATAAGCCCCTAGCCGGCACAGGGCCAGGCTTTTTGAGCCGCAGGGTAGCGATAATCGGATAGTGATCCGACGGATACCGGCCGTCCACCTGTTCCCGAAGGATTTCCACATCCATCACCTCAAAATCCTCGCTGACAAAAATATAATCGATGGGATGGGGTTTTCGCTTTTCTTTAAATCCATGATAGGTGTTTCTGTACCCACCCAGGCGTTCCTGAGTTTCCAAAGGCGCATGGCAGAATACGTCGTGGAACTGGATACGTGTGTAGGGATGGGTATTGTATTTCAACATCTGAACTGGCTTGGATCCGGGTTTTGCGTTAAAGTCTCCCATTAAAATGGTGGGCAGGGGATCGGTTTGGTTTAGTTCATCGGCTGTTTTTAAAATCAGGCGCACTGCCCGGTTGCGGGCGACCGGGCTTACATGGTCAAAGTGTGTGTTAAACACCCGGATGCGCTGATGAAGTCTGCGAATGGTGATCTCCACCACAGTGCAAATGCGGGGAAACGCAGCCAGAAACGCGCGGCTGCCGCTTTTATCCGGCTTTTTGGAAAGCCAAAATGTCTTGGTAAAGGCCACATCGGTGTCCTCGTCTTTAATGATGACGTCGGAATGTTCGTTGGTTGCGGCCCTGGAGCGCCCAACTCCGATCAAATGATATCCCCTGAGCATATCCTTCAGGTCTTTTTTCATGCTCGGGAGCAGTTCTTGTACGCCGATGACCGCGGCTCCCGACTCTTTAATAATATCGGCGACGATTGCTTTTCGGCTGTCCCACTTGTTTTTTCGTTTAAATTTTCCATCCCGTTTTAGATTAAACGAAACAACTGTGATGAAATCGTTGTCTGTTTTTTCACGTTCATTTTCCATGCGTAATCATCCCTATCTTATTCTAAAGGCTTTATTAAAGGAAATGGATTGTTTACGAATTGGAGTTGATTAATTGCCCCGTTTATAGTATAGTATATTTTAGCTTAGAAAAAAAGGCAGTTTGTTCTTAAGATTTGGTAAAGAATACGGTCATAATTAGACGTAAAGCATCGTTTTACGCTTGCTGTTTGATCTGGATACTGCTGTCCTTAGGATTGCCAAAGGGATCACAGAAAAAACCAAAAGAAACGAGGAAAAACATGAAAAAATCGGTATTTGTTAAGATGATTCTTCCCATTTTTTTGTGCGCGGTGCTGCTTGGACTGTCCGGATGCAGCTCAGAGCAGTCGTATTCGTTTGGCCCAAATGATGACGTTTCGGGCTTTTCCAGCGAGTATAAAGCGGATCTTCAAGAAAAGCTGAATGCCGCTGGCAACGCTCCGGCGGGGCTGAGTTATTATGGATATCAAACAAAATTCGACGATCAGGGGCAGTTGATTGTGGACGGATTTTTCCGAAACCGGACAGGAGATACGATCACCGATCTCAAGTGCACCATTACCATCATGGTGGATCTGATTACAGTGGCGTACGGCGAGTTCAACATCCCTGAATCGGAATTTGGCACGCTCAAAAGCGGCGATTCCCGTCCATGGACATTGATTTTCACCGCAGAGGATGTCTTGGCAAAAGACCAGGATCTATCCAAATATGATGTCAAGGTGGAAGCCACCTATAAACGTGTGTAGCGAAGGAGTGGCAACATTATGAAATCCCCTATTTTACACCATACTGCAACTGCATTAAAAAAAGTAGGCCGATCTCAGCTCGCCGTCGAGGTGGGGAGCGGGTCGGTAGCCGTGTTTGCTACCCCCATGATGATCGCTTTAATGGAGCAGGCAGCTTCTGCTTGTCTGGCGGAGTTTTTAGACGAAGGCGAAACCTCGGTGGGAACGTATATCAGCACCGATCACATCAGCGCAACTCCCGAAGGAATGACAGTCTCTGCCAAAGCAGAGATTGTAAAAGTAGATGGAAAATGCGTCTCCTTTTTGGTGGAGGCCTGTGATCAAGCCGGAGTGATCGGCCGCGGCACCCATCGCAGAGTGGTGGTGGCACAGGAAAAATTTGAACAGCGTGCCCAGGAAAAACTGTGTTAAACCTGAAGATTTTTCCTTGAAAAGCCTGCAACAGCTTTAACAAAATCGCACTGGGAACAGTGCGATTTTACCTTTTTGTAACCCATTGCATCCAGGAAAATGGTTGACAAAACCCTAGTGAATTGTTACTATATAAAATAGTCTTATTTTAAGAATCAGCAATTTTGCATCTAGAATATGATTGGGAGTGTGAATCAATGATGCCGGAGAACAAACGTTGTCTAGGCTGTATGAAAGAAATCGGCAGCAATTCCGTTTGTCCTTTTTGCGGATATATCGAAGGCAGCCCCCATCTGCCCGCTTATTTGGAGCCGGGCACCATTTTACAAGAACGCTATGTGGTTGGAAAATTGCTCAGCTACAACGGGGAAGGGGCGACGTACATCGCCTTTGACCAATCTTTGGAAAGCATTGTAGAACTTCGGGAGTATTTGCCGGACACCCTTGCAAACCGAGAGGATGACGGTCGGCAGGTTCACATCATCGCGGGGTGTGAAACGCAGTATAAAGCCCTGATGTCCGATTTTATCGAGCTGTCCAACTCCATTGCCAAATTCCGCACCCTGACCCATGTGGTGCAGGTGTATGAAATCTTTGAAGCCAACAACACCGTCTACGCGATCCACGAACATATTGACGGTGGCATTTCCCTGCGCCAGTATTTGATGGAAAATGCCGGTGAATTAAACTGGGAAGAAACCGCGCGAATGTTTACGCCTTTGATGACAACATTGGGCGTGCTGCACGGTTCCAATATCATCCATCGGGGGATTAGCCCGGAGACGATCTTGGTCACCAAACGGGGCGAGCTGAAACTGGACGGATTTTGCATCAGCGCCTGCCGGGCGGCAAAAACCGAGCTTTCCGCGCAGCTGTTTGCCGGATACGCTGCTCCGGAACAGTACTCCACCAGCAGCTGGCACGGTCCTTGGACAGATGTTTACGCCTTGGCCGCTGTGTTGTATAAAGTTTTAACCGGCACCATGCCGCCCGAGGCGATGAGCCGTTCGATTAACGACAATCTGTTGGACCCTCACACCCTGAATCCAGCAATTCCAAAGCATGTTTCCTCGACAATTATGGACGCCTTGCGGCTTTCTCCAGATAATCGAATTCAGACTATGCGGGAGTTATCCAGCCGTCTGCTTCAGCCTGTTGTAACAAACGATCCCATAGCGGTCCATACTCCGGAAGAAGATGAACAGGAGGAAGAACCAAAATCCAATAAAAAATACTGGTTAGTCGCTACGGGTATTACCGGCGCAATTTTACTTGTCGTGGCCGTGTTAATCATCCTGTTTGTGCTGGGAGACAGTTCCAAGGATGTATCCAGTGGAAGCGGCATCAGTATTCCTGACTATTCCTCCAGCTCCAAGGCTGCGGTTTCGGATGAAGGCCAGTATTATGGTATGCCCAACCTGGTTGGCCAGGTGTACGAAACCGTCAAGGTCAACAACGACTACACCTCGATTTTGGATATTACCGTCAAGGAAGAATACAACGAAAATTATGCCAAGGGAATTATCTGCGATCAAAGCATCAAGGTGGATACGCAGATCAAGCTGAAAACAAAAGTGACAGTAACCGTCAGCAAAGGAAGTAGGTTCCCGAAAATTCCAGACTACTATGGACTGAAAAAAGAGGAGTATATCGCTGAACTGGAACGACGCGGCATTAAAAATTACAAAATTGTGGAGGAAGAAGCTCCAGGACGTGACAACGGCTATATCTCCCGTCTCGACCGCGATCCCGGCACGACCATCGATATCAGCGGATCGGAAACCCTGACGATCTATGTGATCAACAATCCGGTTTCCAGCGCTCCTGAAAGCAGCGACGTGTCCAGCGAAAACGGATACGACTTTGGAACTGATTTTGGGTACGGTAATTATGGCGGATATGCTTATTGATTTCATCTGTTGATTTAGGAGTCCCACGCATCTAGCGCGTGGGACTCCTTTTTACTTGCCGTTTTCCTTATACCAATTCATAACGGTAATCGTTTTTCTGCTTTTCCAAAAGCTCAAAAAAACCTCCCAAAAAACGGGGAGGTTTTTTATGAAAGATGCCTGCTGAAACTTTACAGCTCAAAATCCTTTTTCTGATAGCTTGGAAGGGGACGAATCCCCTTTGGAACGCGTTTTAAGGGCGCATATTCAAACTTGCGGCAGGAAAAATACGGCGCGACTACGCCGTATCGTTCACAAAGGACCATCTGTCCGTCCTTGGTTTTGCGGCCACGCTCACAATATTCGCATGCAGGGTCAATGTAATTTCCAAACAGTTTTTTTCTGGCCATAATCGCCTCCGGCTGTTTTTGGTATCAGGAATCCTTTTTCTTTATAGTAACAGATTTTTTCGCGGATAACAACAGCAACACGCATAAAATCAGCAAAAAGATAGACGCGGGAATCGTTGCCGAGCTCACCTGTGCGGATACGCCCGGCGCAAAGGCTCCCGTCTGTACAGCGTCCGGAAACAAAAACAACAGCCCTGCTGTCACGGCCACGCTGACCATTGTATAGCCGAGACGAGTCAGAACAAAAGCTCCCATTTTCACCCCGGTTCCCCGTAAAATCGCCTTGACCTGCATGTGGACGCAAAGTCCGCCGAAGGCGGTCATCCCGCTGGCCAGAAGGACCGCTGTTCCTCCAAAACGAGAGGAAAGCGCCAGACAACCGTTGGTGACTTCCAGAACGCCAAACAGTGCGGAGCGTGCCAGCTCCGGTGGGATGATTTCACTAAGTGAACTGCACAGCAGGTTGACTGCACCCGTCTGCGTCAAAATGGTATTCACCGCGCTGAACACCAGAACAAAACAGCAGATCAGCGTCATGGAACGTGCTGCTGACTGCACCGCATCCACCAAAGCGGAGGGAAAGTCCTGCTTGGCCAGGGGACATTCGCAGCCCGGGGCGGTATCCCTGTTTTTTCTGGTTACCTGTGCGATTACAAATGAGGCGATCAGATGAGAGGCGAAGATCATCATCCCCGCTCGGACGCTTCCAAAAACCGGAATGCCCACCGAACCGATGATAAATGCGGGGCCGCTGTTGACGCAAAAGCAAAGCATCCGGCGTGCTTCCTTTTGTGTAAGCTCATTATCCTTTACAGCGTCAGAGATCAACTTGGCCCCTACGGGATACCCGCCTACCATGCTCAAAAGCACGATGGCCGCGTGATGTCTTTTTACTCCATAGAGCCTTGACACCATCCCTGCCACCGGCTTGAACATCCAGCTGGAGAGCTTGGTGCGCATAATGAGACCGGACAGGGCGATAAAGCAAAAAAGGGAGGGAATGACCACCTCCAGGCAGACGGTAAGGCCATGAGCGACCCCTTGCGCGACCTCCTTGGAAAACAACAGTAGCAGCACGACCAGAAGCAATACCACTCCTGCCGCCGCGGCAGCACCAGCGCGTTTGAGCTGTATGATCCAGTAGGAGGAACGTTTCATCCGAAAACCGCCTTTCATTGAGAAGTTGCGCGGTTTAAGTATATGAAAATTCTCCCGCTAATATATTATATTGTGCGTAAAAACGCCAAAAGGGAAAGGGTTGAGGCGGTTATGAGAAAAAAGCGAAACGAAAAGGGAACAAAACAGGGCCTTAAATCAGCTGTGAGCAAAACGTTTGATATCCCAATGGAGACCTTTTCAAATGTCTCACAGCTGGATATCCTGTCCAATAAGGAAGCGCTGCTGGAAGGCTGTAAAGGGATTTTAGAATACGATGACAACATCATCCGAATCAGCGGTCATAAAATGGAGATCAAATTTACAGGCGAAGGGCTGACCCTTAAATGCCTGACCACTGAAAATATTATGATTACAGGAAAAATTTGGTCGGTGGAGTTTATCGCCTGACCAGCCTGGGAGGGAGTAAACCGTATGTTTACGATCAAACTGCTGCGATTTCTACGCGGAACCGTTCGTTTTTCAGCTCAGGGCGGGGCGATGGAACGGTTGATGAACCTGATCGCGCAGCATGGGCTCAACCTGTGGGATATGGCCAAGGTAAACGGGGCGTTTCAGGGCTTCACTCTTGCAAAAGAATATAAAAGAATTGCAAAAATGGCCAGAAAATGCGGCGTTCGGACCAAGGTGCTGGAGCGGCACGGCCTGCCGTTTTTCCTACGGAAATACCGCCGCCGGCTGGGGGCTTTTATTGGGATCGCAGCGGTGGTGCTTTTTCTATTCATTATGCAGAATTTTATCTGGAACGTGGAAGTTTCCGGCAACAAAAATCTCAGCGAAGAGTATGTCCTGAGTACGATGGAAAAGCTGGGCGTGCACAAAGGGGCCTTTAAGCCCGCGCTGGACTTTAAAGCGATCGAGATCGAGGCTCGCTCCAAGCTGGAGGGGGTTTCCTGGGTCGGCGTCAACCAGTCGGGAAGCAAAGTATGGATCGAAATTCGGGAAAGTGTCAAAGCGCCTGACATTGTTCCCACCACCAGCCCCTGCAACATTGTGGCCAGGCGAACGGGACAGATCACCAAACTGCAGATTTTTGCCGGCCAGGGCGTGGTGCAAAAAGGCGACGTGGTAGAGGAAGGCGATCTGATCGTCAGCGGGATTATTGAAGATCCCAACGGGAACACCACCCTGCGCCACGCTTCCGCCAAGGTATACGCCACTACCCAGTTTGACATGCAGTTTAAGATTCCTTTAAAATCCCAGAAAAAAGAATACACCGGCGAAACTAAAAAACGTTATATCCTGGATCTGTTCGGCCTTAAACTCCCGCTTTTTCTGGCCACCAAACAGGCGGGAACCTACGATGTTACGCCGTCTTATCAAAAGCTCAATCTGTTTGGGGTTGATCTGCCCTTCGGCCTATACACCAACGAATACAAGTTTTATCAGATGAAATCCCAGGAGTTTACAGATAAACAGGCGGCGGAAGAAGCGGAAAAACAAAGAAAAGAATATGAAAAAAACGAACTCAAAGACGCGGAAATCTTAGATCAAAAAAGCGAAAAGGATTTAAAAAACGGGGAATTAATCCTCACCGTTCACTATACATGTCAGGAAGAAATCGGAAAAATGCAGGAAATTTATACAAATGACGCAGAAAATCAAAAAAGTTGATTGCAAACGCCGCGAATTGTGTTATAATAAGAAACGAGAAAACTTTCACAGTTTTTTAATGTTTTTTTGTGCAAATATTTTATTTTTTGTGATATGCTCACAATATGTCGTAAAAAACGATCGCGGCGGAGGATTTAAATGATAGAACAGCTGATTAATATCGACCGGATGGAGGATGCGGTCGCGCTGTTTGGAAGCTTCGACGAAAATATCAAGCTTTTACAAAGCGAATTTCATGTAACCATTGTCAGCCGGGGAAGCGATATTAAAATCAGCGGGGAACCGGAGCAGGTGATATTGGCGGCCAAGGCCGTAGACGGACTGCTGACCATGCTTAACAAAGGGGAGACCCTCAACGAGCAGAACGTCCGCTATGTGATGTCCCTAGTGCGTGAAGGGGGCGAGGAAAAGCTTACCGCCCTGTGGAACGACTGCATCACCATCACCGCTAAGGGAAAGCCCGTCAAACCCAAAACCCTGGGGCAGAAAAATTATGCGGAGGCCATCCGGGACAACACGGTGGTGCTGGGAATCGGCCCTGCCGGAACGGGAAAGACCTATCTGGCGGTTGCTATGGCGGTCAAGGCTTTCCGGGCACATGAGGTCAACCGGATCATCCTGACCCGGCCCGCTGTGGAGGCGGGGGAAAAGCTGGGATTTCTGCCCGGAGATCTGCAAAACAAGGTAGACCCGTATCTCCGCCCGCTGTACGACGCGCTGTTCGACATGCTGGGTGCGGAGAACTTCCAGAAATATCAGGAGCGCGGCAACATCGAAGTGGCGCCTTTGGCATACATGCGCGGGCGCACGCTGGACGATTCGTTTATCATTCTGGACGAGGCGCAAAACACCACGCCGGAGCAGATGAAAATGTTTTTAACCCGGCTGGGCTTTAATTCCAAAGCGGTCATCACCGGCGACGTCACCCAGATCGACCTGCCGGACGCGCGCCGCTCTGGTTTGGTGGAAGCCGCCAAGGTGTTAAAAAGCGTGGAGGATATCCGCATTCTCCGATTTACGGAAAAGGACGTGGTCCGGCATAAGCTTGTACAGGACATCATCAAAGCGTACGATAAATTTTACGAGGAGGGCAAACGTAAGAGTAGCCATGGACAAGATAAAAGTTTTAATAAGTAACAAGCAGTCTCAAGTAAAAATCCCCACAGGCATTCGTCTTTTGATCCGCCGGTGCTGCCATGCGGTGCTGGTGCATGAGAACTTTTCCGGCAGCGCGGAAGTAAGCGTTTCGTTTGTCAGCAACGAGGAAATTAAAAAGCTCAATGCCCAGTATCGGAACAAGGATATTGAAACCGATGTTCTGTCGTTTCCGCTGGGTGAAAACGGCGTGTATGACAAAAACGAGGAGACCGGCGCCTATATGCTGGGTGACATCGTGATTTCCATGGAAAAGGCGATGGAGCAGGCCGGGGTCTACGGCCATTCTTTACAGCGGGAAGTGGCCTTTTTAACGGTTCATTCCATGTTCCATCTGCTGGGATATGACCACGAAGCCGGCGGTCTGGAAGCTGTACAGATGCGGGAAAAGGAAGAAATCGTTTTGACCAAGCTGGGCGTTCCCCGAGGCGCCAGCTACGTGATGAGCGATGAAAATTGACAAACAGCAGATCCGAGGGCTGGTAAAGAGCTTTTTATATGCGTTTCGCGGCCTGTGGCTGTGTATTCGAAATGAACGCAACATGCGTATTCATCTGGTAGTGGCGGTGGTGGTGACCATTTTTTCCCTGGTCTTTGGGTTGACGGCATTGGAATATGCCGTTTTGATCCTGGCAATGGGATTTGTGATCGTAGCCGAAATGGTCAATACGGCCATTGAGGCGCTGGTGGACTTGCAGTCCCCAGCGTACGACAGCCTGGCCAGAATCGCCAAGGATGTGGCGGCAGGTGCAGTCTTAATTGCCGCAGGCGTGGCTGTGTTGGTGGGCATCGGTCTTTTTTGGAAACCCCAAAAGCTGCTGGCGGCGTTGGCGTGCGTGTTCACTTCACCGTTTTTATTAATCCTGTTTGCTGTGCTGATTACTGCGGGTACACTGTTTATTTTCAAGGGAACGGAAATGTTCCGCCTTCCAAAGGGCAAAAGTAGCCGTACAAGAGGATAGCTGTTTTTAAATGCGTTGGAACGCGGCATTTAAAAACAGCTATTTTTGAGACTGATTTTTCATAAGAGGTGTTTAACAAAGGCGGCGTTTACTGCCTTTTGTCGGAAAGGAATGTTTATGGAACAGATGGAAACGAAAAGCGCGTTTGTAGCCATTGTAGGAAAGCCCAATGTGGGTAAATCCTCGTTGCTCAACGCTTTGCTGGGAGAAAAGGTGGCGATTGTCACCAACAAGCCCCAGACCACCCGAACCCGAATCACCGGTGTTTTAACCGAAGGCCTGGTGCAGTATGTATTCACCGACACTCCCGGGCTGCACAAGCCCAGAACCAAGCTCAGCGAGCACATGGTCAAAACGGTGACGGAATCCGTCTCCGAAGTGGATGTTGTTGTGCTGGTGGTGGAACCCGCCGGAGAGCTTACTCCGTCGGAGCTAGAGTTGATTCAATCGGTAAAGCAGCAAAAGCTCCCCTGTATCCTGGCGGTCAATAAAATCGACACCATAGCGGATAAGTCCCGGCTTCTTCAGCGGATTGAGGAGCTAAAAGCCCTGCACGAATTTGACGCGGTGGTGCCCATCTCCGCCGCGCATGGGGAAGGGCTTGACGACTTAAAGCAGGAGCTGTCGCGCTTTGCCGTGCCAAGCGTGCACTTTTTTCCCGATGACACCCTCACCGATCAGCCAGAACGTGTAATTGTGGCGGAAATCATCCGGGAAAAGCTGCTTCTTTTAATGCGCCAAGAAATCCCCCACGGCACCGCCGTTGCCATTGACAAGATGCGGGAGCGGGAAGATAAGCCCATCATCGACATCGAAGCCACCATCTTCTGCGAAAAGGCTTCCCACAAGGGGATGATTATCGGCAAGGGCGGCAGCATGCTCAAACGGATTGCATCGGACGCCCGGGTGGAGATCGAGAGCTTTTTGGACAGTAAAGTCAACTTAACCTGCTGGGTGAAAGTCAAAGACGATTGGCGCAATAAAGAAAGCCTGATTAAATCCTTCGGCCTTTCCTGATTGCCGGCTGCGATCAACTGTTTGTTTTTTCCATCAATAAATCCAGCTCCTTCGGCAACACTGATAAAGTGACAGCGTTCATTTAGAAAGGAGCGATCAGCGTGGAAGATCAAACACAGCTTGATTTGTGGAAACGATTTGAACACACCGGCAAAATCGAGGATTACTTAACCTACAAGACGATAAATACAGCCTTGGCTTCCCATGCTTCACAGGAAGCCAATTCACCTAAGCAGCCGTCTGCCGACGGACATGCTTTCGCCAACGAGGATGGACGCACATATGGTAATCAAAACCCAGGGGCTGGTGCTCAAACAGCGCAATATCGGTGAAAAGGATAAATTCATCACCATTTTATCAAAAGATCAGGGTGTGATCGAAGCCTCTGCCCGAGGGGTAAAAAGCGTAAAAAGCAAGCTGCTCAGCGGGACACAGCCGCTTTGCTTTTCCGAGTTTACCCTGTTTCAGGGAAAAAGCTCTTACGTCGTCAACGACGCCCAGGTGATCGAGTCGTTTTACGACATCCGCTTGGATATCGAAAAAACCGCGCTGGCCAGCTATTTCTGCGAGCTTTTAAGCTTTATCTCTCCCGGGGAGGACAACGGGGAAGACTATCTGAGGCTAGCCCTTAACACATTGTCTTATCTTTGCACATCCGCCCGTACGCCTGCGTTTTTAAAGCCGGTGTTCGAGTGGAAACTCATGGCGATTTCCGGGTTTTGTCCGGACTTAAGCGAATGCGCATCCTGTGGGAACGACTGCGAAGAGCAGGCGGTATTTTATCCCGCCGAGGGGCTTTTGCGCTGCCGGGCCTGCGCAGAGGAAAGCTCCCAGATGAATTGTTTCCCTTTAAACAAGCCGATTTTAGCCGCTCTGCGGTTTATGACCGAGGCCGATTTAAAAAAGCTGTTCTTATTTAAACTGGAACCCAAGGCTCTGGAATATTTGGGAACCATTACAGAATATTATACGCTGTACCACTGCGGCAGGGGATTTCACTCGTTGGATTTTTATAAAAACCTGCCGAAATTGTAAGCAAAGCAAATTCCCTTTACAGAAAGAGAGAACAACATGGAACGTTTACATAAAGATTATCGAACCTTGGAACTGGACAAGATCCTCAAACAACTGGCGGAGCAGACCTGTTGTGAGGACGCTTACAAACTGGCCTTGGAGCTTACGCCCTCCCATGACTTTGACACCGTCCAGCGGGAGCTTAACAAGGCAAACGACGCCTTTTCGCTGGCCTCTCGCTTTGGAACGCCGAATTTTCTGCGTCTTTCAAATCCCGCAGGATCGGTGAAACGGTGCCGGGCGGGCGGCGCGCTCACTCCCAGGGAGCTTTTAAACATCGCGGCGGCGCTGCGCCAGGTTCGCATTCTGGACGACTGGCACAGTCAATGTGAATCGGTACAAACCTCGCTGGACGAGCTATTCGGCATGCTGTATCCCTGCCGGAGCCTTGAAAAGGCCATCACCTCGGCGATCATTGATGAAAACGAAATCGACGACAACGCCAGCGCGGAGCTATCCTCCATTCGGCGGAAGATGAAAAACATCGCGTTAAAGGCCCGGGAGCATCTGGACAACATGATCCGGTCGTCTTCCTACCAGAAATATCTGCAAGATGCGATTATCACCCAGCGGGACGGGCGGTTTGTGGTGCCGGTGAAGGCGGAGCACAAAAACGACGTGCCCGGCATGGTACACGACACCTCCTCCAGCGGGGCGACGCTGTTTATCGAACCCGCCTCGGTGGTCAACGCCAACAATGAAATCCGGGTGCTGCAGGTCAAGGAACAGCAGGAGATCGACCGAATTTTAGCCGACCTGTCCGCCCAATGCGCCCAGCAGGGGGATTTTATCGTCAACGGGTTTGACACTTCCATCCAGTTAAACCTTTATTTTGCCAAAGCGAATTTGGCGGCTTCCATGAACGCCATGGCGCCGAAGCTCTCCCAAAAAGGGGAAGTGGTGCTGAAAAAGGCGCGGCATCCCCTGATCGACAAAAACAAGGTGGTTCCCATTGACGTAAGCCTGGGACAGAATTATTCCAGCCTGATTGTCACCGGCCCCAATACCGGCGGTAAAACAGTCACCTTAAAAACCATTGGGCTGCTGACATTGATGACCATGTGCGGATTTCTGATCCCAGTATCCGATAACAGCGTAATTTCAATCTTCGATAAGGTGCTGGTGGACATCGGGGACGAGCAGAGCATTGAGCAAAGCCTGTCTACTTTCTCCGCCCATATGACCAACATCGTCTCGATTTTGGAGGAAGCCGACAGTTTTTCTCTGGTTCTGGTGGACGAACTGGGTTCTGGTACCGACCCGGTAGAGGGCGCGGCACTGGCCATTGCGATTCTCGAAAAGCTGCGGGAAAAAGGCTGCCGGGTGGCGGCCACCACTCACTATGCGGAGCTTAAAATGTACGCGTTGGAAACCGAAGGCGTGGAAAACGCCTGCTGCGAGTTTGACGTAAATACCCTGCGCCCCACCTACCGGCTGCTCATCGGAGTCCCGGGGCGTTCCAATGCCTTTGCGATCTCTCAGAAGCTGGGGCTTTCCCAGGATATCCTGGACAACGCTCAGACCTTTGTTTCAGGGGAAAACAAGAGGTTCGAGGATGTGGTGGACAACCTGGAGCGTGCCCGCAGGGAATTTGAGGAAAAAACCAGACAGACCGAATTTTTAAACCGCTCGGTCTCTCAGCAGCGCAGGGAGCTGGACGATCTGCGAAGAAAACTGGAAAGCCAAAAGGAACAGGAGCTGGAACAGGCCCGGGAAAAAGCCCGCCGGATCGTAGAGGACGTCCGTGTCCAGTCGGAGGCCATGATCGAAGAACTCACTCGCATCCGCAAGGAAAAGGACAAGGCGGAGTTTTCTCAAATGGCGGCAAAGGCCAAATCCCAGCTCAAGGGAAACCTTTCCCGGCTGTACGACAAGGCAAACCCTGTCAGCGGAAAACGGCAGGAGGAAGGTTACCGCCTGCCCAGGGAACTGAAAAAAGGCGATACGGTCCTGATTTTTGACATCGACAAAGAGGGAACTGTTTTACAGCCCGCGGACAAATCCGGCAACGTGCTGGTGCAAGCGGGGATCATGAAAACCCGGGTTCCCTTGAGCAATCTGCGGCTGCTGGACAAAAAGCAGAATGTGCAGCTTTCCGGCAAGACCATCAAAAGCGTGCAGAGCAAAAGCCGCCGGGAGGTCAAAACGGAAATTGACCTGCGGGGCATGACGGTGGAGGAAGCCCTGCTGGATCTGGACAGCTTTATCGACAACGCGGTGCTCACCGGCGTGACCCACATCAACATTATCCACGGCAAAGGAACGGGCGCCCTGCGGGCCGCTGTCCATCAGGACTTAAAGCGGCACAAGAGCATCCGCTCCTACCGGCTGGGAGTCTACGGCGAAGGGGAAGACGGCGTAACCATCGCGGAACTCAAGTAAGCGGCTTTTTTCTCAGGGCTTTGCACTGGAGCGGTCGTAAGCGTCGATCTTTTCCAAAAGCTCTTGATCTGCGCCGGTGATCTGGGTATAGTACTCCGGCACGTCTCCTACGATGACGGTTTCGGCAATGATAAAATCCGAGGGGATATCCACGTTGGACGTAAACCCAGGAATTACTGCGGCCGCTTCCATGGAAACGTTTATCATCAATTGATGATGGGTCTGATTAACGCCGGCGCTTGTAAACTTACTGACAAACTGCGCTTTCACCACACCCTGAGGGATTACTTTCAGGGTAACCGAAGGCCCCCGTGCGGAAAAATATGCAATATTGGTCAGCGTGCCGATGGGGATCTGAATGGAGGCTTCGGACAGTTTTGTCCCAACATCGCTGACGGCTTTGACCACTGAGGATTTAATCTTGTTCACCTTAATGGTGTCTGTCTCAATAGCGGAAATCGCGCCGGTGTCGTCCTTGGAAATCGCCACCAGATCCTGATAGGTGTACCCCAAAGACTCCAACTGTTCATATACTGCGTCGTTGATCATTTTTGTGGCAAGGGTTTTCGCTTTATAGCAAATCATGGTCTGAATGGTAGGACGCATCATCCGATCCAGTCCATATACGCTGAGGCAGAGCAGCAAAAAAACCAGCAGAAGCTTTATGAACAGCGGACGCCAAGGGTTGACAGAGGGCGTTTTTCTACGCAATCGAAAACGTCTCATACTCATGACAACTCCTTTTCCTGTAAAGCGACAGCGTTCGACTGGATGACCGTTTCGCGGCCTTCTATGCTACTATATGAATATCCAGGGGATTTTGTGCGCTTTTTGCCTGCAAAATCCCCTGTTTTATGAAAAAACTGTTTCTAAAACAGGGGAAATGTGGTATACTAAAACAATACGATTGAAAATTCTGATTCGTTCAGGAGCGATTTTTCGATATGGAAATGCAACAGGCGCAAAAACGCGCGCAAGAACTGCGGGAACAGCTCAATTATCACAGCCATCAATATTATGTGTTGGACGATCCACAGATCTCCGACTTTGAATACGACCGAATGCTCCGGGAGCTTGAAACGCTGGAAGCGAAGCACCCGGAACTGATTACCCCCGACAGCCCCACCGTCCGGGTGGGTGGGGAGGCGGACAACCGGTTCGAAAAGGTCGCCCACACCGTCCAGATGGCAAGCTTGCAGGACGTATTCGACACAGAGGAACTTCTGGCCTTTGACCAGCGGGTGCGGGAACAAATCGAGGCGCCCCGCTATGTGGTGGAACCCAAAATCGACGGGCTTTCGGTGTCGCTGGAATATCGGGACGGCGTCTTGGTTCGGGGCTCTACCCGGGGGGACGGCTTTGTGGGCGAGGATGTGACCGCCAACCTCAAAACGATTCGGTCAATCCCCCTGCGGCTTTCAAAACTCCTTCCGTTTTTAGAGGTTCGCGGTGAGGTTTACATGCCCCACACCTCTTTTTTAGAGGTCATCAAACAGCAGGAGTTAAACGAAGAAACGCCGTTTAAAAATCCCCGGAACGCGGCGGCGGGTTCTCTGCGGCAAAAGGATTCCAAGGTGACAGCCAAACGGAAGCTGGACATCTTTGTCTTTAACATCCAGCAGGTGGAAGGGGAGACCATCACTTCTCACAAGCAGTCGCTGGATTTTTTAAAATCCCTGGGCTTTAAAACCATCCCATCCTATCATGTATATGAAAAGATCGAGGACTGCATGCTGGAAATTGACCGCATCGGGGAAAAACGTGGTGAGTATTCCTATGATATCGACGGCGCGGTCATCAAGGTGGATGACTACGCTCAGCGGGAACAGCTTGGGGAGACATCTAAGTTTCCCAAATGGGCAGTGGCCTTTAAGTATCCGCCGGAGGAAAAACAGACCACGCTGCTGGACATTCAGATCAACGTGGGGCGCACCGGCGCGCTGACCCCCACCGCGGTGTTCGAACCGATCACCCTGGCGGGCACTACCGTAAGCCGGGCGGTGCTCCACAACCAGGATTTTATCAGCGAAAAACAGATCGGCATCGGCGATACGATCATTGTGCGCAAGGCTGGAGACATTATCCCCGAGGTGGTGGGCGTGGCCCGGCATGCGCCGGACAGCAAAGTATTCCAAATCCCCGACGTATGCCCGGTGTGCGGCGCTTCCTGCCTACGGGAAGAGGATGAAGCAGTCATCCGGTGCACCAATCCGGAATGTCCTGCAACCGTGCTGCGCAACATCATCCACTTTGCCTCCCGCAACGCCATGAACATTGACGGACTGGGAACCGCTTTGGTAGAGGCACTGGTAGAGCAAAAGCTGATCGCCTCCAG
>CAJFTY010000010.1 GCA_904420045.1 Candidatus Metaruminococcus caecorum | reverse complement strand
TAAAAAGTGCCCCGGTTGATCCCCGCCCGCTCGCAGAGCTCCTTGACCGAAATGCTCTGAATGGGTTTTTGCTCCAACAGGTCGGTGAACGCCCGCCGAAGCAACAGTTTTGTCACCCGGGACCGGTGATCCTCTGTAAACTTTTTCATAACATCCCCTTCTCTTCAACACTTGCTGTCCGGTTTGTTGAATATCCGGTCAGCCTGCCCCAGTCTGTGGATTGCTCCTTCCTTCTGTATATAGTATACTACAAGTGGGAAAGATAATCAACACAGTGTCAAATATATAAACAGTTTGTTGCGATTTTATAGACGCAGGTTTTCAAATTGGAAAGGAACGAGGATTCATGAAATACACCTATCTGATCACCGGAGCAAACGGCCATCTGGGCGGAACCCTGGTTCGGATGTTAAGCCGGGCGGGAGCTTTTGTCCGCGGGCTGATCCTGCCCGGAGAATGCCCGCTTTCGTTCCCCGGGGTATGTTATATCCAGGGGGACGTGCGGGACAAAGATTCCCTGCGCCCTTTGTTTGAGGGGCTCGCCGGGGAAGAATGCATCGTCATCCACACAGCGGGAATCGTGGATATCTCGGAGCACGGCTCCGATCTGCTATACGACGTCAACGTAAACGGAACGAAAAACATCATCGCCCTGTGCCGGGAATATCAGGCTCACCGGCTGGTCTATGTCAGTTCGGTGCACGCCATCCCGGAAAAGCGCAAGCATCTGACCGTCCTGCGGGAGGTCTCTGCTTTTTCTCCCCTGTGGGTGGAAGGCGGCTATGCCAAAACCAAGGCGGAGGCCACCCAGGCGGTGCTGGACGCCGCCGGACAGGGTCTGGACGCGGTGGTGGTGCACCCCTCCGGCATCATCGGCCCTTATGACGGGACGGGAAACCACCTGGTTCAGATGATCGGCGACTATCTGCACAACCGCCTGCCCGCCTGTGTAAACGGCGGCTACGACTTTGTGGATGTGCGGGATGTGGCCAAAGGGTGCCTGCTGGCCGCCCACAAAGGCAGGGCGGGGGAGTGCTATATCCTGTCCAACCGGCACTATGAAGTCAAAGAAGTGTTGGAGATGGTCCGGCGGGAAACCGGACGCCGCCGCCTGCCGGTACTTCCCATGTGGATGGCAAAGGCGGCCGCTCCCCTGATGGAATTTTCCGCCAGACGCCGCCACGCCCGTCCTCTTTACACCCGGTATTCCTTATACACCCTGCAAAGCAACGACCGGTTTTCCCACGACAAGGCTTCTGCGGAATTGGGGTACCGTCCCCGGGACCTGCGGCGCACCGTGGCAGACACTGTCCGGTGGCTGACCCAGCACCAGCCAAAGGAAAAAACGCTCCGTCCCCAAACTATCCCATGCAAAAACGCAGACGGCTGGGCCTGGCCCGCGCGTAGGCTAAGTTTCACGATACAAAAAACCCTGACGGGCTTTTTCCCGTCAGGGTTTTTTCGTTAAAACTCCATTACCGGCGTTTTTTCAGCACAATTGCCGCGCCGCACAGGGAGCCAAGAGCCAGCAGTCCGGCCGCCGCGGGAATCGCGCCGCCGGTAACCGGGTTGCTGCCGTCTACCGTTCCGCCCTGACTGGAAGATCCACCGTCCGGTGTAACCGGCTGGGAGTCATCCGGCCCGGGATCGGGCTCTTGCGAGGAATCCCCCGGCTGTTCCCCAGGCGTGCTGGGGGTAGAGGGATCTTCCGGCTTCTCGCTGGGGGTGCTGGGTTCACTGGGCTTAGAGGACTCGCCCGGATCGGGATCTTCCGCCTTGGTGACGGTGATCTCCACCGAGCCGGTCGTCTTGCCGTCAGAGGCCGTGGCGGTAATTACCGCCTTGCCCTCCGCGACGCCGGTCACCTTGCCGGTGGCGTCCACGGTGGCAACCTTCGGGTCGCTGGACGACCAGGTCACAGCCTGGGCCGTACCCTCCGGTTCCACCTTAGCGGTGACCACGGTGGACTTGCCCGCCTGAATGGTGGTATCCTGCGCCGTGACCGTCACCTTGGTGGGGGCGACTTCTTCCGCCTTTTCCAGGGTAAGCTGCAGGTAGTCCACATCCGCTTTTTGACCAGCCGCGGTCAGAACGATGGTGTTTTTGCCCGCTTTGAGGTTCACCGTCAGGCCCTGCCCCTTCATCGAAGCGGCCTCATCATAGCAGGGAACCCACACGTCCTGCTCCACATTGGTTCCGGGATACACCACGGTGTATTCCTTGCCGTTGACCGTCAGCTTTTGGGTGGCGTTGCCGGAGGTCGCCCGGGAGTTTGCCATGATGGACAACGCGTATTCGCCCGCCTGTTCCACCGAAACGTCAAAGGTGAGGGCGCCGTTCCCAGTCAGGCCGGTGACGGCCTTCCCGCCGGAGGATCGGGGCCGCACGGCAGGCATGGCGCCGCCGGACAGGGACGCGGTTTCCGCCTCGTATTTATACACGGTGACATCCGGATTCCCAGAGGGGCCGTCGATGATGTCGCCAAAGGCCACGGGGTTGCCGAACACCGGCGTGTCCCCGTCCCAGGTAATTTTCTGAGCCCGGGCGCTGCGGTCGCCCCAGCCTCCGCCGGAGCTCTGGAACGCGTGATAAATCAGCCAGTCCTCTTTTCCGTCAGGGGACTGAACGATGGAGGCGTGGCCCGGTCCGTAGACCTTGTCGGCGGGATCCAGCGACTGGGTAAACACCGGTCCATCGGTCTTTTTGGTCCAGTTGTTTTTGTCCGTCAGGTCTTTGCCCAGTTCCGCGGTGATCTGCCCTAAACAGTACCAGTCGCTTCCGCTGAAGTTTGCAGAGTAGAAAATGTACACTTTTCCGTTGCGGTACACGATCTGCTGGCCTTCGTTGAGTTCAAGGCCGCCGCCTTCGCCGTGGCCCTTCTGATCCCACCCCTGGTCGGGACGGCTCAGTTCCACTCGGTCGCCCTTTAAAGTCCAGGGGTTGAGCATCTCGGCGATGTAGGTGATCTGCATGCCGTCCACATTGCCCTCCCATCCGGACCAGACAAAATAGTTCCGGCCGCTGACCTCGTCCTGAATGACGGTGCCGTCGATGGCCCATTTGTCCTGAGCGGCGTCGGGTTCCCAGGTCTTGGTGCTTTCGTTGTACTTGGTAGGGGTCAGCTTGCCCACATACTCATAGGGAGCCTGGGCGTTGTCCGGTTCGGTGCTTCTTAACACGTGCATCCGGTGGTTGGCGTTGTTGCCGTCGTCCGCCGCCACATAGATGTACCAGCAGCCGTCGATGTAATGAAGCTCAGGCGCCCAGTATTCTTTGGAATACATCCCCGTGGAGGGCGCGGTGTAGACCGACACCCGGGGCGCCGATTCCAGATCCTGAATCCGTTTTGCTTTAGAGACCGTAGTGCCTGTGTTGGCGTTTTGTCTCGCGTAGTAGTAGTATCCGTCGTGATAGGTCACATAGGGGTCGGGGGCCGTCACGTGAATCAAGGGATTTTCCAGGGAATCCCCGTCCACAACCACCTGCACGGATACATCCACGCCGCCCTCAGCCGTCTTTCCAGAAGCGGTGAAAGAGCCCGCCTTGGCGTACTGATTGGGGGAGAGCTCCTCCCAGTTCACCTTGACGCTGCGGGTTCCGCCGTTGGCGGAAATCTTTTCGGGCAGCTCGGGCACCCGGCCTGGAACCGTCGTGACCGCATTCAGCTCATCGGGCTGAACCGTTCCTTTGGGAACCACGGTAAGGGAGAAATCCTTCGTCTGGGTCTTGCCGTTTTTAGTGGCCTTTGCCGTCAGCTTTACCTGGGTGGCCGCTGTGACCGATCCCACTTTGCCCGCCTTGGACAGCACGGCCTCGTTGGAGGAGCTCCACTCCACCGGAACGCCCTCCACTTTGGCGGGAAGCGACAGATCGTCCGCCACGCCGCTTAAGGAAGTAAGGCCGTTTTCCTCCGCCAGATCCATGCGGTCCAAGGTGTTGTCCGCGATCTGCTGGAATCCCTCCTGTGCATCCTCTTGGATTTCCGCGGCAGAGAGGGTGCGGCTGTAAATTTTAAACTCGTCCACATAGCCGTAAAAGTCGGGGTCTGCGCTCCACTGGCTGCGGCCGATGTACGCCCGGCTCAACAAGGGAAGGGCGGAGATGAGCTTTCCGGTTTCCTTGGCGCCCACTTCCTCGCCGTCCACATACAGGCGCAGGGTTTTGTTGTCGTCCTGGTTATAGGTCACCACCACATGGGACCACTGGTTGAGGGGAAGCTCCCCTTTTGAACTTCCCACCCGGGTGGGATTGTAGTCGTTGCGCAGGGAGGTTCCCAGCCGCAGGCCGCCTTCGTTACAGGGACTCTGCAGGTTCAAAAGATTCGCCATCCCGTCGCCCAGCGACCAGATGCGGGAGTTTTCCGCCGACCGCTTGGGATTGACCCAGCAAGAAACCGAGATGTCCTCAAAGCCCTGGATGATATCCTCAGGCATGTGGATGTAGCCGCCTTTCAGCAGCACGCTGGAACCGTACACGCCCTCCTGTTCAAAATCCATGGTTCCGTACGCCTTGGCGTCCTTGTGCTTGGGACCGGAGTCGGTCACCTTGTCGGTGTCAAAGGTGTAGTACAGCGCCAGATCCTGTTCGGCCGCGGACGAATACAGTGTCAGCGGCAATACCGTCGCCGCCACCGCTGCTGCCAGCAGCACAGCCTGCGCTTTTTGAAAAATCCTTGTCTTTCGCATGCGCACGTTCCGCAAGAAAACAATTGCGGAACAGCCCCCTTTCTATCGTTAGTATTCTTATTATATCGGAGCGAACCAAAAAAGACCAGTGGCTAATTTCACAAGAACAACGGCTCTTATTCAGAATAATCAACAAATCCCCTTGGGAAATTGTCGATTGTGCCTGCTTTTTCATGTGAATATCCCCAGTAACCTTGTTGAAACCGCAGTTCCATTGTGCTAAACTGGTGAATGAAAAGCCCCCGCTTCCTGTAACGTGCACCATGCCCTGGGGCGCTTATTTATGGGAAAGGAGCTGGCATCTTTATGAGCATACGGTTTGCCTGCGCTGCGGACGGCGCGGCTCTTTTACACATCTATGCCCAGTACATCGGCACCCCCGTCACCTTTGAATGCACCCTTCCTAGGCTGGAGGAATTTGCCAGGCGGATTGAGACCATCTCGGCCTGCTACCCCTACCTGGTTTGGGAGGAAGGGGGCTTTGCTGTAGGCTATGCCTACGCCCACCGGCAGATGGAGCGGGAAGCGTATCAGTGGAACGCCGAGCTGTCCGTTTATCTGGACCGGGCGCACACCTCCCGGGGAATCGGTTCCCGTCTGTACCGGGCTTTGATGGACATCCTGCGGCTTCAGGGGGTCAAAAACGTCTACGGAGGCGTCACTCTGCCCAACGAAAAAAGCGTCCGGCTTCACGAGTCTCTGGGATTTGAGCGGCTGGGCACCTACCGCGCCACCGGATTTAAATGCGGACAGTGGCACGATGTGGCCTGGTTTCAAAAACAGATTGCGCCGTGCGGTTCCCAGCCTGCGCCGGTTGTTCCCATCACCTCTCTGCCGCCGTCCCGGCTGGAGGAAATCCTGCGAGCCTATAGCCAAAACGCCTGAGCATGCTGCCCCGGAATCCCGGGCGGCAAAAATCCCCGTCTGACGAAGCAGACGGGGATTTTTGCTTTCCTATAAACAGTGGTTATTCTTCTTGTGCCGAAGAATCCTTTTTCCGGTGCAAAAAACCTGCAAGCACCGGCATGACCAGCTTCCAAAC
>CAJFTY010000009.1 GCA_904420045.1 Candidatus Metaruminococcus caecorum | reverse complement strand
GAAGCAGGTGGAATCGGTCATCCACTCCTTCACCAAGGTGGACGACGAGTTTTTGGAGGAATTGGAGGAAATCCTCATTATGTCCGATATGGGGGCCCAGACTTCTGAGGACATCTGCGCGAAACTCCGGGAGGAGATCAAACGCACCGGCAAAAACGATACCGCCGAGGTAAAACAGATGCTCAAAGGCATTATCGCCGACATGCTCCGGGAGGAGACCCCCTTCAAGCTGGAAACCAAGCCCTCCATCGTCTTTGTCATCGGCGTAAATGGCGCCGGGAAAACCACCACCATCGGCAAAATGGCCGCCAATTACAAGGCCCAGGGCAAGAAGGTGCTGGTTGCGGCGGCGGATACCTTCCGGGCCGCGGCCATCGACCAGCTGGAGATCTGGACCGGCCGGGCCGGGGTAGACCTTGTTAAGCACAGCGAGGGCGCAGATCCCGCTGCTGTGGTGTTCGACACCATCGCCGCCGCCAAGGCCCGAAACTGCGACGTGGTGATCTGCGACACGGCAGGACGGCTGCACAACAAAAAGAATTTGATGGACGAGCTTTCCAAAATTTCCCGGGTGATCGAGCGGGAGGCCGGCGGCTGTGATGTAGAGACCCTGTTGGTGCTGGATGCTACCACCGGGCAGAACGCCGTCAACCAGGCAAAACAGTTTCAGGAGGCTGCCGGCATCACCGGCATCGTACTCACCAAGCTGGACGGCACCGCCCGGGGCGGGATCATTATCGCCATCAAGGACGAACTGGGCCTGCCGGTGAAATATGTGGGCGTGGGCGAGCAGCTGGACGATTTGCAGCCCTTTGATCCCAAAGAGTTTGTGGACGCGCTGTTTGAATAACGCTGGGGAAAGGACGGAAAAAGATGAAAGCTATTATTGCCACCCATAATCCGGGGAAAGTGAAGGAATTTACCCGGATTTTGTCCCCCTTCGGGATTGAGGCGGTGTCCCAGTCGGACGCCGGCATCACGCTGGAGGTGGAAGAGACGGGGAAAACTTTTGAGGAAAACGCCGCGTTAAAAGCGCGGGAGATTTATAAACAGACAAAAACCGCCACCATCGCCGACGACAGCGGCCTGATGGTAGACGCGCTGGACGGCGCGCCGGGGGTGTATTCCGCCCGGTATGCCGGGCCGGGCGCCACCGACCGGGACCGGTATGAAAAGCTTTTGCGGGAGATGGAAAATATCCCGGAGGAGAAACGCACGGCTAAGTTTGTCTGCGTCATTCACATGATCCTGCCGGACGGGCAGGAGATTTCGGTGCGGGGGGAATGCCCAGGCATCATCGGCCGCGCCCCTTCCGGCGAAGGCGGGTTCGGCTATGATCCGGTGTTTTATGTGGGCGATAAAAGCTTCGGGGAGCTGTCGCCGGAGCAAAAGGACGCGGTGAGCCATCGGGGCAACGCCCTGCGGCAGCTGACAAAAAAATTAGAGGAATTAGGAGACTTAACAAAATGACAAGTAAGGAACGAGCCAAGTTACGAGGTCTTGCCAATCATATCGAAACCATTTTGCAGGTGGGGAAAAGCGGTATCACCGAGCCCCTTGTCAAACAGGCGGCCGATGCGCTGACAGCCAGAGAGCTTATCAAGGGAAAGGTGCTGGAAAACGCGCCCCTGCTCCCCCGGGAGGCGGCGGAGGAGCTGGCTCAGGCGACAGGCGCTCAGGTGGTGCAGGTAATCGGCACCCGGTTTGTGCTGTATAAACGAAACGAAAAAAATCCCGTCATCCAGCTGTAGGCGGGGGCTTTTATGGAGAAGATTGCGATTTTCGGCGGTGCGTTTAACCCCATTCACAAGGGGCACATCCATCTGGCGGAGAGTATGCGGGACCGGTACCATCTTGACCGGGTGCTGTTAATTCCCTCCCACATCCCGCCCCACAAAGAGGCTCCCGATCTGGTTTCGGGGGAACACCGGCTTATGATGTGCGCCTTGGCGGCGAAAGAACATCCCGGCTTTCAGGCGGAGGATATCGAGCTTTCCCGGCCGGGGAAAAGCTATACCGTGGATACGGTACAGGCGCTTTCGGCGCGGTATCCCGGCAGCCGGCTGTACCTGATCGTGGGGAGCGATATGCTGTTTACCTTTGACGAATGGCGCCGGTATGAAGATATTTTGCGTTATGCGGCGTTGCTGGCGGGAGCCAGAAATCCCGATGAGTACAAGCGCCTGTGCCAAAAGGCCGCTCAGCTGAAAGAAAAGGTCCCGGAAGGGGAGATCTTTGTATCGGATATCCCGGTGGAGCCTATGTCCTCCACTCAAATTCGAGAAGGATTCCGGCGCGGCGAAGATATGACAAATTATCTGGAACCGGCGGTGCTCCAGTACATCCGGGAGCGCGGCCTATATTCTCCCATGGAGGCGAGTGGGGCATGACCTATTCTGATTACGAGCAAGCGGTGCGAAATAAGCTTAAAGATAAGCGCTTTATCCATAGCGTCAATGTAGCCAACCAGGCTGAGGAGTTGGCTAAGCGTTTTGGGGCAGACCCCAATAAGGCAAAGATTGCAGGAATCTTACATGATATTACAAAACAGGATAATTCGTCCGAGCAGTTGCAAACGATCATAAATGGTGGTATAATTCTAACGAATGTCGAAAAATGCAGCCCGAATCTTTACCACGCCATCTCCGGCAGTGTCTATATCCGGCAAAATCTAGGTGTAAACGATGAGGATATCATCCATGCGGTGCGGTATCACACCACCGGCCGGGCGGGGATGTCGCTGTTAGAAAAAATCATCTATCTGGCGGACTTAACGTCGGCGGACAGGGATTATCCCGATGTGGACCGGATGCGCCGGATTGTGCGACAAGATCTGGATGAAGGAATGCGGGAATCTTTACGGTTTATCATCCCTGACCTTATAGAGCGGAAGCTTTTGCTCCATCCGGATACGATAGAAGCTTATAACGAATATTTTCTGCCGCTGCTTGCCGCGGAAAATTAGAAGAGACGGTATTGGATAAAAGCTTAAAGGCTTTTGGCAACAGCGGAAAAGACCGTTTTTGCGGAAGCCTTGGGCGAGCGTGCAAATCTGAGAGGAAAGTGAACATGGCAAAACAAACCCAAAGAGACGAGTATGTTGATATTTTAAGTAATGTCCCGCCCAAGAGCAAGAAAAAGAAAAAAAAGAAGATGCGCCCCCGCGACCGGGTGATTATGACGGTCTCTATTCTTTTAATTATTGTATCAGTTTGCACGGTGGGTGTAATTGGGCTTTTAAACTGGCGGCCGCTGATCGGTGACGACAGTACCCTTGATCCTAATATTACGACACCAGACACCATTAAAGAGAAAAGCGTCAATTTCCTGCTTTGCGGTATTGATTTCGAAGAAGGTACTGCCCGAGGGCATCTAACCGATATTATCATGGTTGTCAACTTTGACGTAGCGGGCAATAAGGTGAACATTCTTCAGATCCCCCGGGATACGCTGGTGGGCGACGATGAAACGCCTACCGGCAAGATCAACGCGGTGTACGGCCGCTCTTCCAGCTACGGGGAAAACGGGATGGCGGGCCTTGCCAGTGTCATTAATGAAATGCTGGGGATCACCATCGACCATTACGCTACTGTGACCATGACGGCTTTCCGCAATGTGGTAGACGGCTTGGGCGGGGTAGAAGTGGATGTGCCCCAGACGATTAATTTGGACGGCGTCACCATTCAGGCGGGAAAACAGACCTTAAACGGCAAACAGGCGGAAAAGTTTGTCCGCGTGCGGTATGGCGGCGGCCTTTATGACGGCAGCGATACCACCCGTGTAAAGATGCAGCGGATCTTTTTAGTAGCTCTGGCAAAAGAGCTTACCGAGGTGAGCAGCGGTGAACTGGTGGGCCTGATCACCAAGGTGATCGGCGACGTCACTACCGACATGAGCGTGGGCGAGGTCATCAATTTCGCCGGCGTGATGCAGAAGGTGGACTTGTCCAATATGTCCATCGCCATGCTGCCGGGACAGGCTGACTATTATCAGACGTCTTCTTATGGTTCCCAGTCGGTATATTACCTCCACCTAAACGAGACGCTACAGCTCGTCAATAAGTATTTCAGGACCTATCAGGATCCCCTGACGCCGGAAGATCTCAATATTATTGAGTACAGCGGAACGAAAGTGGATTACAATGATGACAATGAAAACGATTTCCAGGAGATTATTGACGGTGTTAAACCGGGTGAGCACGCTGAAAGCTCTTCTCCCGGAGAATAAATAACCGCTGACAGGCGGCTTCCGGCAAACAAAATGCCGGAAGCCGTTTTGAGAAAGGAAGATGCAGTTGACTTCGCAAGAACTGACAAAGCACATCGTCCGAATACTGGACAGCAAAAAAGCGGAGGATATTACGGCGATTAAAGTGCGGGATTTAACCATTGTCGCCGATTACTTTATCATCGCGTCCGGTACCAGCACCACCCAGGTTAAAGCTTTGGCCGACGAGGTGGAATTTCAAATGGGCAAACAGGATATCCATCCCCAGCGGACCGAGGGTTACCCTTCAGGCGAATGGGTGGTTTTGGACTATCAGGATGTGATCGTTCATGTGTTTTACCGGGCGACCAGGGAGTTTTATTCTCTGGAGCGCCTGTGGGCGGACGGTGAACAGGTAAATATTGAGGATATGCTGAAATAGCAATTATAGGAGTTGAGCATCGTTGAAGTACAATTTTTCCGAAGTGGAGAAAAAGTGGCAAAAGATCTGGGAGGATAACAACACCTTTGCCGCGACCAATGATTACACAAAGCCGAAATATTACGCGCTGGTGGAGTTTCCTTATCCTTCGGGACAGGGACTTCATGTAGGGCATCCCCGTTCTTATACGGCGCTGGATATCGTCGCCAGAAAGCGGCGGCTTGAGGGCTATAACGTTTTGTACCCCATGGGATGGGATGCGTTTGGCCTGCCCACCGAAAATTTTGCCATCAAAAACAAGATCCACCCGGAAATTGTGACCGAAAAAAATGTGGCCCATTTTAAGGAGCAGTTAAAATCTCTGGGCCTTTCCTTTGACTGGAACCGGGAGGTAAATACCACCGATCCTAACTACTATAAATGGACCCAGTGGATTTTCATTCAGCTGTTTAAAAAAGGCCTCGCTTATAAAAAAGAGATGTCGGTCAACTGGTGCACCTCCTGTAAAGTGGTATTGGCCAACGAGGAAGTCGTGGGCGGCGTCTGCGAGCGCTGCGGCGGCGAAGTGGTGCACAAAGTAAAATCCCAGTGGATGCTCAAGATCACCGAGTACGCCCAGCGCCTGCTGGACGATTTGGATCTGGTGGATTACATCGACCGGGTCAAAACTTCCCAGCGCAACTGGATCGGACGTTCTACCGGCGCGGAGGTGGAGTTTAAAACCACCCTGGGGGATTCGCTTACCATCTATACCACCCGGCCGGACACCCTGTTCGGCGCCACCTATATGGTTATTTCTCCGGAGCATCCGCTGATTGAAAAATGGGCGGATAAAATTGGCAATATGGACGAGATTCGCGCCTATCAGGAGCAGGCAGCCAAAAAATCCGATTTTGAACGCACCGAAGTCGCCAAAGACAAAACCGGTGTTCAGATTGACGGCGTGATGGGGATTAATCCTGTTAACGATCAGGAAATCCCGATTTTTATCTCCGATTATGTCCTGATGTCCTACGGCACCGGCGCCATTATGGCAGTGCCCGCCCACGACACCCGGGACTATGAATTCGCCAAGGCGTTTGATCTTCCCATTGTGGAGGTCGTGGCCGGGGGCGATGTGGAAAAAGAAGCCTTTACCGACTGCGAAACCGGCGTGATGGTCAATTCCGGGATGTTGAACGGCCTGACGGTGGAACAGGCGAAGGCAAAAATCGTAGATTGGCTTAAAGAGACTGGGAAGGGCCATCCCAAGGTGAACTTTAAGCTCCGGGACTGGGTGTTTTCCCGCCAGCGCTACTGGGGCGAGCCCATTCCGCTGGTGTACTGTGACAAATGCGGTTATGTGCCCCTGCCGGAGAGCGAGCTTCCCCTGCGCCTGCCGGAGGTGGAGTCCTACGAACCTACCGAGGACGGAGAGTCCCCCCTGGCGGCGATGGAGGATTTTGTCAACACCACTTGTCCCCACTGCGGCGGCCCCGCTAAGCGGGAGACCGATACCATGCCCCAGTGGGCGGGTTCTTCCTGGTATTTTATGCGGTACTGTGATCCCCACAACGACAAGGAGCTGGCCAGCAAAGAAGCGCTTAACTACTGGCTGCCGGTGGACTGGTACAACGGTGGAATGGAACACACCACGCTGCACCTGCTGTACTCCCGGTTCTGGCATAAATTTTTGTATGATATCGGCGTGGTGGATTGCAAGGAGCCTTATAAAAAGCGCACCAGCCACGGTATGATCCTGGGAGAAAATGGGGAGAAGATGAGCAAATCCCGGGGCAATGTGGTCAATCCTGACGACATTGTGCGGGAGTACGGCGCGGATACCATGCGTTTGTATGAGATGTTCATCGGCGACTTTGAAAAATCCGCTCCCTGGAGCCCGGCGAGCATCAAGGGCTGCAAACGGTTTTTGGACCGGATCTGGAACCTCCAGGACGTGGTGATGGATGGAGACGGCTACCGGCCTGAACTGGAAGGGGTTCTGCACAAGACCATCAAAAAGGTGTCTGAGGACATTGAAAACTTAAAGTTCAACACGGCCATTGCCGCCATGATGGCGCTGCTCAACGAATTTGCCGACGCGGGCTCGGTGACCAGAGGGGAGCTGCGTACGCTTTTAATTTTGCTCAATCCCTTTGCACCCCATATCACCGAGGAGATGTATGAGCGCCTGGGATATCCCGGCATGCTCAACGAGCAGGAATGGGTTTCCTACGACGAAAGCAAGTGCAAGGACGACACCATTGAGATCGTAGCCCAGGTCAATGGCAAAATCAAAACCAAGCTGACCGTCGCCGCCGACATCGGCAAGGAGGATGCCATCGCCCTTGCAAAGGCGGAGCCCAAGGTTCAGGAAGCAGTGGCCGGCAAAACCGTAGTGAAGGAAGTTTACGTCCCGGGCAAATTGGTCAACCTGGTCGTCCGGTAAATTTTGTGCAATGCGTATAAAGTAAACTTAATACTTGACAACCAGCTACCAGAATTGTATAATAGATTTTGTTACAGTGATTGAAACCTCTGCCGCAGAGGCAAAGGGAGGGAATAGAAAATGGCAGAAATTCGTATTAAAGATAACGAATCTTTAGACAGCGCTTTAAGACGTTTTAAAAGATCGTGTGCGAAATCCGGCGTGCTTGCTGAAGTGCGCAAGAGAGAGCATTACGAAAAACCCAGCGTTAAGCGTAAGAAAAAGTCTGAAGCTGCTCGTAAACGCAAATTTAAATAAGACGGGCTTGAATCAGGAAACAGTTAAAAGCGCCGGTATGCATCTGCATACCGGCGCTTTTTCATTGTGACGGAGACACTTATCAAAAACCGCCCCAAGAGGCAAAGCTCCGGGACGGTACGGTTTACAGGTAGGGCACAAGCCCGTCAGGCGCTTTCGCGCGGAACGTTCGCATGGTGGTAATCCGTTCCTGCACCTGCATTTTACGGTATTTGTTAGGAGATACATTCATTTTTAGCTTAAAGAACTTACAGAAATTTTGGGTGGAGGAAAAGCCGGACTGATAGGCGATTTCCGCCAAGGGGAGCTCAGTAAACCGCAGTGAGGCCGTCGCGCGCTGAATCCGCTGGTTTGTTACATATTGATAAAAGGTCATCCCCAGCATATCCTTAAAAATTTTTTCCAGATCCGTCCGGTTGGTGCCAAAAATGGAGCAGACGCTTTGAAGGGTCAATGGCTTTTCCAGATGGGAGTTGATGTAGGAAAGAATAAAGGGAAACGAGTTGGCAAGCGGGTTTTCCTCCACTTCCAGTGATTTGGGAATCCGGTAGTTTTGATGCATCAGTTCTAAAAACGCTAAAACCTCCATTAAATAGGAACGGGCTCTGCACGACCAGAAAAAGTCAAATTGTACCTTCAGTTGTTCGGAACACAACACAAGCTTTTGTATGGTCGCTTCCAGGATATTTTCGTCCGGATACAGCACGCAGCTGCTGTTCTCCTGGCATAGGAAGGGATACAGTTTGCAAAAATGAAACCGCTGAAACAGATTTTCGTACTGCTGGCTGTGCAGCAGTTCCGGTGTCATATTTACATTTAAAAAAGTGGGGCTGAAATAGACGGATAAAAATTTTGCATCTTTCGTAGACTGCATGCGGATCGACTTGCAGTTGTCCAGGCAGAAAAAGGCGGGCGCGGCAATTTCCAACAAGCTATCGTTGATTTGGAATACTCCGTGCCCATGGACAAGCACGGAAAAGCAGAAATATTCGTCTCCTTTTTTGTGAATCATCTGTTTTTCTTCCCGTATGACAATAGGGACCACCCGGTTGTTGTCCCAATGATCCAAGGTTTCAAATGTCATAGTTCCCTCCAAGTTTTTCTCTCTTTTTTTGTATTTTATCATATTTGTCGAATTTTGTAAAATTTTATCCTATCAAAATCAGGAAAATCATTTTCAACAAAAACCTATTTACGATGTCCTTGTTTTTGTGATATAATTACTTCAATCAATGCAAGAAAGGACTATATGATGAATATAAAACTGAAAAAAACGGCCAGCGTGCTTTTGGCCTTTTTGGTCGTTCTGGGAATTGGTGCGGCTGCTACTCCGTCTGCGCTGGCGGGTTCAATCTACCAGGAGTATGATCCGAAGCAGTTTACCACGGACAAACACCCTAATAAAACTCTCCCTTATCAGATTCATGTCCCTTCGGATTATGACGAGAGCAAATCCTATCCGCTTGTTCTGTATCTTCATGGAATGGGGGACCGGGGAAACGACAATTATGCGCCGCTTAAACGGACCAATACGATGGCGAACCAGCTTGTGACAGCTGAAAACCTGGAAAAATATCCCTGCATCGTTGTGGTGCCTCAGTGCCCTGTGGACGATGTCTGGGCGATGCATTTTCCTTCGGATATATCCGTTTCATTGGATATGACGGTTGAACTGCTAAAGTCCATCGTTAAAACCTATCATGTAGACCAAAACAGAATGTATGTAACGGGTTTTTCGATGGGCGGCATTGGAACTTGGGATTTACTGCTGCGTTATCCGGACATGTTTGCCGCAGCAGTTCCCATTGCGGGGTATGCCGAGCCATGGGCGTGGGAGAATGTCCGGGTGTTTAAAGATGTCCCGGTGCGGGTATATCACGGAAATAAAGACGAAGTGGTTGACGTAAGCTGCTCCCGCAACATGGTAAATGCCCTGAAACAGGCGGGAAGCACGCGCGTCCAGTATTTTGAACTCGACGGGGTAGACCACGAATTGGCTGTGACGCATGCCTATTATGATGAACAGTTGCTTCCCTGGTTGTTCAGCCAAAAGAACAACAACACGTTTCCTGCGTTTGTCCCTCAGGGAATCAAGGGGAAGGACTTTTTGTCTTCCAGCAGGATAGCGGCATCCAGTGAAACCAGTTCCAAAAAACAGACGAAATCCTCTAACCCCTCTACGACGTCCTCCAAAAGGCAAACCACCGAAACTTTGTCCATCTCTTCCAGTGCGGCAGAACTATCATCGTCCCAGCAGAAGCCGGTTTCGTATGCCGCACCTGCACAAAGCGCGGGGAATCAGGCGGATGCGAAGGAACATACAAGCTCAAACACGTTTTTCATTGTTGTTTGCATTGTCATTGTCGGGGCAATTGGCGCAGCGGGAATCGCCATGTTCATAAAAATTAAAATTAATATGAGCCATGCGCCGCAAGAATAGGGAATGACCGCTGAGAAAATTCCACCGGGGGTAGAAAATCAGAAAAAACGCTTTTCTTTTTACATTTCTATGCTATAATAGTGGTACATGCGAATGGCGTGTCAGACGAATTCGGAAACGTGTTTCGCTTGCAGACACATCAGAAAAAGAGATATGAAAAGGGGATTGAACAAATGAAACAAGGCTTTTTAAAAGCCGTCAGCGTGCTGCTGTCGGCGGCCGTGGTCACTGTGACAGGGGCGTTTTTGGCGCCTGAGGTCTCGGCATTTTCCGACATTGATGATTTTGAAGCGTTGGTCTATAAAGACCGGAACCACCTTGGAAAGAAGCTTCCCTACCGGCTTTATATTCCCCCGGATTACGATGAGTCCAAATCGTATCCTCTGCTGGTGTATTTACACGGCGTAGGTGAACGAGGGGACGATAACTATACGCCGATCAGTTGGAACAATTCCTTGGCCCGCAAATTGGCCGAACCGGAGTATCAGAAAAAATATCCCTCTATCCTGTTGGTTCCCCAGTGCCCTGCGGATGATTACTGGTGCTACGATTTTCCCCATGATGAGACAGACGCGATGCAGATGTTGATCGGTCTGATTCAATCCCTGGCAAAGACCTATCATGTGGATCAGAACAGGCTGTACATCACCGGATTTTCCAATGGCGGCGGGGGTGTTTGGGACGCCTTGTTTCGATATCCGGGCATGTTTGCGGCAGGAGTGCCGATGAGCGGTTACAGCACGCCGTGGGCGTGGGAGCGGGCTGCTCAGCTAAAAGATGTTCCGCTTCAGGTATACCATTGCAATCAGGATCCCGTTGTGGATGTATCCTGCTCCCGGGGTATGGTCAACACGTTAAAAGCAGCGGGAAGTACAGTCCAGTACCATGAAATTGACAGTGCGGACCATGGCTTCAGCATGACAAACGCCTACTATGACGAACAGCTGCTTCCCTGGCTGTTCAGCCAGAAGAACAACAACACTTTCCCGAAATTTGTCCCCCAAGGGATTAAGGGAAAGGACTTTTTGTCCTCTAGCAGCAGGGCGGCGTCCAGCAAGACCAGTTCCAAAGCGCCAGTATCCTCAAATCGTCCCGCGTCCTCAAAGCCCGTTTCCTCTAAGTCCGCGCAGACTTCTTCCATCGTTGCCTCGAGCGTCCTTTCATCCCAAGAGGAAGCCGCATTTTCTTCCCAGCCCGTTCAGAGTGACAGTGCTGTGGGCACAACAGAAAAGCCTGAAAGTACGGCTGCTGTCGTTGTTTTCATTGTCTGTGCAATTGTAGTCGGCATCCTTGTATTGGGCGGTGCTGCGGTTTTCATCATTATGAAATTGAAACAATAACCGAATGTTCAAAGCCCCCAGAACTCGCATAAACGAGTTCTGGGGGCTTTTTCTATATCGGTGTTTACCTGTTGAATATGTATAGCCACTTTCCTTGTAAGAAAATTGTGCGGTTACACAGGATTTTCCTGTTGATTCATAAAAAATTGCAGAATTGACAATTTGAATTGACGAATGGAAAACATTTTGTCATTCATATATGATATAGTATGAAATATAAAAGCAATTTGAAACAAATTGCAAACAAAAAAGTGAGGATAGGAGAGGGAATCTTTGAAAAAAGGACTATTGTCGCGGATTTTATCCGCAGGAATGGCGGTGTGCATGCTGGTGGCATTGGGCAGCCAAAGCGTTCTGACAGCGGGCGCGGCCAGCACCGAAGAACTGGCCCGGAAATTTGAAGCAAGGAGGTTTATCAACAACGATAAGTATCCAAGGAAAATGCTTCCGTACCGCATTTATGTCCCGGAAAATTACGATGAAACCAAATCTTACCCCCTGGTGCTCAGCTTACACGGATCAGGCGAACGAGGATCAGACAACTTTAAGCACTTGAATTATGCAAATACACTTCCCCTTAAATTAGTGGAAGAAGAAAATCTGAAAAAATATCCCTGTATTATCGTTGTCCCCCAGTGCGCCGACGGCGATTGGTGGGTGTGGAATTATTATCAGGAATCCACCTTTTCTATGGACATGACGGTTGACCTGATCCACTCGCTGGTAAAAGAGTACAACATTGATCAGAACCGGATGTATGTAACGGGTTATTCCATGGGGGGAACCGGGACATGGGATCTGCTGGTCAAGCATCCGGAGATGTGGGCCGCGGCAGTTCCGATCTGCGGTGTCACAGACCCTTATGTATGGAACCATGCAGACAATTTTAAGGATATTCCGATTCAGCTTTATCATGCAAGCGGCGACCAGGTGGTGGATGTGGAGAATTCCCGAGCTGCGTATTTCTTTTTGAGCAATGCGGGCGTCGACATTGAATACCATGAAGTTTCCGGCGACCATGGCGCGGGCTGGGCGGCTGCTTTTAACGATTCCAAGCTGCTCCCCTGGCTGTTTAGCCAGAAAAACGACAATACTTTTCCGCCCTTTGTTCCTCCGGAAAAAGAAGATCCGGATGACACCAGCTCGAAAGATCCAGATAACACAAGTTCGGACGAAAAAGATCCCGATGGAACCAGCTCAGACGAAAAAGATCCGGATGATACCAGTTCTGATAAAAAAGACCCGGATAACTCCAGCTCGAACATAAAGGATCCTGATAAAGAGGAACCAAACGGCACCAGTTCCAAAACACCGGATGTTGAGCAGGAACCCTCCGACGTGGAGGAGCCTTCCAGCAGCGACGATTCCTCTTCTGAGGATTCGAGTCCCGCTTCTTGGTCGGAGCCGGACAGCGATGTCCCCAAAACCGGAGAAGTCGGAGCACTGTCTGGAATAAAAGTTTTATTTGCGATGGGAGCGATCACCGCTTTGGCGGTGGGTGGATATACCTATCTGACTTGTAAAAAGAAAAAATCCCAATAGGAAATATACCGAAAAAGTCCAATTTGTTTTACTGCTGACCATCCCGGGGATTGACATCGAAACAAAAAATAGAACGCAAAGCCGTTTCTGAATTCAGAAACGGCTTTGCACTATATCGGATGCACTCAGAAAAAAGACGGCAGGGAAGCAGGCAGCGCCGGAACCGAAAACACAGTTTTGTTAATCGGGTACAGCACATACCTTTGCTTCTTGCCGTCTTTGTTTGCGAACAACTGCCACACTCTGAATAGAAACCTGTTTAAAATTCAATAAACCGGCTCATGATGGTGTGACCGGGCTCCACATATACGCTGGTGGACTTGGCGTGTTGTTCGTCAAACCGTTCTACGCCGTTGTTCTGTTCGGATCCAGTGCTCTTATAGATCAAAAAGGGAATCGGATCGGAGGTGTGGGTTTTTAAAGACAGGGGGGTGGCGTGATCCGGCAGGATCATCACCTTGTATTCCGGATACTGCCGAAGTGCTTCCAGCACCGGCCCCAGGATCTTCTGGTCGATCAGCTCCAAAGCGTGCACCTTGTTCTGAATTTCATGCCGGTGCCCGCACTCGTCGGGGGCTTCCACGTGGATGTAAACGAAATCCGCGCCGTCCTGCAGGGCTTTGACCGCCGCTGCGGCCTTGCCGTCAAAGTTTGTGTCAATGTACCCAGTGGCGCCTTCCACCTCGATGACGTCCATGTCTGTCAGCTTGCCAATGCCTTTAATTAGGTCTACTGCGGAGATCACTGCGCCGTGCAGACCGGTTTTCTCGTAAAAAGAGGGGAGCTTCTTGGCGCGGCCTTCACCCCAGAACCAAACGCTGTTGGCCGGGCGCAGGCCCCGCTCCTCCCGCTTTTTGTTGACCGGGTGATCCTTGAGCAGATCATAGCTTTTTTTCATCATTGCAAACAGCTTTTCCGCGTTGGGATGCTCCGGCAGATGGCCTTTGACTGGTCGGCCAGTGATGTCGTGGGGAGGGGTCAGCGTCCCCAGATCATCCGTGCCGTTGTGCCAGATCAGGCAGTGGCGATAGCTTACGCCAGGATAGAGATGAAACTCCTCGTTATCAAAATGCGAGGCCAGAAAGGTAATCAGCTCCCGGGCTTCCTCAGTGGAGATATCGTCCGCACAGTAGTCGAGGATCGTCTTGTCCGCATAGTTCTCCTCATTCGAAACCGTGACCAGATTACACCGCAGAGCCACGTCGGTAGGAATGAGCGGAATACCGATGCTGGCGGCCTCCAACGGGGAGCGGCCGGAGTAATAAAGTTCGGGGTCATAGCCCATGACCGACAGGTTTGCCACGTCGCTGCCCGGTTTAAAACGATCGCCTACCGTTTTGACAAGGCCCACATACCCGTTTTGAGCCAGTTTTTCCATATGCGGCTTGTTTGCCCTGGACATAGGGGTTCCGCCGTCCAGCTCCGGCAGGGGATAGTCTGCCATGCCGTCGCAGAGCAGTACAACATATTTCATCTTTATTCGTCCCTTTCTGATGCATAAAAATACTTGTCAACGAGAGTAAGTATAGCACGAATTTGTCCGGATTACAACCAGAGCCCCGGTTACGTCATCTGCTCAAACAGCGTCTGAAACCAGGTGCTTCTGGTCTCAAAGGTCTTGTTGTTTAAATACTGCAAAAGCCCGGCGTCCTCCTGAAAACGAAAGGTCAGCTGATAGGAGGTCAGCGCCTGGTACGGAAATCCCATTTGCCGGTCCTTGGCATTTTTTCCATACTTTCCGTCTCCGGCCAGCGGATGGCCTAAATAAGCCATGTGCGCCCGGATTTGATGGGTGCGCCCGGTGTGGAGATTTACCTCGCACAGGGAAAACTCTTTTTTTGAGGCCAAAACCTGGTATTCGGTGACAATGGTTTTATAGCCGGGCTTTGAGACGGGAGAGAGATAGACCCGATTTTGTTTTTGATCCTTCATCAGATAGGCGGTCACAATGGCGTGAGGCGGGGATGGCTTTCCGTGCACCAGGCAGAGGTACCGTTTTTCCAGTTCCCGGTGCTTGATTTTTTCGTTGAGGATCCGCAGGGACTCCGCGTTTTTTGCCGCGATGACGATACCGCCGGTATTCCGGTCAATCCGGTTGCACAGAGCCGGAGCAAAGGAATGCTCATGATCTGGATCATATTCTCCCTTTTCATAGAGATAACGCTGAACCCGGTGGATCAGCGTGTCCGGTTTTCCGCCCTCGTCCTCATGGACCACCAGACCGGGCTGCTTATTGATCAGCAGAATGTTTTCGTCCTCGTATACCACGTCCACCGCTGAAGGCGCCAGCAAAAAGTCCTTGGGAGAAGCGCTTTCCTCAAAAAATTCGTCGTTGATATACAGGGAGATGACATCTCCCTCTGTTAGCTTCTGGCGAATGTCGCACCGCTTTCCGTTAATCTTGATTCGTTTGGTGCGGATGTATTTATACAGCAGGTTTGGAGGGAGTTTTTTTACCGACTTGGATAAAAATTTATCCAGGCGCTGGCCGGCGTCATTGATGCCGATTGTAAATTGCTTCATCTGTAAATGCTTCCATTCTTTCTGCGAAATTCAGATCATTTTTGTGCAGCTGTATGGCGTGCAACCGTAATGTTAACCGCTTGAGCAGATCCAATAAATAGAAATTGCTCTGGGAGTTCTACCGTGAATACATCGTGTTCATGGTAGAAGTGTCCATTCACACGATGTGCATGGACATAAGCTGAGTATAAGAACCTCTTGCGGTTATTATACCATATTTCCCCGGAGAAAGGGAACATCCCCTTTTCAAAAAAACATTTATAGGGTATAATAGCTACAAGTAGCTATTATACCCGGCTTATGTCCCCATTGGCTCCTGGCTTCGCCGGAACCGCCAAGGGACGACAGATTCTACCATTCACACGTTGTGTTCATGGTAGAAAAAATAAGCCGGTTCTTAGCGGCCAACCAGGGTATAAGAACCATCAATTTGAAGGAGAGATTGCAATGTTGACACAAGAACGGATTCTGGAAATTTTAAAAGAGGCCGGTGTTTTGCTGGAAGGACACTTCCTGCTGACTTCCGGGAAACACAGCAATAAATATTTGCAGTGTGCAAAAATCTTCCGCCATACCAAGTATAGCGAGGAACTCTGCGGCGCGCTGGCGGAGCAGTTTAAAGACGACAACATCGACGTGGTAATCGGGCCTGCTATGGGCGCGGTGCAGATGGCCTATGAGGTCAGCCGCCACCTGAACGTGGAAAACTACTTTGCCGAGCGGGAGGACGGAAAAATGGTCCTGCGCCGGGGCTTTGTGGTGACGCCCGGCATGCGCTGCCTGCTGGTGGAGGATGTGGTCACCACCGGAGGTTCGGTCCGCGAGGTGATGGATATTGTGCGGGAAGCCGGCGGCATCGTGGCCGGAGTGGGCTCTATTGTCGACCGCACCGGCGGAGAAATCGACTTTGGCGTTCCATATAAAAGCGTGATCTCCATGAAAGTGGAGGCTTGGGAGCCGGACAATTGCCCCCTGTGCAAAGAGGGGAAAATTGAGCTGGTCAAGCCCGGCAGCCGAAAGCTGAAAGTAAAATAAGCATCGTGGAGCATTGGCTCTGTGCACAGACAGAGAAATGAAAACAGGCAGGGGGATATAATGGCGCAACACTGTCATCAGGGACACCGGGAACGGCTTAAAGAGCGTTTTTTGCAAGAGGGAACCCTGGATCATTTTACCGATCATCAGGTGCTGGAACTGCTTTTGTTTTACGCGGTTCCCAGGGCGGATACCAACCCGATTGCCCACGAGCTGATTGAACAGTTTGGGAGCTTTGCCTCCGTTTTGGAAAAACCGGTGGAGGAATTGGAAAAGATTCCAGGCTTGGGTAAAAGCTCCGCGATTTTTTTGAAGCTGATCCTGGATTCGGCCCGCCGCTACTGTGAAGAGCAGGTGGATCCAGCACTGATCCTCAACACCGCCGATAAGATGGTCCGTTTTTTAAAACCCAAATTTGTGGGAAGGACCAAGGAGGTTCTCTGCTGCGTGTGCATGGACAACTCCTGCCGGGTGGTCAGCTGTGATATGATGTTTGAAGGCACGGTCAACGCCGCCAGCATCAGCACAAGGGCAATTGTCGAAGCGGCGATCCGGCATAATTCCAGCAACGTGCTGCTGGCGCACAACCATCCACAGGGCTTGGCGCTTCCTTCCAACGAAGACATTGTCACTACGCAGGACATTAAAAAGGCGCTGGCTGCCGTGGAGGTAACTTTAGTCGATCACATTATTGTCGTGCGGGATGACTGCGTGTCCCTTTTGGAAAGCGGCTACCTTTAATACAGTTTAAACAATCAGCAACAGGGGATAAAAATTTTTTATCCCCTGTTTTTTCATACTGGTTTGCATAATCCCCTTGCTTTTTGGAAAAAGTATGAAAAGAGTACGGTTTTACACCGGCGGAGGAACGGTCCGCCATGAAAGCGAGGTTTTAATATGGAAAACACCGAACAAAACATCGAACTTTTAAACGATATTTATCAGGACACAAAAATGGGAGAGGAATCCATTAAAAACATTCTTCCCAGCGTAGAGGACAAAGAGCTTTTAGAACACTTTCAGGCGCAGATGAGCGGGTACAGCGAATACTACAACAAAGCTAGGGAACTTTTGGCCAAACAGCAGGAGATCCCTAAGGAAAACGGCATGATGGAAAAAATGATGGTGGGCATGAGCACAAAGGTCAACACTCTGATTGATAAAACGCCCTCCCACCTGGCAGAGATGGTGATTCAAGGCTGCAATATGGGCGTAATTCAGATGACAAAACATCTGAATCAATACGAAGATCAGGCGGAGAATGAAGTCGTCAAGTTGGCGCGAGATGTGATGAAGTTTGAAGAAGAAAGCGCCAAAAAGCTGCAAAAATATCTGCAATAATAGTTTTAAAACAAAAAGCGAGGAGAAAAAAGTCTCCTCGCTTTTTATTTCCTGTTTTATCCGTGCTACAGGATTTTAAAAACAGCCAACAGAATCAGCAGCACGCCGCTGAGCCAGGATAGGTCAAACCGCAGTTTTTCTGCAATTTTGTTTCCTAGCAGGGAGCCGCCCAGCACGGCAACAATCCCCATAACAAAGGAACAAAACACCGCTTCTACCACATGAATGTTGCCTAAGCCTGCGCCGAAGCCTACGGTTAGACCGTCCAAGGAAAGGGCCAGCGCCAGCGCCGACGCCTCGGAAGGGGAAAGTACACTGGAATGGTCCTGATCCGCCTTTTGCGGCGTGGCATAGATGTTTAAAATAAAGTTCAGGTGGAACAGGGAAAAGGTAAACTTCTTTTTCAGGCCGCTGTGGCGGCGGATCAGGGTTTTAATCGAGCTGTCAAACAACTTCATGACGCCCAGTACAAGCAGAAGGATAAAACAGACGGCTCCGGTGACGCCCTCCGGGATATAGGGCCGCAGCAGTGAACCGATCAGAAGGGAGAGCATTAAAATCCCACTGCAGATACCGCTGATGGTCAGCACCGAGCGGACTGGGATTTTAATTCTATCCGCCCCGTACGCAAAGCTTGCCACAAACGAGTCCACCGATAACGCCGTCACCAGAACGACGGCCTCCAGAATGGAAAACAGGGAGATCCCCATCTGTATCACGGCCCTTCTGTTTCTATTATCCTATGTGGAAAGGAAAAAGAAGGTTCCATTGGAAAAAATCTTGGAGTCAAAATTGTTGTGAAAAAGGCCGTAAGCGTTGAAATACGCTTACGGCCCTAAATATACCTTCTTACTTGCAGATAATTCTAATTCGGTGCGCTGTGTTCGATTTTATAAAGAGAATATGGAATGATTTCAGCATGGAGCTTTTTTATCATGAATGGGTTAATGAGCATCGGTATAAGCTGGTTCTGATGCATTTGATTGATATCGAGATGATGCAGGTGTAGAATACAAAAGCCGTTGCATTCGTCAATCCGAAATAAATATGCCATTTTTGCGCCATACTCAGTAAAAGTGATCATAGATTCGTGAAGATCAAAGATGTACTCCAATTCATCGGTGACGTTGTGCGTTTGCAACCGCGTTGTAATTTCATCCTTTGATAGAAAAACTTTGTAGACGAATTTTTGCAGAAAAGGATCGTGATTGACAATTTTCTTTGTTGTTTTTTTATGCTTGCGAATGGTTGGGAGATAAAGTAAAAACGCAAAGACAAGCATCGATATAAAAATGGATACAACAATTAGAACTTCCACGTTTGTTCCTCCGAAATTATATTGTTGCTATTTCAAAAAAAGATTGTTTGATCAACATCACGTTCTCTAGAATACATGTAAATACTTATCATCGAATAGGTTAAATTCAAATATGTTCCGTTCCTTTGTATTAGCCCAAGGAAAAACAAAATGCAATAACAGCATATAAAGAAAGAAGGATGCTATCAAAGTACTGTTCTCAAATTTTTTTGCCTTCGACATCTTTGTGTATGAAACGAATATTTTTGTTCATCGCTTTTTGCCACCCCAAGTTTATTGAGAATCACTTTTATTCAGAAACAAAAAAGTCGACCGATCAATAAAAATCAGTCGACTTTTCGTGGCGGAGAAGGAGGGATTCGAACCCTCGAGACGCTATTAACGCCTACACGAGTTCCAGTCGTGCGCCATAAACCGGGCTAGGCGACTTCTCCATATCGATTCTGCTTTATGATTCCCACAAAGCGCTTATATAATATATCAAATTATTTCCTGTTTGTCAAGCGTATTCTGCAAAATTATGAAAAAAACGATTTCTCCCCCGATCCAGCGTTCCGGGAGAGAAATCGTTTTTTCTTTACAGCACTTCTTTCAGCCGCAGGGCGGCCTTCCGGGTATTTTCCTGGTCGCCAAACGCTGTGAGCCGGAAAAATCCCTCGCCGTTTTGTCCGAAACCGCTTCCCGGTGTTCCCACAATGCCGGCCTTGCGGAGCAAGAAGTCAAAGAACTCCCAGGAGCTTTTGCCGTCGGGGCAGCGCATCCACAGATAGGGAGAATTTTCTCCGCCTGTAAACCAGATGTTTTTCTCCCGCAGAGCGTCCGCCAACACGGCGGCATTTTCATGGTAATAGTTGATGTTTTCCCGGGTCTGCGCCCGGCCCTGAGGCGAAAACACAGCGGCTGCCCCCTTTTGCACAATGTAGGGCACGCCGTTAAATTTGGTGGTCTGCCGGCGCAGCCACATGGCGTTCAGATGCATGCCCTCAAATTGCAGTTCTTCGGGTACTATCGTATAGCCGCAGCGGGTTCCGGTAAATCCCGCGGTTTTCGAAAAAGAGCAAAATTCAATCGCGCAGGTTTTGGCGCCCTCAATTTCAAAAATACTGCGGGGCAGGGAAGGATCCCTGATAAACGCTTCATAGGCCGCGTCAAACAGGATGACGGCGTTTTGAGCCCTGGCATACTCCACCCATTGTTCGAGCTGCGCATGGGTATACACCGCGCCCGTTGGATTGTTGGGGGAGCACAGATAGATGATATCCGCCTTTACAGCGGGATCGGGAAGGGGAAGAAACCCGTTGTCCGCTGTGGCGTTTAAATAGGTGATCGGCCGGCCGGCCATCACGTTGGTATCCACATACACCGGATACACGGGGTCGGGAATTAAGACTTTGTTTTGGGTGGAAAACAGGTCTAAGATGTTGCCCACATCGCTTTTGGCGCCGTCGCTTACAAAAATCTCGTGGAGATTGAAAGCGATTCCCTGCTCCCCATAGTAGTCCGAAATGGCCTGCTTTAAAAAGTCGTAGCCCTGTTCCGGGCCGTAGCCGCGGAACGTCTCTTTTTGCCCCATTTCGGCCACCGCCTGCTGCATAGCTTCTACCACCGCGCCGCACAGGGGAAGGGTTACGTCCCCGATTCCCAGACGGATCACTTCCTGTTCCGGATGCTCCTGTGTAAACTGAGCGACTTTTTTGGCGATGGTAGAAAACAGATAGCTTTGTTCCAGTTCCCGGTAATGTTCGTTGATCTTCATGGCAAAATCCTTTCCAGTTTAACGCGCCGATTCTTTTTCTTCGTAGATTTTTAAAGGAGCCAGCTTGTGGGCAGTGCGGCGGTGCGCCGCCTCAATTTTTTCCACCGCCGCGGGATCGCTCTTGCCGGTGGTCAGATATTCGTCAATTTGGGCATAGGTGACGCCCATTTCCTGCTCGTCGGTCTGGCCCTCAAACAATCCAGCGGAGGGAGCCTTTTTAATAATATTGGCCGGAGCGTTTAAAAAGGCCAGAAATTCATAGATTTCAGTGACCGTTAAATCTGCGATGGGGTTAAAGTCAAAAGCGCCGTCTCCCCATTTGGTAAAGTAACCCATATACCGCTCGCTGCGGTTTCCAGTGCCCGCCACCAGGCTGTTCCTAGACTGGGCGATGGCGTACAGGGTGGTCATTCTGAGCCGGGGAGCAATGTTCGCGTCCGCAGGCGGAGTGATGTCCTCCACCGTTCTCACCTGATTTAACATGGCCTCTTTGACGGGCGTTAAATCCACGGTTACCGATTGAATGCCGAACTGGGAGGCCAAATCTCGGCCGTCGTCCATATCCTCACCAAAGTTGCGTTTGGACTGACAGGGCATCATCACCCCCAGAGTGTTTTCACACGCCTTTTTGCACAAAATTCCCACCAGAGCGCTGTCTTTTCCGCCGCTGTTTCCGAACACAATGCCCTGAGAATGGGATTCTTTGAGAAGGTTTTGGATAAAGGCGACCCGGTTTTCCAGTTCTTTCTGATAATCTCTCATAGCTGTTGACTCCTTTTCAGTGCTGCCGCAATAAATTGTTTAAACAATGGGTGAGCCCGGTTGGGCCGGCTTTTAAACTCGGGGTGGTACTGCACGCCCAGATAATAATCATGATCCGGCAGTTCCACCGCCTCCACCAGCCGCCCGTCGGGAGAGGTCCCCGCCACCCGCATTCCAGCCTGTTCAAACTGGGGGCGGAACCGGTTATTGAATTCATACCGGTGGCGGTGCCGTTCGGACAGCTGAGCCTGTCCGTAGGATCGGTGGAGCAAAGAGCCCTCTTTTGCAAGGCAGGGATACGCTCCCAGCCGCATGGTGCCCCCTTTGGGAAGATTCCCCTGCTGATCGGGCATCAGGTCGATCACTGGATGGGTGCTTTCTGCGGAAAACTCGCTGGAATGCGCGTCCGCGAACCCCAGCACATGCCGGGCATATTCGATGACCGCGATCTGCATGCCCAGGCAGATGCCAAAGTAGGGAATGTGGTTTTCCCGGGCATACTGGGCGGCGGTAATCATCCCCTCGATTCCCCGGGAGCCGAACCCGCCGGGCAGGATAATCCCGTCGCAGCCGGATAAAAGCTCCCCGGCGGTTTCAGGAGTGATCTGTTCGCTGTCCACCCAGTGGATGTTCACTGCTGCCCCGTTTTCATACCCCGCATGCCGAAGGGCCTCCGCCACCGAAAGGTACGCGTCGTGGAGCTTTACATATTTGCCCACCAGGGCGATGTTTACCGGCTTTGTGCTCTGCTCGATCCGATGGAGCATCCGGTTCCAATCCGTAAGGTCGCATTCCCGGTTCTCCAGTGAAAGCTCCCGGCAGACAATACGGCCAAGGCCGTTTTTTTCCAGCATCAGGGGAGCTTGATACAGCGTAGGCAGAGTGAGATTTTCGATCACGCAGTCGGGTTTTACGTTGCAGAACAGGGCGATTTTTTGTTTAATCACATCGTCCATAGGCTCGTCCACCCGGGGAATGATGATGTCCGGCATAATCCCGAAGGACTGAAGCTCTTTGACCGAGTGCTGGGTGGGCTTGGATTTATGCTCTCCGGAGCTTTTGATGTAGGGAACCAGTGTCACGTGGATGTACAAGCAGTTTTCCCGGCCCACCTCCAGCCCTACTTGGCGGATGGCCTCTAAAAACGGCTGGCTTTCGATGTCGCCGGTGGTTCCGCCGATTTCGGTGATCACCACGTCCGCGTTGGTCTTTTGCCCCACCGCGTAGATAAACGCCTTGATTTCGTTGGTCACGTGGGGGATGACCTGGACGGTCTCGCCCAAATATTGACCGCTGCGCTCTTTGCTCAGCACATTCCAGTACACCTTGCCGGTGGTCAGATTGGAAAACTGGTTTAAATCCTCGTCGATAAACCGCTCATAGTGCCCTAAATCCAGGTCGGTCTCAGCGCCGTCGTCGGTGACGAACACTTCCCCGTGCTGATAGGGGCTCATGGTGCCGGGATCCACGTTGATATAGGGGTCCAGCTTTTGGGCAGCAATCCGGTAGCCCCGGGCCTTTAACAGTCTGCCCAGGGAAGCGGCAGTAATTCCTTTTCCAAGGCCGGATACCACGCCGCCGGTTACGAATACATATTTGGTCATAGCGATACCACTCCTTCAAATACCACCCGGGCAGGGCCGGTCATGTATACCTGCTCGTCGGTATACCGAATGGTCAGCGTGCCCCCTCTGAGCTTCACTGCGATGTCTTCGTTTTGATCGCAGTGCCCATTTAAAACCGCAGCCACCGCCGCGGCGCAGGCGCCTGTCCCGCAGGCCCAGGTTTCGCCGCTGCCGCGCTCCCACACCCGCATGGTCAGTAAACTGGGAGAATTGACTTGGACAAACTCGGTGTTGACCCGCTGGGGGAACAGAGGGTGATTTTCAAACTCCGGCCCCAGCCGGGGCAGGTCAACCGTATATGGATCCTCGCAGAACACCACGCAGTGGGGGTTTCCCATGGACACGCAGGTGACCGCGTATTCGGCAGAACCAATGCGCACCGGTTCGCCCACTACGATGGGTTTGTCGATCCGCACCGGGATTTCGGGAGGATACAGCACGGCCTTTCCCATCTGGACGGTGACAGTATCCACCTGGCCGTCCTTCAGGTGCAGGGCAAGGGACTTCACACCGCTTTTGGTTTCCACCGTCAAGACTTCTTTTTTGACAATCCCCCGGTCATAAAGGTATTTTCCCACGCAGCGGATGGCGTTGCCGCACATGTTTCCCTCGCTTCCGTCGGCGTTGAACATCCGCATCTGAGCGTCGGCAGCCGCAGAGGGGCCGATCAGCACGATCCCGTCGCCGCCGACGCCGAAGTGCCGGTCGGACAGGGTGACGCTCAGTTGTTCGGGGTGCTCCACAGGCTGGTCGAAACAATTAAAATAAAGATAATCGTTCCCACAGCCCTGCATTTTGGTAAAGGAATAGGTCATACAAAGCCGCCTTTCTATATACGTTCTGGCGAGAAAGCCAACGCTTTTCCGCCGCTTATGGCTCATAGGTTTTTAGGATTTCCCTGGCAATTGCATGTTTGGGGAGCCGAAGATCCATAGCCTGCCGTTCGATGTGGTGATGAGCCTGCTCCTCGGTCATGCCCAGATACTGGATCAGGGCGCACTTGGCCCGGTCCACCAGGCGGATTTCTTCAATTTTCTGTTGCAGGCGGATGTTTTCATTTTTTAATCCCAACAGTCGTTTTTTGGTCGTGTCAATTAACTTGATAGCCTGAAAAAACATCGCCTTGCTGATGGGCTTTTGAATCACCATGATTCCATCGTCCTCCACCTTTTCCGACACCAGGTCGGCCAGATCCGCCTTGACGATCAGGATAATTCCAGCCGTGGAGCTCTGGGCCGCGCTTAGTGCCAGCTCGTGGCCGAATTCGTCCTGCAAGGGCGCGTTGATAAGGATTAAATCGTACTCGTATTCCAGCAGCAGCCTGCGGGCTTCGCCTCCGTTCTGGGCGATGACGATCTGCTGGAAAGCGCGGGAATTGAGCAGGTCGGTAAAAAATCCCCGGCCTTTTTCCGTGCTGGTCACTACAAGGACGCTTTCCATCGTTCTCCCGCCTTTTCCTTTCAGTATGGGGCTGCCGTGCAGACAGGCTAAATCTTCGGAAAGTACCGAGAAAGGGTGTACGCCTGTTTATCCTGCGCCGTGCAGTACGCCTGCCACCGCTTTTCTTTCACGGATATATAGTTTTTTAACATGGAAGCAGGCAGGCACGCTTTGACAAATTCGCTGTTTTTGGCAAGTTCGAGGGCCTCTCCCAGGGTCGCCGGAAGGGAAGAAAGCCCTTCCAACCGGCTTTGCTCAGCGGCGTACAGGTTGCCGTCCACCGGCGGGCAAAGGGGGAGCTTGCGCTCGATCCCCTCAAGCCCCGCGAAGATTAAAAGCGCAAACGCCAGGTGAGGGTGGCAGGATGGATCGGGGGAGCGCAGCTCCATCCGGGCATATTCCCCTTTTGCGGCCGGGATGCGGATCAGCGGGGAGCGGTTCTGGTGGGACCAGGTGATATACCGGGGCGCTTCAAACGAACCGAACCGCTCATAGGAATTGGCTAGGGGGTTTAAAAATGCGGTGATCTCTGCTGCACGATTTAAAATCCCGGCGATAAAACTTTCCGCTTCGGCAGAATGCTCTTTCAGATCATTTTTAAAGATGTTGAGCCCGTTTTTGGCCAGGGAGAGGTTCACATGCAGACCGCTTCCGCTTTCGCCCGGGATAGGCTTGGGTAAAAATGAAGCGAACAGCCCGTTGCGGGCGGCGATGGATTTAACCGCCACCTTGAAGTTAATCAGGTCGTCCGCCGCAGTCATGGCATCGGAGTAGCGGAAGTCGATTTCATTTTGTCCGGGGCCGTGCTCATGGTGGGAGGTCTCCGGGTAGATCCCCATCTGCTCCAGGGCCAGGCAGATCTCCCGGCGGACGTTTTCCCCCTTGTCCAAAGGGGCCACGTCGCAGTATCCCGCCCTGTCGTGGGGGATCATTATGGGATCGCCGTTTTCGTCGGTCTGGAACAGGTAAAATTCACATTCCGATCCGATTCGGCAGGTAAGCCCCATGTCCGCCGCCTTTTGCACCGCCTGTTTGAGAGCCATACGGCCGTCCCCCTCAAAGGGGGAGCCGTCGGGCCGCCGGATGTGGCACAAAAGCCGGATCACCCGCCCGTGGGAGGGCCGCCAAGGCAGCACCGACAGGGTGGCAGGATCCGGAACCAAAAACAAATCGGATTCCGCCTCGTCCCCAAATCCGCTGATGCCCGACGCGTCAATGGAAATCCCCGTCTCAAACGCCCGGGGCAGCAGCTCTGGCATGATCGAGATGTTTTTCTGCCGGCCGAACAGGTCGCAGAACGCCAGCCGGATAAACTTGACGTCATTTTCTTCCACAAACTGCAAAACTTCCGATATGGTGGTATTCATGGCCGCGCCCTCCAGATGAACGTCAACAATTTTTTCCAAATTCCTGATATTGTTATTATACACGATTTAGTTCGCGGTATAAAGCTGTTTATAGGGATTTTTTGTATCCGGTTCCAGCACAAAAAAGTGGTTGTCCAAAATTGGCTCGGCCTGGCAGTCAAAATAGCCGCAGTATTCCCGGACGATGGGAGCAATGGCTTTGAGCTCCTCCGGCCCGGCGCTGCGGGCGGTCACCTGAGGCGGCAGATCGTAGGGGAGCTCGTCGCACCGCAGGATCATTTTGCCGCCGTGCATCCCCGTACCGCAAAACCGCCCCACCGGGAGCTGGCCGTTTCGTCCGATGCCCAGCACCAGGATCAGGCCGCCGGCCTGGTACTCGCCCAAAAAGCTTCCTGCCTTGCCGCCGATCACCAGCAGGGGTACCTTTTGCTGGTACTCTTTCATGTGGATGCCCGCCCGATAGCCGGTGTCGCCCTCCACAAAAATTTTTCCGCCCCGCATGCCGTATCCGGTGGCGTCCCCCGCGCACCCGTGGATGACAATCGTGCCGTCGTTCATGGTGTCGCCGGTGGCTTCCTGGGTATTGCCGTACACCTCGATGCTGCTGCCGTCCAGATAGGCGCCCAGCGCGTTGCCGGGCGTTCCGTGGATGGTGAGCTTTTTCCCCCGCAGCCCGCTGGCGATGTAGCGCTGGCCCACGCAGTTGTCAATAACAATTCCCTTGGATTTAGTCTCCCGGACCCGTTCGTTTAAATCTTTAAAATGCAGTCCAGCCGCATTGATATTCATGCCCGGACACCTCCCAACAGTTCTTTCCGTTTTGCTTTGGAATACGCCATCAGCTGCGGATGGTCTTTTAACAGTGCAAAATCCACCTCGGACAGCGGCGTGCGGTTTCGGATTAGCGCGGTGTAAATTCCGGCTCGCTTCACATTCCCGATCAGAATAAAGCCGTTTAACATCCCGTCTTTGACAATCAGTTTTTTATAAAATCCCTCGCCCTGTTCCACCAGTTCGTCGCCGTCATAGCTCCCGGCGGTGAGGAGGTGCAGGCCGAAAAATCCGATGGCGTTCATGGGGATCGCCTTGTCATAGGGCTTTTCTCCGCCCGCCATGTGGATGCCGGCGCACTCCCCCTGCATGTAGGCGTTAGGAAGCAGCGCCAGCACCTTTTCCTGCCCGGTGGTCACGTCCAGGCTTTCGGCGCAGTCGCCGGCAGCGTATACATCGGGAAGGGAAGTCCTGCATACCCGGTCGGTGACAATCCCCCGGCGGACTTCGCCGCCTGCTTGCTGCACAAGCTGAATATTTGGCCGCACGCCCACCGCCGTCACCAGCACGTCGAAGGGGATTGCCCGTCCGCTTTTGAGCACCGCGCGGTTTTGCTCGAACTTCACAACGCTGTCCGACAGAATGCAGGGGATTTGATTGCGCTCCAGATGCTCTTTCATCATAGCGCCGCCGGCCTGATCCAAAATACTGGGGAGCACCCGGTCTGCCAGATCCACAACCGTAATCTGAGCGGTTGTGGCGGACAGCCCTTCGGCGCACTTTAGCCCGATCAGCCCGGCGCCCAGGATCAGCACCCGGGTATCCGCGTCCACCATGTGTTCCAGCCAGCGGGCGTCATCCAGCGTCATAAAGGAGGTTTTCTGCTCCACCTGATCCAGCCCTTCAATAGAGGGGACAAAAGGGGAGGAGCCCGTGGCCACCAGAAGCTTGTCGTATTCGACCGTCTGACCGTCGTCCAGCAGGACCTTTTTGGACTTGGGATCGATGCCCACCGCCGTCTTCCCCAGCAGGGCGGTTACGCCGTTTTTCATATAAAAATCATCGGGGCGGTATTTCATCCGCTGTTCATCGGTTTTGCCGTACAGCAGATAGGAGATCAGCGGCCGGGAATAGGTGTGGTGCGGTTCTGAGGCGATCAGGGTGATCGAGCCTTTCGAATCCGCCAAGCGGATTCCTTCCACGCATCCTACCGCGGCTGCGGAGTTCCCGATGATTACATATCGAGTCACTTTTTTACGTTTCATCGTCTATCATCGCGCCTTTCCATTGATTGCGTTTTTGATCCGAACGGAGCTAACGCTCCTCGTATACAATGGCCCGGTTGGGACATCCTTTGACGCAGGCGGGTTCTCCGCAGGTGTTTTGCAGGCATAGCTCGCACTTTTGCACCACCCTTCCGTCGGCGGCGGGCATCACCGCCCCATAGGGACAGGTTAAAATACAAGTGTAGCAGCCCACGCATTGATCCGGATCCACGGTGATGACGCCGTCGTGGATCTGCAGCGCGCCGGTGATGCAGCTTTTGACGCACAGCGGATCGTCGCAGTGACGGCAGTTGACCGCAAAGTTCACGCCGTCGCCTTCCTCAATCTGAATACGGGGAAAAATCGGCTGGTCTTTGAGTGCGGCCACCATATCCTCCTGGCCGGAGTTCGCAAACGCACAGTAGTATTCGCACAGGTGACAGCCCAGGCACCATTGCTCGTTGACATAGACTTTTTTCACGGCGTACCGCTCCTTCCTAACAGGATTCTCCGGCATGCTTGATGCCGAGAATTTCCAGTTCCTTTTCGGTGAGCCCCACGCCTCTGAGCATCAGGCGGTTGCCCTTTAACGCTTCAATGGAGTTGATCCCCATGCCGCCCATCATCTCTTTGATCTCGTGAGTCCAGGCGTTGACCAGGTTCACCAGCCGCTGGGATCCTACATCGGGGTTTAACCGCTTGACCAGCTCGGGATTTTGGGTGGCGATACCCCAGTTGCACTTGCCCGCATGGCAGGAACGGCACAGATGGCATCCCAGGGCCAGCAGTGCGCTGGTGGCGATGTATACCGCATCCGCTCCCAGCGCGATGGCTTTGACTACATCAGAGCTGGAGCGGATGCTTCCACCCACGACGATAGAGACGTTTCCACGGATGCCCTCCTCCCGCAGACGTTGATCGACGCTGGCAAGCGCCAGTTCGATGGGGATACCCACGTTGTCCCGAATGCGGGTGGGCGCGGCGCCCGTTCCGCCCCGGAAGCCGTCGATGGCGATGATGTCCGCGCCCGACCGGGCAATACCGCTGGCGATGGCCGCCACGTTGTGCACCGCGGCAATCTTGACGATCACCGGTTTTTTGTACTCGGTGGCTTCTTTGAGCGAGAATACCAGCTGGCGCAGATCTTCAATAGAGTAGATGTCGTGGTGAGGCGCGGGGGAGATCGCGTCGGACCCCTCCGGGATCATCCGGGTGCGGGAAACCTCGCCCACGATCTTAGCGCCCGGCAGGTGGCCGCCGATGCCTGGCTTTGCGCCCTGGCCCATCTTGATTTCGATGGCGGCGCCGGCTTCCAAATAATCCTTGTGGACGCCGAACCGTCCGGAGGCCACCTGCACAATGGTGTTGGGGCCGTACTGATAAAAGTCCTCGTGTAGGCCGCCCTCGCCGGTGTTGTAGTAGATGCCCAGCTCTCTGGCCGCCCGTGCCAGGCTCGCGTGGGCGTTGTAGCTGATGGAGCCATAGGACATGGCGGAAAACAGAATCGGGGTGGACAGCGTCAGATGCGGGGATAGTTCTGGAACCAGGTTTCCCTTTTTGTCCCGGGTCACAGAAGGCTTACGCTTGCCCAAAAATACCCGGGTTTCCATGGGTTCCCGCAGGGGGTCGATGGAGGGGTTGGTCACTTGGGAAGCATTGATGAGCATCTTGTCAAAATACACGGGAAAGTTTTTGGGATTCCCCATCGAGGACAACAGTACCCCGCCGCTTTCGGCCTGGCGGTAAATTTCGGTGATCGCGTCGGAGGTCCAGTTGGCGTTTTGTTTAAAGGTGTGGTCGGTCTTGACAATTTTTAAAGCCCGGGTGGGGCACAGGGACACACACCGGTGGCAATTGACACACTTGGATTCGTCGGCGGCCATCCGGCCGAGTTTTTCATCATAACGATGTACTTCGTTGGCGCACTGGCGCTCGCAGACCCTGCATTGGATGCAGCGGTCCGGGTTCCGGATCACTTCGTATTCCGGGTAAAAATAGTTGACGGGCATAACAAATCACAACGCCTTTCTATGGTTGATCCTGTGTTTATCCTTTTACGCCGGGGTTGAGCCTTACGATTACCGGCTCGCCCCCTTTGGGCGACCACACCCGGTCGGGATTGGGTTCAATGATCCGGATGGCGCTTTCCTCGCTGGCGATGTAAACGGTCTGGTCTTTTTCGCCCACCACCATGCTCCGCAGCTTCAGACGATCGTTTAAGGCCATCATCCCGCCGTCAAAGCCCAGCAGGATGGAAAACGGCCCGGTAATCAAAAGGCTTGCGTACAGATATCGCAAATAGGTGAGCGTTTGCTTTTCCTGCTCGGGAAGCGCCTCGATGGTCGACCAGAAGGGAGCTGCGATCACGCCGGCGGTTTCTTCCAGGCTTAGCCCTTGCTTGCGATTTAAAAAGTCGATGATATAGGTGATGACCTCGGTGTCGGTGAGCAGACTGCACTTGTAGCCGAACATCTCGATATACCGCCGGTTGGCGTCGTAGGAGGAAATCTCCCCGTTGTGAACGATGGAGTAGTTGAGCATCGCAAAGGGGTGGGCGCCGCCCCACCATCCGGGCGTGTTGGTGGGATACCGGCCGTGGGCCGTCCAGCAGTAGCCCTCGTATTCCTCCAGCCGGTAAAAATCCCCCACGTCCTCAGGAAAGCCCACGGCCTTGAACACCCCCATGTTTTTTCCGCTGGAAAACACATAGGCGCCATGGATTTCCGTGTTGATATGGATCATGCACCGGGCCATGAATTCCTGTTCGTCTAGCTGGCTGTCCGCGAGCTTGGTGGGAAGGGGATCCACAAAGTACCGCCAGATCAGCGGTTCATTGGTGATGTTCGGATTTTTGCGAACCGGGATCTTGGACAGGTTAATCACGTCAAAGTGCCGGTCCAAAAACCGTTCGCACCGCTCCCTAGCCTCCATGTCGTCGTAAAAAATGTGCAGCGCGTACTGATCTTTATATTCCGGGTAAATTCCATATCCGGCAAAACCGCCGCCCAGCCCGTTGCTTCTGTCGTGCATGACAGCGATGGATTTGATAATCGCTTCGCCGGACAGCTTCCGACCGTCCTTGGCAAAGATGCCGGAGATCGCGCAGCCGGATGGAATTCTGACTTGGCCTTCTTTGAGCATACTGACTCCTCCTCGTGTGAAGATCAAAGAAAAAAGCGTTCGTCAGACAAAGCCCTTTTGCAAGAAAACGGCTTTGTCTGACGAACGCCTTTGTTCATCTTATCCAATTATACCCCTCTGGAACAAAAAGTCAAGATGTTTTACGCAAAAAATGCAATTTATTTTTTATATCTTGCAAAACAAACAAATAATTTCTAAAATACAAGAGGATGGTTTGGGAAAAATGAATGAGTTTTAAAAAAACTTGCAATTTTTGCCGTTTTGGGGTTGACAGGGAAAAAGGGGAGGACTATAATAAGCGCATAGACAGCAAAGGCGCTGTAGGTTTTGAAACCTACGGCGCTTTTTTTGTTTGTCCACAAGGGCCCGTCCGGGAGAAATCGCTCCCAATGGACGATGATGAAAGGATGGAGTATGATGAGCAAAACGATCATTCCCAAGGGGTATGAACCTCAGTTTTCCCTGTCCGTGATGGAGACCGAATCCGCGATTTTAAAGATCAAGGCCATCTTTGAAAAGTATTTGGCCGCGGCTTTACATTTAAAAAGAGTATCGGCTCCGTTGTTTTTGGACCCTGAGACAGGGCTCAACGACGATTTGAACGGAACCGAACGGGCGGTGAGCTTTGACATCAAAGGAACTGGAACCACCGCTCAGGTGGTACACTCCCTGGCGAAATGGAAGCGCATGGCGCTGTACCAGTACGGCTTTCATCCTGGTACCGGGCTTTACACCGATATGAATGCCATCCGCCGGGATGAAGAGCTCGACAACCTGCACTCCGTCTATGTGGACCAGTGGGACTGGGAAGCGGTGTTAGGCGGCGGAGACCGCACTCTGGAGCACTTAAAATCCACCGTTGTCAAGATCGTGGACGCGGTTTGCCGCACCCTGGAGGATATAAAGGTGGATTACCCGTACCTGCCGGTGTCCCTTTCCAAAAACGTAAGCTTTGTCACCACCCAGGAACTGGAGGATCTGTATCCCTCCCTCACGCCGAAAGAGCGGGAAAACGCGTACTTAAAGGAGCACAAAACCGCCTTTATCATGAAAATCGGCGATGTATTAAAATCTGGGATCAAGCACGACGGGCGGGCGCCGGACTACGACGACTGGACCTTGAACGGCGACATCGTGTTCTGGAACGATTTGCTGGGCTGCGCGTTTGAGGTTTCCTCCATGGGAATCCGGGTGGATGCGAAATCTCTGGACGAACAGTTGACCAAGGCTGGCTGCGACGACCGGCGAAAGCTGCCCTTCCATCAGATGATTTTAAACGGAACGCTGCCGCTGACCATGGGCGGGGGAATCGGCCAGTCCCGGATCTGCATGCTGCTGCTTGGAAAAGTCCACATCGGCGAGGTGCAGGTGTCCATCTGGGACGACGAAACGAAAAAAGCCTGTGAGGCAGCCGGCGTCCACCTGCTGTAAAAGCATCCGTTTTGATACGGTTGGATATAGGAATGAAAGGAAGAGGCATGATGAAAGATCTACCCAATGTATTCGGCAGCATGGTGTTTAACGACCATGTCATGAAGGAGCGTCTGCCAAAGGAAACCTATGCGGCGTTAAAAAAGACCATGTCGGATGGCAGAAGCCTTGACAAAAACATCGCCAACGTGGTGGCCAACGCCATGAAGGACTGGGCCATTGAAAAAGGCGTCACCCACTTTACCCACTGGTTCCAGCCTATGACCGGCATCACTGCGGAAAAGCATGACAGCTTTATCTCCCCCACAGGGGAGGGAGGCGTCATCATGGAGTTTTCCGGCAAGGAGCTTGTCAAGGGCGAGCCGGATGCTTCCAGCTTCCCCTCCGGCGGGCTGCGCGCCACCTTTGAGGCCAGAGGATACACCGCTTGGGATCCCACCGCCTATGCGTTTATCAAAGACGATACCCTGTGCATTCCCACCGTTTTCTGCGCCTACGGTGGGGAAGCGCTGGACAAAAAAACCCCTTTGATGCGCTCCATGCAGGTGATTAACAAAGAGGCGCTGCGTATCTTGCGGCTGTTCGGGAACACCGACGCCACCCGGGTGACCACCACTGTGGGCCCTGAGCAGGAGTACTTTCTGGTGGACAAAGCGCTGTACGAGCAGCGGGAGGACCTGGTGTTCTGCGGCCGGACGCTGTTCGGCGCAAAGCCCCCCAAGGGCCAGGAGATGGAGGATCACTACTTCGGCACCATCAAGCCCCGGGTGGCCGCTTTCATGAAAGATCTGGACGAGGAGCTCTGGAAGCTGGGGATTCTCGCGAAAACCGAGCACAACGAGGTGGCTCCTGCCCAGCACGAGCTGGCTCCGATTTTCGACAACACCAACACCGCCACCGATCACAACCAGCTGACCATGGAGATGATGAAAAAGGTGGCGGACCGCCATGGGCTTACCTGCCTGCTCCATGAAAAGCCTTTTGCGGGGGTCAACGGCAGCGGAAAGCACAACAACTGGTCGATCTCCACCAACACAGGGGTGAATCTGTTAGAGCCTGGGGATTCCCCCAGCGAAAACGCCCAGTTTCTGCTGTTTTTGTCCGCGGTAATCAAAGCGGTAGACGAATACCAGGATCTTTTGCGGATCTCGGTGGCAAGCGCGGGCAACGACCACCGGTTGGGCGCCAATGAGGCGCCTCCGGCGATCATATCAGTCTTTTTAGGAGATGAACTCACCGAAATTTTGGAGTCCATTGAAAACGGCACCGCCTACTGCCAGAAAGAAAAGCAGGAGATGAAGGTCGGGGTGCACACCCTGCCCCGGTTCCCCAGGGATTCCACCGACCGAAACCGAACCTCTCCCTTCGCGTTTACCGGCAACAAGTTCGAGTTCCGGATGCTGGGCTCCAGCCTGTCAATTTCCGGCCCCAATGTGGTGCTCAACACCATCGTGGCGGAGGAGCTCCGTCAGTTCGCGGAGGTTTTGGAAAGCTCCCAGGATTTCACTCACGACTTAAACGAGCTAATTAAGAAAACCATCAAGGAGCACAAGCGAATCGTCTTTAACGGCAATAACTACTCGGACGAGTGGGTGAAAGAGGCCGAAAAGCGCGGTCTTTTAAACCTGAAATCCACCGCCGATGCGCTGCCCTACTTTATCTCGGATAAAAATGTGGAGCTATTTACCCGGCACAAAATTTTCACCGCCGCCGAGATGCACTCTCGCTACGAAATTTTGATGGAAAACTACTGCAAAACTCTGCACATTGAAGCCCTGACCATGGTGGAGATGATCCGCAAACAGATTCTGCCCGCAGTGCTTGCCTATCAAAACGATCTGAGCGAATCGGCCCTGCGCAAGCATAAGCTCGGCGGGGATATAAGCTGTGAGTTTGAAATGGGACTTCTACAGAAGCTTTCGGGCCTTACCGCCAGCCTTTCCAAAAAAGCGGATCAGCTGGACCGGGCATTGACGGAGGCTAAAGACTTTGTGGACATCAAGGCTCAGGCGGATTTTTATAAAGATACGGTGTTCACCCTGATGGGAGGAACCCGCGCGGTGGCCGACGATCTGGAGGTTTCCGTGGGAGAATCCTACTGGCCGTATCCCACTTACGGAAAGCTTTTGTTCTATGTGTAAATTGCGGAAAGAAAAGAGCATGGAACAGCTTTGATACAGTTTGAAAGGGGACAACAGTTATGCAATTTTCTGCGGTAAACACCATTTGGGTGTTGCTGGGCGCGGCACTCGTCTTTTTCATGCAGGCGGGCTTTGCCATGGTGGAGACCGGGTTTACCCGGGCGAAAAACGCCGGCAACATCATCATGAAAAACCTGATGGACTTTTGTATCGGAACACCTTTGTACTGGCTGTTTGGCTTCGGGCTGATGTTCGGTTCCAGCAGTCTGGCGTTTGGAACCTTTGATCCCATGATTCGGGGCGATTACAGCGCGATTCTGCCGGCGGGCGTGCCGCTGTGGGCGTTTGTAATCTTCCAGACCGTATTTTGCGCCACGGCGGCGACCATCGTGTCCGGGGCCATGGCGGAGCGCACCAAGTTTTCCGCTTACTGCGTATACTCTGCCTGCATCAGCGCGCTGATCTACCCTGTATCCGGACACTGGATCTGGGGCGGCGGCTGGCTCTCCCAGATGGGCTTCCATGACTTCGCCGGATCCACAGCCGTTCATATGGTGGGCGGCCTGTGCGCGCTGATCGGCGCGGCGATCTTGGGACCCCGTATCGGCAAATATGATAAAAACGGCAAACCAAAAGCAATCCTGGGGCACAGCCTGACGTTGGGGGCGCTGGGCGTGTTTATCCTGTGGTTTTGCTGGTTCGGGTTCAACGGCGCCTCCACGGTGAGCATGGGCTCTGACACGGCGATTGAAACTGCCGGGCGCATTTTTATGACCACGAACCTGGCGGCGGCTGTAGCGGCTCTGGCAGTGCTGGCCATCACCTGGATCCGCTATAAGAAGCCCGATGTGTCCATGACCTTAAACGGTGCGCTGGCGGGCCTTGTGGCTATCACCGCCGGGTGCGACACAGTCACGCCTTTCGGGGCGGCTGTCATCGGCCTGATCGCTGGTGTCATCGTCACCTTTGGTATCGAGTTTGTGGACAAGGTCCTCAAGGTCGACGACCCGGTGGGAGCCGTGGGCGTGCATTTTCTGTGCGGAGCGGGCGGAACTCTGCTGACCGGTTTGTTTGCAAAGCATGAGCTTTCGGTCTTTGGAGAAAACGCGGGCCTGTTCTATGGCGGCGGGTTCAAATTTTTAGGCGTGCAGGCCCTGGGCGTTGTCAGCGTATGTGCCTTTGTGGGGGTTGCTATCACCATCGTGTTTTTGGTGATTAAACACACCATGGGCCTGCGGTGCAGCCGGGAAGAGGAGATCCGCGGACTGGATGTCACCGAGCACGGCCTGATGAGCAGTTATGCGGACTTTATGCCCATGAATGTCCAGGTGCTGGATGGCTCCTCCGAGCTGGAGCCCAGCGATGCCCTACCGGAGGAGAAACCCGTGCCGGTCGCTCAGGCGGTTCGGGTGCAGCGCATGAGCTCTGACCTGCCGGATCACCTGAAGATGACCAAGGTGGTCATGATTATCAAACAGAGCAAGTTTGAAGAATTAAAATCTGCCATGAACGGCATCGGCGTCACCGGAATGACCGTCACCCAGGTGCTGGGCTGCGGCATGCAGAAGGGAGCGTCGGAGTACTACCGCGGCGTGCCGGTGGATGTATCGCTGCTGCCCAAAGTCAAGGTGGAGTTTGTGGTCTGCAAGGTTCCGGTTGACACGGTGGTGGCCACGGCCAAAAAGGTGCTCTACACCGGGCATATCGGCGACGGAAAAATCTTTATCTACGACGTGGAAAACGTCATCAAAGTCCGCACCGGCGAGGAAGGCTACGACGCCCTGCAGGACGAGGAATAATTTCCCAGAACATCCCCCTTTGAGCGTGTCGACAAAGTCGATAACGCTCTGGAAGAGGGGGAACCCCCTCTTCCAACATCTCCCCACAAATCCCATCGTCATGGGATTTGTCGTCGGCAAAATCGCCGCGCATGTCGCCGATTTTGCAATTTTTACATCGTTTTCATTGGTTGGTCTACAGTCTGAAAGACGCTCGAAAGAGCGTCTTTTTTCCTTCCTGTTCCGTTCAAGAAACGTTCATTTGTTATCGCTGTAAAGCACGAAAAGATACAGGATTTCTGAGCGTTTTTATATGGATTCGCAATTGACTTTTGTAAATATTGCCACTATAATGAAAGACAAGTAAATCTCAAATGATGATTTTACACAACAAATCACAGGAATGGATGGATTGCCGGCAAAACAATCATTTGACGATATACGAATCAATGGTTCACGGAGGTATAAGACATGGAATTCTATCAGCAGTTTGTCACCGAGGGCTTTGATGAAAACGGCGTTTTAAACCGTTTTGATATCCACTGTCCTGAAAATTTCAACTTTGCTTATGACGTGGTGGATGAAATTGCCCGCCAGGAACCCGGCCGCCGGGCAATGGTCTGGTGCAACGAACACGGGGAGGAGCAGGTCTTTACCTTCGCGGATATGAAAGAGCAGAGCGACCGGGCGGCCAACCTGTTTTTGTCTTACGGAATCAAAAAAGGGGATAAGGTTCTGCTGATCTTAAAACGCCATTATCAGTTCTGGTTCGCGATCTTGGCGCTGCACAAAATCGGCGCGGTGGCAATCCCTGCCACAAATCTTTTGATGCCCAAAGATATTGTATACCGGGTGAAGTCCGCATCTATCTCCGCAGTGGTAGTCACCGGCGAGGACGATGTGGCCGACCGCATCCTGGAGGCGCAGGAGCAGCACAACGAACTGTTTAAAAAGTTCATTGTCCGCGGGGAAAAGCCTGGCTTTATCAGCTTTGACAAGGAGCTTCCCAAGGCGTCCGACCACCTGGAGCGGATTCCCAACAAGGCGACCGACGATATGCTGTTGTACTTTACCTCCGGCACCACCGGATATCCCAAAATGGTGGTGCACGAGTATTCCTATCCGCTGGCCCATATGATGACGGCCAAGCACTGGCACAACATCAATCCCGACGGCCTGCACCTGACGGTGTCGGAAACCGGTTGGGCAAAAGCGGCCTGGGGAAAGATTTACGGCCAGTGGCTGATGCGCGGGGGGATCTTTGTCTACGACTTTAACAAGTTTATCCCCGAGGATCTGCTGAAGATGGTGGAAAAATACCGTATTACCACATTCTGCGCGCCGCCGACCATCTTCCGGTTCTTTATCAAAGAGGGAATGGCCAACTACGATGTTTCTTCTCTGGAATACGTCACCGTAGCAGGCGAGGCGTTAAACCTGGAGGTCTATAAGAAATTTCTGGACGCCACTGGCTTAAAGCTCATGGAAGGCTTCGGCCAGACCGAGACCACCTTGTGTCTTGCCAATCTGGTCAACAGCAAAAACAAGCCAGGTTCCATGGGAAAACCCACGCCGCTGTACAATGTGGATCTGGTGGATGCCATGTGCAATCCGGTCAAGGACGGCGAGGTGGGCGAAATTGTCCTGCGCCCCCGCAGCGACGGCACCAAGGTGGGGATTTTCAAAGGGTATTTCCGTGATCCCGTGCTGACCGAAAACGTCTGGCGGGGCGGCATGTACCACACCGGAGATACCGCTTACCGAGATGAGGACGGTTACTTCTGGTATGTGGGCCGCACCGACGATATTATCAAATCCTCCGGTTACCGGATTGGGCCGTTTGAGATTGAAAGCGTGCTGATGGAGCATCCAGCGGTGCTGGAATGCGCCATCACCGGCGTTCCCGACGAAGTCCGGGGCCAGGTGGTCAAGGCAACCATCGTCCTCACCAGCAAATATCAGCCCTCTGAAGAGCTGAAAAAAGAGATTCAGGATTATGTCAAGCACGCCACTGCACCGTATAAATATCCCCGTGTGATTGAGTTCGTTAAGGAGCTTCCCAAGACCATCAGCGGAAAGATCCGCCGGGTGGAAATCCGCCAGCAGGATTCCGAGGAATAGGAAAAACACCGGTTTTGACTGACGGAGGATGAGAAATGAAGCTTGTGCTGTGGATACTGGCGTTTGTGTTTCTGGCTCTGGGCGCTGTGGGCGCCCTGGTGCCGGTGCTCCCCACTACGCCGTTTTTGCTTTTGTCCTCCGCCTGCTTTGCCAAAAGCTCCACACGGTTTCACCGCTGGTTCTGTTCGACTAAGCTCTATGAAAACAACTTGAAAAGTTTTGTGGAAACCCGGGGAATGACCCTGCGCACCAAGGGGAAAATTTTAGTGATCGCCACTACGGCAATTCTCATTTCCATGCTGCTGGTGGATATCTGGTTTGTCCGGCTGATCCTGTTTGGGGTCATAGCGGCGCAGTATTATTACTTTTTCTTCCGGATTAAAACCCTGCCGGATGAAACAAACGACGACGGAATTGAGTAACAAAAAAGCCCTGTCCAATTATGCTCATAGCCTTTT
>CAJFTY010000008.1 GCA_904420045.1 Candidatus Metaruminococcus caecorum | reverse complement strand
GGTGTCAAAGTCGGTGGAGACCGTCTCGGGGTTGTTGTTGCAGATCACCGCCTCGTAGCCTTCTTCTTTTAACGCCCACACGCAGTGGACCGAGCAGTAGTCAAACTCGATGCCCTGGCCGATCCGGATGGGGCCGGAGCCGAATACAATGACCTTTTTCTTGCCGGAGTTCTGCTCGTCGATGAACAGCTTCGCCTCGTTTTCCTCGTCGAAGGTGCTGTAAAAATAGGGGGTCTCGGCTTTGAACTCGGCGGCGCAGGTGTCCACCATTTTGTAGGAGGCAAACAGGGGATGTTCGATTTTTTCTCCCGACAGCGTTTCGATGGTGGAATCTAAAAATCCAAAGTCCTTGGCCTGCTTGTAAAGTTCCTGGGTCAGCGGGCCGCGGCGCAAAGCCTCCTCCATTTGAGCAAGGTTTTGCAGTTTTCCCAAAAACCACTCGTCGATCCTGGTGATCTCGTGGATTTTCTGGAAGGGAACGCCCCGTTTGATGGCCTCATACACCACAAACAGCCGCTCGTCGTCGGTCTGGTGCAGAAGTTCCACGATCTCCTCGTCGGTCTTGGCCTTCAGCTTGGGAAGGTTCGGAGTGTCCAGCTTTAATTCGATGCCCCGCACCGCCTTCATCAGCGCCTGTTCAAAGCTGGTACCGATGCTCATGACTTCGCCGGTGGCCTTCATTTGGGTGCCCAAGGTGCGCTTGGCGTAGAAAAATTTGTCAAAGGGCCATTTGGGGAACTTTACCACCAGGTAGTCCAGAGCGGGCTCGAAACAGGCGTAGGTCTTGCCGGTAACCTGGTTGACGATCTCGTCCAGGGTGTAGCCGATGGCGATCCGGGTGGCCACCTTGGCGATGGGATACCCCGTGGCCTTGGAGGCCAGCGCCGAGGAGCGGCTCACCCGGGGGTTTACCTCGATCACCGCGTATTCCATGCTCTCGGGGTGCAGCGCGAACTGGCAGTTGCAGCCGCCCTCTACCTTTAATTCCGAGATGATGTTTAAAGATGCGGTGCGCAGCATCTGGTACTCCTTGTCGGTCAGCGTCACGGCAGGAGCCACCACGATGCTGTCGCCAGTGTGCACCCCCACCGGGTCGAAGTTTTCCATGGAGCACACGGTGATTACGTTGCCCTTGCGGTCCCGGATGACCTCGAACTCGATCTCCTTCCAGCCGCTGATGCACTTTTCCACCAGGATCTGGTGGATGGGGGACAAACGCAGGCCGTTTTTAGCGATATCCCGAAGTTCCCGCTCGTCGTTGGCGATACCGCCGCCGGTGCCGCCCAGAGTAAAGGCGGGGCGCACGATCACCGGATAGCCGATTTCGTCGTTCGCAAACGCCACCGCGTCCTCCAAAGACTCCACCACCTTGGAGGGGATGCAGGGCTCGCCGATCTTTTCCATGGTGTCCTTAAAGGCCTGCCGGTCCTCCGCCTTGTGGATGGTCTCGGGATTCGCGCCCAGGAGCTTCACGCCCTGTTCCTCCAAAAAGCCCTCCTCTGCCAGCTGCATGGACAGGGTGAGGCCGGTCTGCCCCCCCAGAGTGGACAGCACACTGTCGGGCTTTTCCAGTTTGATGATCCGCTTGACCACATCCAGGGTCAAAGGCTCGATGTAGATCTTATCCGCCATGGCCTTGTCGGTCATGATGGTGGCGGGGTTGGAGTTTACCAGCACCACCTCCAAGCCTTCCTGCTTTAAGGCGCGGCAGGCCTGAGTGCCCGCGTAGTCGAACTCCGCGGCCTGTCCGATGACAATGGGGCCGGAGCCGATAACCAGTACTTTTTTGATATCCTTGCGAAGCGGCATGCTAGCGATTCTCCTTTCCCTGCTGCATCAGATCCATGAATTCGTCGAACAGATAGGCGGTGTCGGTGGGACCGCCGCAGGCCTCTGGGTGGAACTGTACGGTAAAGGCGGGAATATTCGTGTACCGCACGCCCTCGCAGGTGCCGTCGTTGGCGTTTTTGTGGCTCACCGTCCCCACCTCGGAGGGGATGGAGCCGTTTACCACCGCGTAGCCGTGGTTCTGGCTGGTGACAAAGGTGCGGTCGAGCTTAAGGTCGATCACCGGCTGGTTGGCGCCCCGGTGCCCGTATTTGAGCTTTTCGGTCTGTCCCCCCATGGCCAGCGCCAGCAGCTGATGTCCCAGGCAGATGCCGAAGGTGGGGATTTTAAGAGCCATGATCGTACGCAGGTTATGAATGACCTCTACATTTTCCGCAGGATCTCCCGGACCGTTGGACAGCATGATTCCGTCGGGATGAAGAGCCTTGATCTGCTCCGCGTTGGCGTTGTAGGGAAGCACGGTCACATCGCACCCGCGCTTTACAAGCTCCCGTCCGATGTTGCGCTTGGCCCCAAAGTCCAGCAGGGCCACGTGAAAACGCGTTTGAAGGGCGGGGTAAAAGGCGCGTTCTTGTTCCGACACGCTTTTGACCGCCCCTTGGATCCGGTAGCGGTTAATCTGTTCCAAAGCGGCCTGTTTGTCGGGAATTTCTTCGGTGGTAATCATGCCGTTCATCACCCCGTGCTCCCGGATAATCCGGGTCAGCCGCCGGGTGTCGATCCCATATAGGCCGATCACGTTTTGGGCTTTTAAAAACTCGTCCAGGGTGTACTGCATTCGAAAGTTGGAGGGGATTTCACACCACTCCCGGACGATATAGCCGCTTAAAAAACACCGCTTGCTTTCAAAATCCTGGTCGTTGGCACCGTAGTTTCCCACCGTGGGGAAAGTCTGGGTGACAATCTGCCCGTAATAGCTGGGATCGGTCAGGGTCTCCTGATAGCCGGTCATGCCGGTGGCGAATACGATTTCGCCGGTTACGGTTCCCTCTTTGCCGAAGCTGAATCCGTGGAATTCCTGCCCGTCGGCTAAAAGCAGCGTTGCCTTTTTGCCCTGCATCTGATTCATGTGTGATTGGCCTCCTTTTGAGTTGGATGATCCGCGCGTAGGACGTTTGGTTTACAGGGTGATCTTTTCCACATGCTGCATGATGTCCTGCTTCATGCGCAGGGCCTCCCGCCGGGCGGCGGCCGCAAAATCCCGTTCGTCGCAGCCCTCTTTCTGATAGGCGCACATGATCCCTCGGGAGGAGTTGACAATCGCACCCAGCCCCTTCTGGTCAAAGGCGCCCGCCACGTCTTTGGCTCCGCCGCCCTGGGCGCCGTAGCCGGGAACTAAAAAGAAGGTGTGGGGGAGCTTTTCACGGAGCTCTTTTAGCTGCTCGGGATAGGTGGCGCCCACCACCGCGCCCACGCCGGAGTAACCGTACCCGCCCATCAGGGATTTTCCCCAGTGCTCGCACATCTCACCCATGATCTCGTAGACGGGCTTGCCGTCGATCAGCCGGTCCTGAAGCTCCCCGGAGGAGGGATTGGAGGTTTTGCACAGCACAAAGATGCCCTTGTCCTCCCGGTTGCAGATTTCAGTCAGGGGGGCGATTCCGTCGGTGCCCAGGTATCCGTTGACGGTCAGCGCGTCCCCCTGAAAGGGAGCGAAGCTCTCGCCGTCTACGTCCACGGTTCCCAGGTGGCCGGCGGCGTAGGCCTCCATGGTGGTGCCGATGTCGTTGCGCTTGCCGTCGGTGATCACGAACATGCCTTTTTTCCGGGCGTATTCCATGGTTTTGGCAAGGGTTTTGACTCCCTGATAGCCGTACATCTCATAGTAGGCGCACTGAGGCTTCACAGCGGGAACAATGTCGCACAGCGCGTCGATCAGCGCTTTGTTGAAGGCGAGCAGCGCTTTGGCTGCGCCCTTTAAATTCGCGCCGTGTTTTGCAAACGCCTCTTGTTTGATAAATTCCGGCACGTAGGCGAGCTTGGGATCCAGCCCCGCCACGGTGGGGTTTTGGGTCTCGGCAATTTTTACGATCAGTCGGTCTAAAGACATGGTGATGCATCCTTTCTGTTATCCTTGATAATGGTAGACGAGCTTTCCGTCCAGCAGGGTTGCCACTGCCTTTCCGGTAAAGGTCTTTCCTTTGAATACGGTGTTGTGGGATTTGGAGTGGAGCTTTTCGGGCTCCACCGTCCAGGTGAGGTTTAAGTCCACGATGGCTACATCCCCCGGCGCGCCGGGCCGCAGGGTGCCGGCATTGAGCCCCAAAATCCGGGCGGGATTCGTGCTCATGAGCTCCACCAGCCGGGACAGGGAGACAAGTCCTGTATGGTAAAGGGAAGTCAGGCTGGCGGCAAGGGAGGTCTCCAGCCCCACCACGCCGTTGGGCGCTTTTAAAAAGTCGGCTTTTTCTTCCAAAGCGTGGGGGGCGTGGTCGGTGACAATGCAGTCCACCGTGCCGTCCAGCACCGCTGCCAGCATGGCCTTCCGGTCGGCTTCGGTGCGCAGGGGAGGGTTCATCCGGTAGTCCGCGTCCCGGCGGAGCAGTTCCTCCTCGGTAAGCATGAAGTAGTGGGGGCAGGTTTCGCAGGTCACCTGCACGCCCCGGGCCTTTGCATCCCGCACCAGGGCGGCGGAGCCCTCGGTGCTCACATGGGCGATGTGGATGCGCGTGCCCGTGGCATGGGCCAGGGCGATTTCCCGGGCGGTGACAGAATCCTCCGACGCCCGGTGCATGCCGGGCACCCCGAGCTTTTTAGAAATCTCGCCCTCATTGATGATCCCGCCCCGGATGATGGATAAGTCCTCGCAGTGGGAAATCACCGGAAGCCCGGCATGATAAGCCTTTTGCATTCCTTCCATCATCCTGCGGCCGTTTTCCACTGGACGTCCGTCATCGCTGACGGCGATGGCACCCGCCTGTTTTAAGGCAGTAAAGTCGTTGAGGGCTTCGCCCTTCATCCCCGCAGTGATGCTGGCCACCGGGTATACCTTGGCGTGAGCGGTAGCCGCCTTGGTGCGGATGTAGGTAAGCGTCTCGGGGGAATCGGTCACGGGGTTTGTGTTGGGCATACAGGCTACCGAGGTGACTCCGCCCGCCGCCGCCGCGTCGCAGCCGGTAAAAATGTCCTCTTTATAGGTGAGCCCCGGATCCCGCAGGTGGACATGCATGTCCACCAGGCCCGGCAGGACCACAAGCCCCGTCGCGTCGATGATGTTCCCGCAGGAGACCGAAATCTCCGGCTCCACGGCCTGGATGACGCCGTCTTTGATGTAGATATCCGCCTGTCCGTCCAGGTTTTGGGAAGGGTCTACCACCCGTCCGTTTTGAATCAGAACTTCCGCCATGGTTTCGCTCCTTTCACTGCTCCAAGATGATGACTTTGTCGATGCCGTCCCGCTCCCGGACCATGACCTTGACCTGTTCGTCCCGGGCGGTGGGGAGGTTTTTTCCGATAAAATCCGGCCGAATGGGGATTTCCCGGTGTCCACGGTCGATGAGCACCGCCAGCTGAATGGACTGGGGGCGGCCCAGCTCCATCAGCGCGTCGATGGCGGCCCGCACGCTCCGGCCGGTGTAGATCACGTCGTCCACCAGCACCACCTTCCGGTCGGTGATGGGGAAGGGGATGTCCGACCGGTCGCTATACTCCCGGCCGGGCTTTACGTCGTCCCGAAAGCTGGTGATATCCAGAAACCCCGTGGGGATTTCGGCGCTTTCCACCTCCCGGATTTTGTCCGCGATGCGCCGGGCAAGCTCCGCTCCCCGAGAGAACATGCCGATGACGCACAGGTTGTTCACGCCTTTGTTGCGCTCGATGATCTCGTAGCTGATCCGGGCCACGGCGCGCTGCATGGCCTTTTCGTCGAGGATGACGGCTTTTTCCGCCACAAAGATCACATCCTTTTTTACAAAATAAAAGTCGGCTGTACCGTTATCGCTAACCGTACAGCCGATTCAGTCGCATTTGCATAGACCGGTGGATACACTCCGCCGGAGTTATGGAGTCTTGTTCTCAGCTGACAGCCTTGTTAGCCTCACGGGACTAAATTAAAGGAAGTCGTTCATGAAAAATAATCTTTTTGTTATTATACCCCGATTCCGGCCGGTTGTCCACCCCTTCATCAAATTTTTTCACTTTTTTCTTCCCAAATCGGCAGTGAAACGCAAAAAACGGGAGGCTGTCCAGGCGGACAGCCTCCCGAAAACGATTAATGCTTGTCGGACGGATCGTCGTTTAAAAACGCCTCGATGGTGTAGCGGGGACGGTGTTTGACTTCCTTGTAAATTTTGCCGATGTATTCGCCGATCATTCCCAGGCATAAAAGCTGGATGCCGCCGATCATCCAGATCGAGCACACAATGGAGGTCCAGCCCGGGACGGCAAAGCCCAGCAGCTTTGTAATTAAAAAATAAATGAGGATCAGGATACTGGCGGCGAAGATCAGGGCGCCCAGTCCCAGCACCATCCGGATGGGCTTCACCGAAAAGGATGTGATGCCGTCAAAGGCGAAGGAGAGCATCTTTTTTAGCGGATATTTGGAGCTTCCGGCAAACCGCTCGTGACGCTCGTACTCCACTGTGCCGCTCTTAAAGCCCACCAGGGGAACCATGCCGCGCAAAAACAGGTTGACCTCCTCGAATTCCGAAAGGGCCTCCAGCGCCTGTTTGCTCATTAAGCGGTAGTCCGCGTGGTTGTAGACAATGTCCACCCCCAGAAATTTCATCATCTTATAGAAGGCTAGGGCGGAGTTCCGCTTGAAAAAGGTGTCGGTTTTGCGGGAGGACCGCACCCCGTACACCACTCCGCAGCCGTTTTGCTGGTGCTGGTCCAAAAACCGGTCGATGGCATCCACATCGTCCTGCAAATCCGCGTCCAGGGAGATGGACACATCGCAGAGCTCCTTGGCGGTCATCAGCCCCGCCAGCAGGGCATTTTGGTGCCCCCGGTTGCGGGAGAGCTTCAGACCGGACACCAGCGGGTTTTCCCCGTGAAGCGCCTGGATGATGTTCCATGTCTCGTCCCGGCTGCCGTCGTCCACAAATAGCATCCGGCTTTTGGGGCTGACCCGGCCCTGCTGGATCAGCCCGGTGAGCTTGGCGGTCAGCCGGGAACAGGTTTCGTGCAGCACCTCCTGCTCGTTGTAGCAGGGGACCACCAGATATAAAATCTCCATATTAACCGTACCTTTCTGGATGAAACAATGCGTGTTAGATGGATTCCTCATCCTCCGGAGGCTCAGGCTCCGGTTCGACTGCCGGAGATGGACTTTCCGGCGGCGTCTCCGGCGAAGGAGCCTGCGCGCCTTCCGTCGGGGATTTCGGCGTCTCGCTGGGAGCATTCAGAGACAACTGATCGCTTTTGGCCAGGATGTTGCTCACATAGGCGTCCTTGGCGGCCAGGCGTTCTAACTTGTCCACATACACCCGGTGATATCCGGGACGCACGGCGTATTCGTTGGGGTTTCGCTTGCTCAGATACCGCATCAGCAGCAGGTAGGCGATCAGAATCACCACGCCTGCACCGGAGATGGCAAGCCCCATAAACAAGCCGGGCGTTGTGTATTCAAAGCGGATGACATTGTCTCCCGCTGGGACCTTGACGGCGACAAAACCGTTGTTGACCTCCTCCACCTCGACCTTTTGGCCGTTGACAGTGGCGCTCCATCCTTTATCGTAGGGGACGCTGAACACCACCAGGTTTTCTTTGCTCAGGTGGATGTTCGAGGTAAAGCCCTTTTGATCGGTTACAAAGGAGGACGCAGACTCCGCCGCACGGTTTTGGCAATCCCGAAGGTAATCGTAATCGGAGGTATACGGGAGCTCGTTGTCTTCTGTGTGGGTCAAAAGATTTCCATATTTCTGGATCTGCTCGTCGGTCAGATAGATGCTGTTGAGCAGCAGACGGTCCCGGGAGCTTTCGGAGTAGTTGTCAAACTGCTCCTTGTTTACATAGTTCGTATAGGTGTAGCCCATAGGGACAAAGCTTGTGTTTTTCAGAATAATAAAGCCGTTTTGCTCGTCGTAGTATTCAAAGCCGGGAAGGACCGGCGGATTCTCATGATTCTTATCGTAGAACAGATATTTCACTGAGGTCAGCCCTCGCAGGCCCACAAAGCTGATATCCGGACGGGAGGCCACGCCCCGCTCCACCCCGATGGAGGTGTAAAAGCTGATGACTGAACCTGGCACCACGCTGTGGAACGCCTGGATGGTGGGCAGGCCCCAGTACATGGGGTAGTTGTCCATGCCGTCGTACACGTCGATGCGGTACCACTCGCCCTCCTCTTTGGGGAGGTTGATGTTTTCTGCGCCGTACAGTCCCTGGTCTACCACCTGCTCATAAGAGTAGGAATGCTGCTTGCCGGTGGCGATAAACATCACCGAATAGGCCACGGTCAGCACGCAGACGCCTAAGGCCGCCAACCGGGGGAACAACTTGTGCTTCCAGAAGAATTTGATTAAAAACGCGGTGAATACCACACAGGCCAGCGCAATGAGGACATAGCCCCAGAACCGCTCCGGGAAGGGGGGGAGCGAGCCAAACTGGATCTCCCCATCTACATAGCTGGGCATCAGCCCGATCACCGAGAAGATCGCGATGATGACTGTGGTGACAGCCAGACCGTACTTCATGCTGCTTCTGCGGTTTTCCAGCGACAGCACCGTTGCCAGCGCCATCACCAGGATGGGCATGTAGAACCACCGGGCGTAATAGGCGTTGTTAAACATAAAGAAGATGCTGTTGAGCCCTGGGACAAACGCCATCACCAGGCAGACGATCAGCAGGTATTTGATCCAGTGTTTTTTGTGGTCTTTTAAGAAGGCGATCACGCCCGCCATGGAAAACAGCGGCAAAAACGCGGAGACCGACGACCACTTGGCGTTGGAATCCGGGAAGAAATTGGGCCTTGCGGGAATGTCCGGCGGGAAGAAAAAGCTCTCGAAAATCAAGGGGTAGCGCTGGACGTTTCCGTACAGCAGGAAATCCCAGCCCAGCAGATATTCTCCTGTTCGGGGGTTGTCCATAATCGCCATGGCGGAGGGGAGCAGCAAGAACGCCGCCAGCGCGATTCCCAGCAGGGACTCGAACGCCAGCCACAGGAACTTTTTGAGGGTGATGGTAAAGTCGTCGGACAGGCAGCGCACAAAAAAGTAGATGAACAAAAACACCACTTGGCCGAAGAAGAAAAAGTAGTTGACCACCGCCATGAGCGCCACTGTCAAGGCGAACACGCCTTTGCGGTTGTTGACCACAAACTCCTCCAGCGCGATGAGCAAAAGCGGGAACAGAGCCACCACGTCGTTAAAATGGTTAAAGAAGATGTTGTAGACGTTAAAGCCGGAAAACGCGTACAGCAGACCACCGATCAGTGCGAACTCCGGACGTTTGACAAACCGGCGGATAAACGCATAGGCGGTGACCGCCGCCACCGCGAATTTCAGCGCGAACAGCGGCATCATCAGATAGGGAACCCACGCGTTGGGAAAGGGGATTGTCAGCCAGAAAAACGGGCTTCCCAGCAGGTAAAAGCTGTATGAGCCGATGAAGTTGACCCCCAGGTCAGTGTTCCAGTTCCACCAAATATCCCCCGAGCGGACCGCTTGGTGGGCCAGCTTGTAAAAAGGGATCTGCTGGACGTTGTAATCTCCGTAGAACAAAAACAGGCCGTTGTCCTGAATGATGAACGGGAGAAAAAAGATGCAGGTGGTGACGAACGCGATCAGAAAGATCTGCCCGTACCGTTCTTTCGGTCCGTTTTGAAGGGGACTTTGCTCAAACGGCTTCCGCAGTGTTTTCAGCATGAGGCGCCTCCTTGTGTGTCTTTTGGAAGAATATCCGGAACAATTTTAGCTCGGTGAATTTTTTGTCGTAGAGCACCGACAGGCTGATCGCAAGGGTGATGAAGTAGACCAGCAGGTTGATCCAGGAGAACGCCACCACCAGGGCCTCCATATTGATTCCCCACGGGGGAGGATCGTTCCGGGAAAGGATGTATTCAAAGGGGAAGAACTGATTGCACAGCACCATGGTGTTTGTCAGCAAAAAGCCGACAAACAGCTTGACGCTTTTGTGCCGAAACGCCGCCACCAGGATAAAAATGATGACCGGAATCTGGTAGCGGTCGTGCATCCGGGAGGCGAACATGAAAATGGTGTTCATCAAAAGAAAGCTTAAAAGATACGGGCATTTCTTTTTGGCGGTGAGCATTAAAACAAAGATCAGGACCACGGCGAACAGCGTCATCAGGTTTCCAAGGATGCCGTAGCTCATAAAGGGCAGGAATTTCTGGGAATCGTCCACGTAGTTGAGTCCCAAAGCGCCGAAAAAGTTAAAGGCGTACATGTTGGCGTACGGCCATTTTCCCAGCCCGCCGAAATACACCTGGAAGGGGAGCATCGGCCCTGAGTAAAGCATAAACGGAAAAAATACGGCGATCCCGGTGCCAAATCCCACGCCCGCCGCCTTGAGCACGGTTTTCCAGTGGTGTTCATACAACAAAAACAGCAGGAACACCGGGAAGAAGTAGGCGCACTGAAATTTGGTCAGGCAGGCCAGCGCGTAAAAGAAGGTGGCCAGCAGGGGGCGCTTGCTCTCCAGCGTGAAAAACGCCAGCAGCAGGAAAAAGATCATCATGGAATCGGTCTGTCCCCAATAGGAGGAATTAAAGATAATTGCCGGGTTTACCGCCCAGATGGCCGCCGCGCCCAGGGCCAGCAGCTTGTTTTGCCCTTTTAGCACATAGTAGAGCAGCACCACTGCAGCCAGGTCGAACAGGATCTGCCACATCTTGATGACGACCATGGAATAGGGGGCGAATTCGCTGAGCACGGGGATTTTTAGCAGCAGTCCCGTGATATACAGCGGGAACAAAAACAGCGGCGGATAATCCAGCTCGTTGTTTCCGATCCCCAGCAGGTTGTGATAGGCGCTGAAGATGCCGTTGTCCACCACTTCTTCCGACCATTTAAAATAGTAGGGCAGGTCAAAGTAATGAACCTCGTTGTAAGCTGCCAGAATCCGGATCAGGCCTCCGCACAGCAACAGGGACGCTAAAAACCAGAAAATGTGCTTCTTGCCGATTCGGATGGAAAGGGTTTCCATAGGCGAAATTCCCCCTTCTTGTCATAATTTTTCTTTTACCGCGGTTTGCGGACATGCCTAAAACGGACACAATGCATTTATTATAGCACAAAAAAACGGCGGAGAAAACACTTTCTTTGTAAGAATTTCATCAAAGCAAAATCCGCTTTGGCAGCCGCAATCTGACGAAGCGGATTTTGTTGCCATCCGCGAACGCTTGTGCTATAATATTTAAATGTATATCTGCGTTTAAAAGAGGCGCTTTCTAAAAATTCGCCGCTTTTCGCAGAGGTTTTTGAAAGGAGTATCGCCCGTGCGGATTATTGGAATCGACCCCGGCTACGCCATTGTGGGGTATGGAATCGTGGAGTACAACGCCAGCCGTTTTACCACCGTGGCATACGGGGCGATCACCACTCCCGCGGGCATGGAGTTCCCCCAGCGCCTGCGCCGGATTTATGACGAATTAAGCGTGCTGCTGGGCCAGTACCGGCCCGAGGCGATGGCGGTGGAAAAGCTGTTTTTTACCACCAACCAAAAGACCGCCATCGATGTAGCCCAGGCCCGGGGCGTGGTGGTGCTGTGCGCCCAGCAGGCGGAGGTACCGGTGTTCGAATACACCCCCTTGCAGGTCAAGCAGGCGGTGGTGGGTTACGGCAAGGCCATCAAGGCCCAGGTGATGGATATGACCAAGCGCCTGCTCAACTTAAAAGAAGTCCCCAAGCCGGACGACACGGCGGACGCCCTGGCCATCGCCATCTGCCACGCCCATGCGGGTCCGTCGCTTCTGACGATGGAACGGCTCAAGGCCGCCCAGCAGAAGCTCCCGCCCCGCCCAGTTCGGGGGCGGCGGGTCTGATGGGGAGCCGCGCTTGGCCCCAATACAGATGACACGCCGGATGGAACACCCGGCGTGAAACAGGAAAGGACGGTCAACGTACCATGATTTACAGCCTGCGGGGGGAATTAATCCTCACCGAATTGCTGGACGCCCACTACCTGGCGGTGGTGGAGTGTTCCGGCGTGGGATACGCGGTCAAAACCACCTACAGCTCGGTGGCGGCGCTGCCAAAGCCGGGCAACGAAGTGCGGCTTTACACCTATTTATATGTGCGGGAAGATATTGTGGAGCTGTTCGGCTTCGCGGATCAGGAGGAGTTAAACTGTTTTAAAATGCTCATCTCGGTGTCCGGGGTGGGGCCAAAAGCCGCCTTGTCTATCCTGTCGGATGTTTCCGCCCAGAAATTCGCGTTGTGCGTGGCCACGGGGGACAGCAAGACGCTGACCAAGTCCAAGGGCATCGGCGCCAAGATCGCCCAGCGCATTGTGCTGGAATTAAAGGATAAAATGAGCAAGGAACAGCTTGTATCCGGCGCGTCCCAGGCGCCGGTGGACGTCAACCTGGACGCGGGCAGCGCAGCAGAGGCTATCAGCGCCCTGACCGTGCTGGGCTATTCCCAGTCGGAAGCTGCGCAGGCGGTGGCGGGGATCGATCCTGCCGCCGGCGTGGAAGAGATGATCAAGCAGGGGCTTAAAAAACTGGCAGGGCGGATGTAGCCCTGTGTTTAGGCAATCATTTCAAATATCCCGTCCGGCGTAAGAGCCGGAGAATGGAGAAGAAAACCGCATGTTTGACAGTGAAAACGAATTGGATTTGGAAAACCGGATGACCGCCCCGGAATACACCAGCGCGGACACCGACGTGGAGTTTTCCCTGCGGCCCAAAACCATGGACGAGTACATCGGCCAGGACAAGGCCAAAGAAAACCTGGCGGTGTACATTGAGGCCGCCAAGGGCAGGGGAGAGGCGCTGGACCATGTGCTGCTCTACGGCCCGCCCGGCCTTGGAAAGACCACCCTGTCTACCATCATCGCCAACGAGATGAATGTGAACATCCGCATCACCTCAGGCCCGGCCATCGAAAAACCGGGGGATCTGGCGGCTCTGCTGACCAACCTAAGCCCCGGGGACGTGCTGTTTATCGACGAAATCCACCGGCTGTCCCGGGCGGTGGAGGAGGTCTTGTACCCCGCCATGGAGGACTACGCCCTGGACATCATCATCGGAAAAGGACCTTCCGCCCGTTCCATCCGGATCGACCTGCCCCACTTTACCCTGGTGGGAGCCACCACCCGAGCGGGACAGCTGACCGCCCCTTTGCGGGACCGGTTCGGGGTGATTTTGCGGCTGGAATTGTATACACCCGAACAATTATGTGATATAATAATGCGAAGCGCCTCAATCCTGGAGCTTTCCTGCGACAAGGGGGGCGCCATGGAGCTGGCCCGCCGGAGCAGGGGCACCCCCCGGATCGCCAACCGGCTGCTCAAGCGGGTGCGGGATTTCGCCCAGGTGCTGGGGGACGGCACCATGAACGAGGAGATTGTCTCCACCGCCTTAGACCGGCTGGAAATCGACCGGCTGGGTCTGGACAACATCGACCGCAGGATGCTCACCACCATCATCCAGAACTATAACGGCGGCCCAGTGGGCTTAGAGACCCTGGCGGCGGTGCTGGGGGAGGAAGCCGTCACCCTGGAGGACGTGTACGAGCCCTATCTGATGCAGCTGGGCTTTTTGTCCCGCACCCCCAGAGGGCGGTGCGTCACTCGGCTGGCCTACGAGCATTTGGGGATCCCCCAGCCCGGCCAGCAGACCTTATAACCGCAAGACTTGCCAATCGGCTGTTTTTAAAATCATTTTGAGAGGAATGGACTGTAACAATGGGAAGACTTTTTGGAACAGACGGCGCCAGAGGCGTTGCGAATACCGAACTCACCTGTGAAACCGCCATGCTCATCGGCAGGGCGGCGGCGGTGGTGCTCACCCGCCACACCGACCACAAGCCAAAGCTTGTCATCGGCAAGGACACCCGGATTTCGTCGGACATGCTGGAAGCGGCGCTGGTAGCGGGCATCTGCTCGGTGGGCGCGGATGTGGAGCTTTTGGGTACGGTCCCCACGCCGGCGGTGGCGTATCTGGTCTCCAAATACGAAGCGGATGCGGGCGTGATGATCTCGGCCTCCCACAATCCGGTGGAGTACAACGGCATCAAGCTGTTTTCCAACACCGGCTACAAGCTGTCCGATGATATTGAGGAAGAAATCGAAGCCCTGATTCTGGACACCCCTGAAAAGCTCCCCTTAAAGTCCGGCGTGGCGCTGGGCCGGGTGTCCCGGGCAAAAAACGCGGTTCACGATTACGTCAAGCATATCATGAACACCATCGACGGCAATCTGGAAGGAATGCAGGTGGCCATCGACTGTGCCAACGGCAGCGCCAGCGCCACGGCGGAGACGTTGTTCAAGGGCCTGGGAGCAAAGCCTTTGATTATCCACGCCGAGCCCGACGGCACCAACATCAACGACGGCTGCGGCTCCACCCATATGGAGGCGCTGACCGCCTTTATGAAAAAACACAAATGCCAGTTGGGGGTGGCGTTCGATGGGGATGCGGACCGGTGCCTTGCCATCGACGAGCAGGGCAACCTGATCGACGGGGATAAAATGATCGCCATCTTCGCCAAATACCTCAAGGAGCAGGGCAAGCTCAAAGAGGATGCGGCGGTGGTCACCGTCATGTCCAACCTGGGCTTTTTCCACTTTGCCCAGCGGGAGGGCATCAAGGCGGTTTCCTCCAAGGTGGGCGACCGCTATGTGCTGGAGGAAATGCGCAAAAGCGGTTATGTGCTGGGCGGCGAGCAGTCCGGCCACATCATCTTCGGGGAGTACGCCTCCACCGGAGACGGCCAGCTCTCCGCGGTGCAGCTGATGAGCATTCTGCGGGACTACGGCAAAAAAGCCTCGGTCATCGCCGGGGTGATGGAGCGGTATCCCCAGGTAATCGTGAACGTCAAAGCGGACGCGGACGGCAAAGCGCGCTTAAACAGCGACGAGGAAATCGCCGCCGCGATTCAGGAGTGCACCGACAAGCTGGGAAGCGACGGCCGGGTGCTGGTGCGCGCTTCGGGCACTGAACCTCTGATCCGCGTGATGGTGGAGGGCAAGGACTTCGACGTCATCAACCAGTATGCAGTCAAGATCGGCGAGACCATCAAGCGTCAGGTGGGCTGCGAGGAATAGAACATCAAAAATAGGAAAGGCTGACACAATGAGGATTGCAGAAGGCTGGAAGGATTACCGGATTTTGGACACCTCCGGCGGGGAAAAACTGGAAAGCTGGGGCGGGCGGGTGCTCATCCGCCCGGATCCACAGGTGATCTGGAACACCCCGAAGGAGATCCCGGAGTGGAACCGAGCGGACGCCCATTACCATCGCTCCAACAAAGGGGGCGGCCAGTGGGAGCTTTACAAAAAACTCCCGGAAAGCTGGACGATTGGCTACCGGGAGCTCACCTTCCGCATCCGTCCCACCGGGTTTAAGCACACCGGCTTGTTCCCGGAGCAGGCGGTCAACTGGGATCTGTTTCACAAGCTGATCCAGGGAGCGGGCCGACCGGTGAAGATTTTAAACCTGTTCGCCTACACCGGCGGGGCCACCCTGGCCTGCCTGCGCTCGGGCGCCCAGGTCTGCCATGTGGACGCCAGCAAGGGCATGGTCGGCTGGGCCAGAGAAAACGCCGCCCTTTCCGGCCTTTCGGACAAGCCGGTGCGCTGGATCGTGGACGACTGCGAAAAGTTCGTCGCCCGGGAAATCAGGCGCGGCAGCTTCTACGACGGGGTCATCATGGACCCGCCCTCCTACGGCCGGGGGCCGGGGGGCGAGGTCTGGAAACTGGAGGATCAGGTATACGACCTTGTAAACCTCTGCGCGGGGGTGTTGAACGATCACCCGCTGTTTTTCGCCCTCAACTCCTACACCACGGGGCTTTCTCCCTCGGTGATGGCCTATCTGCTGAAGGTCACGGTGGGAAAACGCTTCGGCGGGGACGTGACTGCGGACGAAATCGGCCTGCCTGTGGAGGCGTCCGGCTCGGTTCTCCCCTGCGGGAGCACCGCGCTGTGGACTGCGTCCAGGGAACCTCTTTGATACTTCCAGCGGTGCGGAAAACGACAAAAGACTTTATAAGAAAAGGAACGCATGGATGGCTGAACTCATTAAAACCGAACATCTCACATTTGAATACGACAACGGGGAAGCTGGGCGCAGCCTGGTGCTCAAGGAGATCGACTTTGCGGTGCAAAAAGGCGAGTTCGTGGCGGTGCTGGGGCACAACGGCTCGGGAAAATCCACCCTGGCCAAGCACTTTAACGCGATCCTGCTCCCCACCGAAGGGACGGTCACCGTGGCCGGCATCGACACAAAGGACGAGGACCGGCTGTTCGACATCCGGCAGCAGGTGGGAATGGTGTTTCAAAACCCCGACAACCAGATCGTCGCTACCGTGGTGGAGGAAGACGTGGCGTTCGGCCCGGAAAACATGGGGGTGGAACCCGCCGAGATCCGCCGCCGGGTGGACGACGCCCTGCGCGCCGTGGACATGTACGGCTACCGAGAACACAGCCCTCACCAGCTGTCCGGCGGGCAGAAGCAGCGGGTGGCCATCGCAGGAGTGATCGCCATGCGGCCCGGCTGCATCGTGCTGGATGAGCCCACCGCCATGCTGGATCCCAAGGGCCGGCGGGAGGTTTTAAAGACCATCCACGCCTTAAACCGGGATTACGGCACCACCGTGGTGCTGATTACCCACTTTATGGACGAGGCGGTGTCCGCCGACCGGGTGGTAGTGGTGGACAACGGCCAGATCCTCACCCAGGGCACGCCCCGGGAGGTCTTTTCCCAGGTGGAGCTTTTAAAACAGGCGGGGCTGGACGTCCCCCAGGTCACTGAGCTCGCCTTTGAACTGCGCAAGGCCGGGATTGAGCTCCCGGCGGACATCCTCACCGAGGAAGAATGCGCCGCGGCGCTCACTATGCTTTTGGAGGAGGGATCGGATTGCCGGCAGTAATCAAAACCGAGGACCTCAGCCACGTGTACAGCGCGGGCACGCCCTTTGAAAAGACCGCCGTGGGCGGGGTGAATCTCTCCATCGAGGAGGGAGAACTCGTGGGCGTCATCGGCCACACTGGGTCGGGAAAATCCACCCTGATCCAGCATTTTAACGGGCTTTTAAAGCCTACCAAGGGCAGAATTTATGTGGATGGACAGGATATCTGGGAAAACAAGCAGGACATCCGGGCGGTGCGCTTTAAGGTGGGACTGGTGTTCCAGTACCCCGAATATCAGTTGTTTGAGGAAACCGTTTACAAGGATATCGCCTTCGGCCCCAAGAACATGGGCCTTTCCGAGGAGGAAATCGACGAGCGGGTTCATCGGGCCATCCGGTTTGTGGGCCTTCCGGAATCCTGCCTGGAAAAAAGCCCTTTTGATCTGTCCGGCGGACAAAAGCGCCGGGTGGCCATCGCTGGGGTGATCGCCATGGAGCCAAAAGTCCTAATTTTGGACGAGCCCACCGCGGGCTTGGATCCCAAGGGCCGGGACTTGATTTTAAGCCAGATCAAACAGTACCACGAGGAGCAGAAAAACACCATTCTGCTGGTGTCCCACAGCATGGAGGACATTGCCAAATTCGCCTCCAAGGTACTGGTGATGAACAACGCCGCGGTGTTCACCTACGACACGGTGGAGGCGGTGTTCTCCCGGGTGGAGGAACTTGCCGACATGGGCCTTTCCACCCCCCAGATCACCCGGGTGTTCTACGATCTTCACAAAAAAGGCCTGCCGGTGAGCGGCAAGGTATTTACCGTAGAAGCCGCCAAGCGGGAGCTTTTAAAACTGCTGTCGAAAGGAGATGGCGGTTTATGTTAAAGGATATCACCATCGGCCAGTACTTTCCGGGGAGTTCCCCGATTCACAAGCTGGACCCCAGAATCAAGATCATCCTGACGCTGGCATACATTGTCATGCTGTTTTTGACCAGCAATGCAATCGGCTTTTTGATCCCCATCGTCCTGCTCATCTTTTTGTACCTGCTGTCTAAAATCCCTCTGAAGATGATCTTCAAAAGCATGAAGCCCATCATCCCGATTATTTTAATCACAGGGGTGCTCAATCTGTTTTTTGTGGACGGCGACGTGCTTTGGCACTGGTGGATTTTCACCATCACCAAGCAGGGGGTGGCCATGTCGATTTTGATGGCGATCCGGATTTTGTGTTTGATTGCAGGTACGTCGCTGCTCACGTACACTACCTCGCCCATCGCGCTCACCGACGGGATTGAACGGCTGCTGTCCCCTCTGAAAAAAATCCATTTTCCAGCCCATGAGCTGGCCATGATGATGACCATCGCCCTGCGGTTTATCCCCACCCTGATCGAGGAAACCGATAAGATCATGTCCGCTCAAAAGGCCCGGGGCGCGGATATGGAGTCCGGCGGTCTGATCCAGCGGGCAAAGGCGCTGATCCCCATTTTGATCCCGCTGTTCATCTCGGCGTTTCGCCGGGCGGAAGAGCTGGCGCTGGCCATGGAGTGCCGGTGCTACCACGGGGGAGAAGGCCGCACCCGGATGAAACAGCTTCGCCTGGGGCTCCGGGATCTGATGGCCTCGCTGGTAATCGCCGGATGTATTGCGGCCATCGTGCTGGTCAATCTCTTTGTCCCCATTGGCGCAATGTAAGAAGTTTGTAAGGAGTTTGTTCGGATTTTTCCGTTGCGTTCTCCGAATTTCTCCGGTAGGATAAAAAGGAAGCGGTATGGCAAGAAACCTGTTGTTTGGGATTTGCTACCGGGGAACCCGATACCATGGGTTCCAGATGCAGACAAACGCGTTGTCGGTGTGCGACGTGCTCCATCAGGCGGTGACCGCCGTGACGGGGACGCGCCACGGGATCATCGGCTGTTCCCGCACCGACACCGGCGTGCACGCCCGGGAGTATTTTTTTCATATGAAAACCGAAAGCCCGATTCCCGAAGACGCCTTTGTCCGGGCGCTCAACGCTCATCTACCTCAGGATATCGCGGTGCTAAGCTGCCGGGAGGTCCCCGGGGAGTTCCACGCGCGGTTTTGCGCCCGGGAAAAGGAGTATGTCTACCAGATCTGGAACGCGCCGGTGCGCAATCCCTTTTATGAGGACACCGCCCTGCACTACAAGTACCCGCTGGACGAAGCGCTGCTGGACCGGGCCGCGTCGGCGTTTGTGGGAACGCATGATTTCGGGGCGTTTTGCAGCGCGGGTGGCAGCGTGACCGATACGGTACGCACCATTTTTGACGCCCGCGTCCGGCGGGAGGGGAAGCTCGTCACCTTCACCGTGCGGGGAAACGGCTTTTTGTACAACATGGTTCGGATTCTGGTAGGCACCCTGCTGGAGATCAGCGAGGGCAAGATCTTGCCAGAGAGCATCCCCGCGTTGTATGTCAGCGGCGACCGAGGGGGAGCGGGACGGACGGCACCTCCCCAGGGGCTTTTTCTAAACCGGGTGGTGTACGACGAAGCCTGGTTTTGTACAAAACAAGCCTAGGTTGTAAAAGATTCAGAAACAAGCGGCCCCGTCAGGCGGCCGGGAAAGGGCGGAAGCGGCATGAGCAGCAGCATAAACGATATTGAAACCTACCGCAGAAAACGCAGGCGCAAGCGGTGGATCAAACGGATCATCCTGTTTTTGATCGTAATGGTGCTTTTGTCCGGCGCGCTGTTGGCCTTTTCTTATTTTCAGGATTTCGACCTGTTTGGAATCGGCCAGTCCGGGGGAGGGGACGGCGAGGCCAACGGGTTCCCCATCTCGATGGCGGGGGACAAGGTGGTCTCGGCGGGCTCTATGGGAAAAAATCTGGCGGTGATCACCGAGACCAAGATGCACCTGTACAGCGACGAGGGAAAATCAGTGATGACCTCCAACCACGGGTACTCCAATCCCGTGTTTAAGGCCGCCCAGAAAAAGTTGCTGGTCTACGATCGGGGCGGCGGCGATTTTAAAATCGAAGGAACCCGGGGCACCATTTTAAAAAAGACGCTGACGGATAAAATCGTCCTGGGAGAAATCAGCCCGGAGGGATATGTGGCGATTGTAACCCAATCCGACCGGTATGCCAGCGTGCTGCATGTGTACGATTCCTCTCTGGAAGAAATTTTTGTCTGGTACAGTGAAAACCAGATCGTGGCGGCGGATTTTAAAAATGGTAGCAAGGGCTGCGTGGTGGCGGTTATCGGCGCTCAGGGAGGCGAAATGGTATCTAGCCTGGTAGGGCTTGACTTTGCCAAGGAAAAAGAGGAATACTCCACCCAGGTCAAAGGGGTCATGGCGCTGTCGGTGGATATAAAAGCTTCCGGCCAGACACAGTTGATCGGGGACACAATGGCCTGTTCGTTTTCTTCGGATGGAAAACTCAAGCAGACCTACACCTATAACAAGACGCTGTCTCATTATGACAATAGCTTTGACAAAGGTGCGGCGCTGATTCTCACCGACGCGGGCGGCAGTGTGACAAACACTGCGGTGGTGCTGGGCTCCGACGGGGCGGAGAAAACTTCCAAACAAGTGGGCAGTGTGGTCAAGGGCTTGAGCTGTGACGGAAGCCATCTGCTGCTCCTATCGGATGAAAAGGTTGTGTATTACGATCTGTCCCTTGCAAACCCGAAAACAAAAGGATGCAGCGCGGACGCCCAAAGCGCAGTGCTCATCGGGGAAAACGCATACGTGATGGGGAGCAAGGAAATACAGAAAATTTCTATGGGATCGTAATCCCGAAAAGAATGAATTCCGGTTGCGGGACATGTTCCCGGCGTCCGGCGCATATCATGAAAAAGGTGCCGCCGCGTCTCTGGCGGCAAGGAGGTATGTGTGAAAAACGGCTTTTCACACAGAAACGGAGGTACTGTCCATGACACCGATTTTCCTGGATCTATTGGTGATCGCGTTTTCCTGCATCATCGTGTTTTTCGCCTATCGAAAAGGACTGATTCGCACGGTGATTGCAGTGGCGGGATATATTGTAGCCGCAGTGCTGGCGATGTTTGTCAGCAACCTGATCGCCGGCCCGATCTTTGACCGGTTTGTAGAGCCTTCTGTGACCCAGACAGTGGAAAGCGCCATCAGCCAGCATGTGGATGTAAGCGCAGTGGATGTAGACGGGCTGGAAAGCCAGATCGACCAGGTGTATGACGCCATGCCCAATTATCTGACCGGCATGCTGGAACAGGAGATCGGTTCCCGGCAGGATCTGCAAAACATCATCCGAAACGCGGCGTCGGACGGCAATCACGGCGTGGCCAAGGCGGTGGTGCAAACTGGTATCCGACCGATGTTTGTCATGCTGATCCGGTGCGTGGCGTTTTCGATCCTGTTCGGGATTGTCATGATCGGCGTGGGGATTATCAGCCGGATGCTCAAAACTGTGGACTACATTCCGGTGCTGGGCAAGCTCAATTCGGTTCTGGGCGGCGTGCTGGGAATCTTTCAGGCGGTGTTCTGGCTGTATGTCATCGCGTTGATCTTAAAAATCTTTTTGGATTTGACAGGCGGGCAGAATGGTGTTATAAATAATGAGGTTATCGAGGGAACATATATATTTAACATTTTCTACAAGTATAATCCATTATTGACCTTTAAAATATAAACGAAGAGAGGACTGTGTCTTTTGCAGGGACAAGAAAAAGAAAACAACTTCAGCATTCCCAATATGATGTCCGCGTTTCGAATCCTGTTGATTCCTGTGTTTGTGCTGGCATACTTTTTGCGTCCGGACGCGGTCTGGATCAGCGTGATGACGCTGGCGATCTCAGGGATCACCGATGTGGTGGACGGGATTATTGCCCGAAAGTTCCATATGATTACCCAGCTTGGCAAGGTGCTGGATCCCGTGGCGGATAAGCTCACCCAGGCGACGGTCTGCGTCTGCCTGACGATTTCCCATCCCCAGTTGTTAATTTTGCTGGTGGTGCTGGGGATCAAAGAACTGACCATGATGTGCGGCGGGATCTATGTGCTTAAAACCGGCCACAAGCCGATTTCCGCCAAATGGTTCGGCAAGCTGTGCACCTGCGTGCTATTCGGTGTGTTCATGCTGTTTTTGCTGTTCCCCAATATGGGAGCCGGACAGATGTATGGTCTGATTGGAGTCGGCGTTGTATTTGCCGCGTTCTCTCTAATCATGTACATATCCGAATTTTTCAAGATTAAAAAGTCGTAATTAGAGGAGAAAATACATGCTTTGCAGTAAATGTAAAAAGCGCATGGCCGTGGTGTTCATGTCCCGGATTGAAAATGGGGAGACCATCAACGAGGGCCTCTGCCTGACCTGCGCCAAGGAGATGGGGATTCCTCAGGTTCAGTCCATGATGGACAGCATGGGGATTACGGACGAGGACATTGAGGAGATGGGCAACCAGCTGATGGAGCTGACCGACGGCGATTCCTTTGAGCCCGGCGGGGCCGAGACGATGCCGCCGTTTTTGCAGAACCTGTTTGGCTCCAACATGCCTGCCCCGGTGGACGACGCCAAGGAGAATAGCTCGAAAACCAAGAAGAAATCCAGGGAAAAATCTCCCAAGCGGAAGTTTTTAGACACCTATTGCACCAACCTGACCGAGCGGGCCCGGGACGGCAAGCTGGACCGGATTATCGGCCGGGACAATGAAATTTACCGGGTGGTGCAGATTTTATCCCGCCGCACGAAAAACAACCCTTGCCTGATCGGCGAACCCGGCGTGGGCAAAACCGCCATCGCCGAGGGAATCGCCCAGCGAATCGTCTCGGGCGACGTGCCCTTCCGCCTGTCGGACAAGGAGCTTTACCTGCTGGATCTGACCGCGCTGGTTGCGGGCACCCAGTTCAGAGGCCAGTTTGAAAGCCGGGTCAAAGGCCTCATCGACGAGGTCAAAGAGGCTGGCAACGTGATCCTGTTTATCGACGAGGTGCACAACCTGGTGGGAACCGGGGATTCCGAAGGATCCATGAACGCCGCGAACATCTTAAAACCCGCGCTGTCCAGAGGGGAAATTCAGGTGATCGGGGCCACCACCTTTAACGAATACCGCAAGTACATTGAAAAAGACTCGGCCTTAGAGCGCCGCTTCCAGCCCGTTACGGTAGGGGAGCCCAGCATCGACGACACCGTCAAGGTGCTCACCGGCATCAAGCAGTACTATGAGGCGTACCACAAGGTGAAGGTCAGCGACGAGATCGTCCGCATGGCGGTCACCATGTCGGAGCGGTATATTAACGACCGTTTTCTTCCCGATAAGGCCATCGACCTGCTGGACGAGGCCTGCTCCTGCGCCTCTTTAAAGAGCAAGGAGCTCACCGAGTACGAAACGCTCAACAAACAGCTTAAGTCGCTGTATAAACAGGAGGAATCCCTGGAGCAGCAGACCGAAAACATCGACTACGAGGCCATTGCCAAAGTCAAGGCGGAGGTTATCACCGTCAAGGAAAAGCTCAAGGAGCTGGAGCCCAAGGTGGCGGATCTGCGGGTCACTCCCGAGGACGTGGCCAAGGTGGTGGAGCTTTGGACGGGGATTCCCGCCTCCAAAATCCAGCAGAACGAAATGCGCAAGATCGCCGGGCTGGAGGAAAGCCTCAAGAAAAAAATCATCGGCCAGGACGAGGCCGTCCATCTGGTGGCGGCGGCGGTCAAACGAAGCCGCGTCCAGCTTTCCAAGCGCCGCCGCCCCGCGTCGTTTATCTTTGTGGGACCCACCGGCGTTGGAAAAACCGAACTTGTCAAGGTGCTGTCCACCGAGCTGTTCGACACGGTGGAACCCCTGATCCGTCTGGATATGTCGGAATTTATGGAGAAACATGCGGTGTCCCGCCTGATCGGGGCGCCTCCCGGCTACATCGGCTACGACGAGGCCGGGCAGCTTACCGAAAAGGTGCGCCGGCGCCCTTACTCGGTCATCCTGTTTGACGAAATTGAGAAGGCCCATCCGGACGTGATGAACATTCTGCTCCAGATTTTGGACGAGGGCAAGGTCACCGACGCTCAGGGCCGCACCGTCAACTTCGAGAACACCGTCATCGCCATGACCTCCAACGCCGGGTCGTCGGACAAGACGGGAATTGTGGGCTTTAACAAGCAGGAGGGTGAAATCGCCAAGGAAAAGGCTATGAAAGCCCTGTCCGACTTTTTACGGCCGGAATTCTTATCCCGTGTGGACGAAGTGGTGGTGTTCCAACCTCTGTCCCAGGAAAGCCTTGTAAAGATCGCTGGCCTGATGGTGGACGAGCTTAAAGAGCCCCTGGCGGAAAAGGGCATCAAGCTCGGATACGAGCACGCGGTGCTGGAGCGGATCGTTCAAAAGGGACATTCCGGAAAATTCGGTGCCAGGGACCTGCGCAAAGTCATCCGCAAGGAGATCGAAGATCCCATCGCCACCCTGTTGGTAGAGCAGTGCGATAAAAACATTACCATGATTTCCATCGGCGTCAAGGACGACGGATTTGCTTTGACCTGGGTGGAATAATTCAATGAAAACATTGGATCCCCGGAGAATCTTCCTCCGGGGATTTTTTTGAAAGAAAACAGAAATCCCAGGCGTTTTTGCGGTTTTTTGGGAGATTGCGCCCAAATCCGACTTGTGCTTGGGGACAAAACATGATAAAATAAAACGTATTCCGGTTTCTTTTTCCTTTTTTTGCTTGGAAAAAATTTGAGGGGGGAGGAACCGCTGATCCGAATAATCATCAGGAGGTTTTGTTCCTATGTCAAGGAAGGACGCTTACGAAAGCCCGTTCAGCACACGGTACGCCAGCAAAGAGATGCAGTACCTGTTTTCCGCTGACAAAAAATTCACCACCTGGCGGCGGCTGTGGGTCGCGCTGGCCCGGGCGGAGATGGAAAACGGCCTGCCCATCACCAAAGAGCAGGTGGCCGAGCTGGAAGCCCATGTGGACGATATTAACTACGAAGTGGCGGAGGAAAGGGAACGGCAGGTCCGTCACGACGTGATGTCCCACGTTTACGCATACGGCCAGCAGTGCCCCGGCGCCAAAGGGATCATTCACCTGGGGGCGACTTCCTGCTATGTGGGGGACAACACCGACATCATCATCATGCGGGATGCGCTGCAGGTCGTTCGCCGCAAGCTTATCAATGTGATCGCACTGCTCTCCAAGTTTGCGGAGCAGTACAAAGCCATGCCGGCCCTGGCGTACACCCATCTGCAGCCTGCCCAGCTGACCACGGTGGGCAAGCGGGCCACTTTGTGGATCAACGAGTTCATGATGGATCTGGAAGAAATCGAGTACCGGATCGCGGGGCTCAAGCTTTTGGGCTCTAAGGGCACCACCGGCACCCAGGCCAGCTTTATGGAGCTGTTCGACGGCGACTCGAAAAAAATTAAGGCGGTGGAAATGTCCATTGCCCGGGAAATGGGCTTTGACGCGGTGGTTCCCGTGTCGGGGCAAACCTATTCCCGCAAGGTGGATTCTCAGGTGCTGTACGCCTTGGGAGGCCTTGCCCAGAGCGCCAGCAAGTTTTCCAACGACATGCGGATTTTACAGAACTTCAAAGAAATGGAAGAGCCCTTTGAGAAAAACCAGATCGGCTCTTCTGCGATGCCTTATAAGCGCAATCCCATGCGCAGCGAGAGGATCACCGCTTTAGCCCGGTTTGTGATGACCGATACGTTAAACGGCGCGTTTACCTCCGCCACCCAGTGGTTTGAGCGCACCTTGGACGATTCCGCAAACAAACGCCTGTCCGTAGCCGAGGGCTTTTTGGCAGTGGACAGCATTTTAAATATTCTCATCAACGTCTGCGACGGCTTGGTGGTATACCCCAAGGTGGTGGCCCAGCGGGTGCAAAAAGAGCTTCCCTTTATGGCAACCGAAAACATTATGATGGAAGCGGTCAAAAAAGGCGGCGACCGGCAGGAGCTTCATGAAAAGCTGCGGCAGCACTCCATTGCGGCCGCCAAGGTCGTCAAGGAAGAAGGCGGCGAAAACGACCTGATCGACCGCATCTGCGGGGATCCCTCCTTTGGCCTGACCCGGGAAGAAATCGACGCAATTCTTGATCCCGCCACCTTTGTGGGCCGCAGCGTAGAACAGGTGGATGAGTATTTAAGCGGCGTTGTTGGTCCTGTTTTACAGGCAAACAAAGAAATTTTAGGTGAAAATGCCGAGTTGACCGTGTAGCAAAGCGGTTGACTTTTGGGCAATTTTATCATATAATTATCGTCATGAGTGCTGTTAACCGTACTGCTTCTACAAAGAATGAGTGAAACATGGGGGATTTTTCAAAATCTTTGCGGCGGATGGTCCGGTTTGCGGTATACAGAAAACATTGGAGGAATTGATCCATGAAACGTGTTGGAAAACCGGTATTTTTTATTGTATCAATTCTTATCATTGCATTTTCCGTGCTGTCCATCGTGGGTGTTTCCAACACCTATGGTGACAAGACGACGGTGTATGTAAAGGGAGGAAACGACATCCGCTGGGGAATTGACATCCGCGGCGGTGTGGACGTGACCTTTACCCCGCCGGAGAGCGTGAAAAATGTAACAGATGAGAATATGAAGTCTGCGGAGACGATTATCAAAGCGCGTCTGCTGTCTTTAAACATTACCGACAGCGAGGTGTATACGGACTATAACAAGCACCGTATCATCGTTCGGTTCCCCTGGAAGGAAGGCGAGACAAACTTTGACCCCGAGGCCGCGATCGCGGAACTGGGAGCCACAGCGGAGCTAGGCTTTTACGAGGGTACCGAAAAGACGCAGGACAAGCTGATTATGACGGGGGCGGATGTGGAAACCGCGGAACCCATGGTGGACACCACCAACAACAAGCCCATCGTGTCTTTGACGCTCAAACCCGAGGGTAAAAAGAAATTCGCGGACGCCACCGGCAAGCTGTACAGCTCCAACGGGACGATCTCCATCTGGATGGATGACGACATGATTTCCGCCCCCACGGTGCAGGCGCATATCACCGACGGAAAGGCGACGATTTCCGGGGACTTCACCTCAGAGGAGGCCAAGTCCTTAGCGGATAAGATCCAGTCGGGCGCGTTGCCCTTTAAACTGGAAACGGAAAACTTCAGCACCATTTCGCCCACTTTGGGCATGGGCGCCAAGGACGCCATGGTGTTGGCAGGAGCCATCGCCTTTGTGCTGGTCTGCCTGTTTATGATTATCATGTACCGGCTGCCTGGCGCAGTAGCTTGCATCGCCCTGCTGGGCCAGTTGGGCGGATCCATTGCGGCGGTGTCCGGCTTCTTCCCGGTGTTCCCCAGCTTTACGCTGACGCTGCCCGGCATTGCGGGTATTATCCTGTCTATCGGCATGGGCGTGGATGCCAATATCATCACAGCGGAGCGAATTAAAGAAGAAATCCGCAACGGACGCTCGATTGACGGCTCCATCGACATGGGCTTTGAGCGGGGCTTTACCGCCGTATTTGACGGCAATATCACCATGCTGATTACCGCCATTGTTCTGATGGGCGCGTTTGGACCGCCGTCCAGCATTTTTGCGAAGATTTTTACCCCCATTTTCTTTATGTTTGGTCCTTCCACTGCGGGCGCGATTTACTCGTTCGGCTATACCCTGATCGTCGGCGTTATTCTCAACTTCATCATGGGTGTATTCTTCACACGACTGATGCTCAAATCTCTTTCCAGATTTAAGTGCTTCCGCAAACCTGCTTTATATGGAGGTACGAAATAATGAAAAAAGAATTAAACGTGGTCGGCAAGAGAAAAGTCTTTATGATTATCTCCGCCTGTTTGATTGCGGCGACGATCGTGTGTTCGCTGGTTTTCGGCGTGGAAATTGACATCCAGTTCAAGGGCGGAGCAATTATTACCTATTCCTATACCGGCGATTTGGATAAAGCAAAAGTAGAAGATACAGCGGAAAAGGTTTTGAACACCTCGGTCAATGTGCAGACCCAAACGGACATTGCCACAAAATCAGAAAACGTCGTCATCTCCCTGGCTGGAACCAAGGCGCTGACCTCCGACCAGCAGGCGAATCTGACCGACACCCTTCAAAAGGATTACAAGGATAACAACCTGCAAATGGTCAACATCAAAAACGTAGACCCCACCATGGGACAGGAGTTCTTCTTTAAATGCCTGATTGCGGTGGGTGTGGCATTTCTGCTGATGATTATCTACATCGCCTTCCGGTTCCGCAAGATCGGCGGCTGGTCGGCCGGCGTAATGGGCGTGATCGCCCTGCTGCATGACGCCATCATGGTATTTGCGACGTTTGTCATCTTCCGGATTCCCCTCAACGACAGCTTTATGGCGGTCATCCTGACCATTTTGGGGTACTCCATCAATGATACCATTGTCATTTACGACCGTATCCGGGAAAATGAAAAGATCACAGGGGGCAAACAGCCCATCGGCCAGCTGGTCAACAGCAGCATCAACCAGACTTTCGGCCGAACCATCAACACCTCGGTTGCCACCATTATGGCCATGGTGGTGGTGTGCATTGTGGCACTGATTTTCAACGTCCAGTCAATTCTCACCTTCGCATTCCCCATGATTATCGGTATGATTTCAGGCGTTTATTCTTCCATCTGCCTGTCTGGTCCTTTGTGGGTCATGTGGCAGGAGCATAAGCTCAAAAAAGGGAAGGGCAAAAAGAACAAATAACAACGGGCACAGGTTCAGCGCGTTGGTGCGCTGGTGCTCGACCAACAACCCGCGGAACATCGTTCTGCGGGTTGTTTCTTCTTGAAGGCAATAGCCTGCGGAAGGCTTCTGCTTTTGGCGCGTAAAACTGTATTTTTGCATCAAAAGCGAGCAGGCCACCTAAGTGTGTCAAACTTGAAGCGTGCCACATATGTGTGGTATGATACCTTTGTAAAAAACGTGGTTAGCGGGCTTGTTGCCTGGTACAAAAAGATTCTCTGACTGGTTACGAAATCTGGAGGAAATCCCAGGCTATAACGCGCGGTTTTTGAATTGTAATATGAATAAGGCGGTGTCCTCCAATGACGTTTGGCGTATCCTCCGCCTGCTTCTATCCGAAGCCCACCGAACAAGCGGTGGAGCTGCTGGGCAAGGCGGGCATCCATCAGATCGAGATTTTTTACAACTCCTTCAGCGAGCTGGAACAGCCCTTCACATACCGGCTTAAGGAGCTTTTACGCCGGTATGATATGGAGGTAAAGTCCGTCCACCCGTTTTCCTCCGCCTTTGAACCCTACATGTTTTTTACCGACTATGAGCGCCGCTTTCAGGATATATTGGAGTTTTATAAGCAATATTATGACTGCATGAATCAGTTGGGAGCAGAAATTCTGGTCTTTCATGGCGACCGAAAGGACAGCTTCTTTCCGGAAGAACAGTATTTTGAGCGGTTTTTCCGGCTGACGGAACAAGCGGCTTCTTATGGGATTACCGTTGCCCAGGAAAATGTGGCCCGATGCAGGAGCCACAGTACCCTGTTTTTAAAACGGATGTGCCAGGCGCTGCCCAATGCCTCCTTTGTGCTGGATATCAAACAGGCGGTCCGCTCTCGCCAGGATCCCTTTGAATTGGTGGAGTTGTTTGGAAAACGTCTTGTTCACGTTCATGCCAGCGATCACAATTCGGAAATGGATTGCCTGCCCATTGGACAAGGGAATTTTGACTACGTTCGCTTTTTTCAGACGTTAAAATCGGTTGAATATAATAATTCACTAATTCTTGAGCTTTATAGAAACAATTTTAGAGATATTGACGATCTAATTCTTTCCATAAAGCAGATGGAAATTTATTACAAATGACGAAGTTTCCAGAATAATTTTTGTGGGACTGGGGAACTATATGAAAACATGTCTCGGAATAGGGAGTTGGTTATTTCATATTACTAAATTCATCCTACCTTTTGTCGAAATTACTCGAATGGTCAAGATCGAATTCGGTTGTAAAAAAATCTAGATATAGTATAATGAGTTTTGTTGAAATCAATATATGCAGGTGGAAATTCAGAACCATTTGGGGGTTAATAAAATTATGGAGGCAAGGTCTGAGGCGGAGGAAAGTTGTCGATCTACTCAAAAACGCCTGATGTACGAACTTATTTTTGAGACCAATGAAATAGAAGATGTAGGGCCGGTTGTTGTTTATGGCATCCGCATCACTCAAACAGACGATGACGGAGAACAGGATGTCCGCGATTATCCCAATATTTCAGAGAATGCGGATGTGGTGATTCGTTTAATGGATGAGTTTGAGGAGAGTGGCGTGGATCATATCACTGCTATGGCGATCATTCTCGATGCAGTTAATTTTTAATGTTTTGATAAATTGGATGATGATTCATCCAATTTATTTTTTTGTCTCGATCCATTGTCGTTTTATTGCGATTTTGCTTGATAAACGACGGTGTTTTTGTTAGAATAAAAACAATCACTTCTCATCAATGGACAGGCCGCACGGAGGGGAAAAGCCCAATTTCCGGCGACAGCGGAGGATAAAAACCATGTTTGTAGATGTTGCAAAAATTAAGATAAAAGCGGGAAACGGCGGAAACGGCGCCGTCTCCTTTCACCGGGAAAAGTATGTCAACGCGGGCGGTCCCGACGGCGGTGACGGAGGAAAAGGCGGCGATGTGGTCTTTGTAGTGGACGATAACCTGTCCACGCTGGTGGACTTTCGTTACAAACGCAAATATGTGGCGGCTAATGGCGAGGATGGCGGATCCAACAACTGCACCGGCAGGGGTGCGAAGGATCTTATCATCAAGGTACCCAGAGGGACTCTGGTCAAAAACGCTCAGACCGGCCGGCTGATCGCGGACCTGTCGGGGGACGAGCCCAAGATTATCGCCCACGGCGGCAGGGGAGGAAAGGGAAACGCCCGTTTTGCGTCCTCTACCCGGCAGATTCCCCGGTTTGCAAAGCCCGGCTTTCCCGGGGAGGAACTGGAAATCCAGATGGAGCTGAAACTCCTGGCCGACGTGGGGCTGGTGGGATTTCCAAACGTAGGCAAATCCACGCTGATTTCGGTGGTCAGTGCAGCCAAGCCCAAGATCGCCAACTACCACTTTACCACCCTGTCTCCGGTGCTGGGGGTCGTCAAGATTGCCCAGGGGAATTCTTTTGTCATGGCGGATATCCCAGGTCTGATCGAAGGCGCCAGCGAAGGTGTGGGGCTGGGACATGAATTTTTGCGCCATGTGGAGCGCTGCCGCCTGATCGTCCATCTGGTGGACGTGTCCGGTTCAGAAGGAAGGGATCCCAAGGAGGATTTTGCGCTGATTCAAAAGGAGCTTTTTAACTTCAGCCCCGATTTGGCAGAGCGGCCTCAGATAGTGGCGGCCAACAAATGCGATATGGCGGCCCCCGAACAGATCGAGGATTTCAAAGCGTTTATCCAGCAGCAGGGCTATGCGTTTTTTGAAATTTCCGCCGCCACCACCGCGGGAACCCAGGAACTAGTGGAGGCCATCAGCCGCAGATTGCAGGAGCTTCCACCCATTTTGGAGTACGAACCTGATCCGATTTTAGTCGAGGAACTCAGTGAGCAAAACGGCCGCCGGTTCGATATCCTCCGGGAGGACGACGGCTCCTATACGGTAGACGCGCCCTGGCTGGAACAGGTGCTCCGCTCGGTGAATATGGACGACTATGAGTCTTTGCAGTACTTCCAGCGGGTGCTGCGCAGCTCCGGAATTATTGATAAGCTGGAGGAAATGGGCGTCCAGGAAGGGGACACTGTTCGTATTTTTGATTTTGAATTCGATTTCGTCAATTAACGCTTGCTGATGATTGGGTGTTTTTTGGCAATACTAGAACAAAGGTGGTTTTGTTACGTTTGACAGCAAGATGAAATGTGAAAGTCCAAAGCTTTACAGCCCGCTGGCGCTTGCCTTTTTAGGGGACGCGGTGTTTGAAATCCTAGTGCGGGAGCGGTTGGTGCTCAAAGGAAACGCTCCGGTCAACGCCCTACACCAGCAGTCAATCCGGTATGTGTGCGCGCAGGCGCAGTCCCGGGCGGTGGATGTGCTGCTCCCTTTGCTGACGCCGGAGGAAGAAGAAATCTTCCGGCGGGGCCGCAATGCCAGCGTCAACGTCCCCAAAAGCGCCAGCACAGGCGAATATCATCGGGCTACCGGCCTGGAAGCGCTGTTTGGATTCCTTTACTTAAAGGGCGAGCAAGACAGAATTCAGCGTTTGTTCGACGCGGTTTGGGAACAGGGCGAATAGAGCTTTTGCAAAAGACTTGATAAAATGACAGTGGGACAGGTAACAACACCAGATAAGAAGAAAGGAAGGTTTTGTCGCCATGTCCCAATCGTCAAACGAGCCGTCCAGGGAGAAAAACAGGTGGAAAGGCCAGCCCCTTTCCACCTGGGAGCTGTGGAAATCCCGAAAAATCGTTTTTGTCGTCGATATGTTGTTCGTGCTGGCCGGCACTGCGCTGTATGCTCTGGGCGTCCACGTGTTCACCGCGCCCAACCAGATCGCCCCGGGAGGAGTCACTGGCCTTGCCACGGCGTTTGAGTATCTTACCGGGTTTCCCATCGGCATTACGGTGGCGCTCGTCAACATCCCGCTTCTGCTAATCGGTTTTCGATTCGTGGGAAAAAGCTTTTTTCTAAAGACGATGGTTTCCACCGCTTTTTTTACTTTTTCTTATGAAGTCTTGTTCCGTGCGATACCGGTTTATCATGGACAGCCGATTCTGGCTGCCCTGTTTGGAGGCGTGCTCATCGGCGCGGGGCTTGCGCTGGTGTTTATGCGGGGCGGCTCCACCGGGGGAACGGATATCCTCAGCAAGATGATTCACCGGCGGTTTCCTCATCTCCAGTTGGGAAGGATCGTCTTTTTGATCGACTTGGTGATTATTGCACTGGCGGCGCTGGCGTTTCGGAATTTTGAGTCCGCAATGTATGCGGTCATCGCCATGTTTACCTCCGCCCAGGTGATGGACAGCCTCTTATACGGCATGGATCAGTGCAAAATGGCGATGGTAGTCACCGACCGCCCTGAGGATGTCTCACGGGTGATCGGCGAGGGAATCCGCCGGGGAACAACGCTGTTTGAAGGAAAGGGTGGATTTACCGGCAGCAGCAAGACCATGGTGTTGTGCGCCGTGCGTAAGTCGGAATTCTATAAATTAAAACGGCTGGTGCATGGGATTGATCCTCAGGCGTTTATGATTGCCGCCAATGCCAACGAGGTGTTGGGCGAAGGGTTTAAACCGCTGCTGGAAAAAAAGCAGTAACATGATTTCTTTCACTTTGAAATGCAGCAAAAAAAGCGCCGCAGCGATTTGCTGCGGCGCTATAGACTGTCGAAATACCAGGGTGAGCAGGATAAAATCGGCTACCGATTATTCAAAATCCTTGAAATTGATCCGATTTTCAAAGTTGTCGTTTTTCTTGTTCTGGGAATTTTTGCTGTTCTGATTGTTCTGTTTGTTGTTAAACTGGTTATTGTTGGACTGATTCCGGCTGTTGTTAAACTGGTTGTTATTCTGATTATTTTCGTTTTTCTTCGACATGGTTGTACACTCCTTCATCTTTGTTTTGTTTGTTCTTCGCACAAATTGCAAAAGCGGTTTTTCCATCAAAACTGGTTTTGCAAAACGGAGACACTCGTTCTCCGCCTTTTTAGTATGTGAAGGTTGCGCTTTTATATTCTTGACCCGAAAGCAGTGATATTTTGTTAGATTTACATCCGGATTTCCTGAAAAGGATGCGTTTGGTTTTACAGGAAGATTATGAAAAATTTTTGCAAAGCTATGCGTTCCCTTTGAAAAAGGGCCTGCGGATCAACACGCTTTTGTGTACGCCACAGCGTTTCTTTGAGCTGTTTACAACGCCCCTTGTGCAGTCTCCGTTCAGCCCGGTGGGCTTTTACCTGCCGGAGGGTTTTTCCGGCGCGGGGCACCATCCTCTGCACCATGCGGGAGCCTTTTACATGCAGGAACCTTCCGCTATGAGCGCCGTCCAGGTGCTGGATCCAAAGCCCGGGGAACGGGTGCTGGATCTGTGCGCCGCGCCGGGGGGAAAATCCACCCAGATCGCCGCGCGCATGGACGGCGAGGGGCTGTTGTTCAGCAACGAATACGTCTTTGCCCGCGCTAAGATCCTGCTTTCCAACCTGGAGCGCTGCGGCGTGAAAAACGCGGTGATCCTGTCCATGCGCCCTGATGCGCTGTGTGAAACGCTCCCGGAATTTTTTGATAAAGTTCTGGTGGATGCGCCCTGCTCCGGAGAGGGGATGTTCCGCAAAGAGCCTGCGTCCCTGGGGGAGTGGAGCGTGGACAATATCTTAAACTGCGCGAAACGCCAGAGGATGATTTTGGAAAGCGCGGCAAAAGCGCTTCGTCCGGGAGGGATGCTCGCTTATTCCACCTGTACCTTTGCTCCCGAGGAAAACGAGGGGGTGATTCTGGGATTTTTGCAGGATCACCCGGAATTTTCGCTTTTGGACTGCGGAGTATCCTTCGGCTCCCCCTGCCGGGAGGAGCCGCTGGCCGCGTTTGGAATCGACTCCCACGGGCAGGATGTATCTTTGATGCGCCGGATTTTTCCCTTTCACGGCGGGGAGGGCCACTTTATCGCCAAGCTTAGAAAACGCGGGGACGCGCCCCGGGAGCATGCGCCCTTGCACTTCCGCCCGGCGGGAAAGCACGCGCCGGAACTCCCGGTGGCCCAGGCGTTTTTGCGGGAACAATTTCACGATCTGCCTCTGCCGCGGGTGGAGATAAGGGGAGATGCGGTAAATCTGCTCCCTGAAGGGCTCCCGCCTTTGGACGGCCTGCGGGTGCTCCGGTGCGGGGTGGATGCGGGAACCATCCGCAAAAATCGGATGGAGCCCGCCCATCACCTGTATAAAACGATTGACCCAAAAACGGCGGCGCAAACCGTGGATTTCCCCCTGGACGATCCCCGGCTTGAGCTGTTTTTAAAGGGCCAGATGGTGGAATGCGATTCGGCTTTAAAGGGCTATGCCGCCGTGACGGTGCAGGGAATCCCTCTGGGCTTCGGCAAGGCCTCTGGCGGGGCGCTGAAAAATCACTATCCCAAGGGGTTGCGCGAATTCTGATTTTTTGATAAAATAAATTTTGTTGCCCTGTCTGCGGCGCGTTCCGCCGGGGTTTTATACGAAATAAGAAAGCTCCGGCGGCGGGCCGCCGTTTGGGGGCTTGAGAAAAATACGGAGGATGATTGTTCATGTCAGGACATTCCAAGTGGAGCACCATCAAACGCAAAAAGGAAAAAACCGACGGTCAGCGGGCAAAGATTTTTACCAAAATCGGCCGTGAAATCTCGGTGGCCGTGCGGGAAGGCGGCGCGGACCCGTCCTCCAACGCTAAGCTCAGGGATTTGATCGCCAAGGCAAAATCCAACAACGTGCCCAACGACAACATCGACCGCATCATAAAAAAAGCGGCGGGCGAGGGCGATAAAAACAACTATGAGACCATTGTGTACGAGGGCTACGGCCCCAACGGCGCCGCCGTGATTGTGGAGTGTTTGACCGACAACCGCAACCGCACCGCGTCGGAGGTCCGGCACTATTTTGACAAGTTCGGCGGCAACCTGGGAACCACCGGCTGCGTGTCGTTTATGTTTGAACCCAAGGGCGTGATCGTGGTGGAAAACGTCACTGACGAGGATAAAGCCATGGAGGATTTCATCACCGCGGGTGCGGACGATTACAACATCGACGAGGACAACGTGGCGGAGATCACCACCAGCCCCGCAGATTTCAGCGCCGTGCGGGAGGCGGTGGAGGGGATGGGCTACGCCATCGTCTCCGCAGAGGTGGAACAGGTGCCTGCCAACACCATCTCCCTCACCGATGAGGACAGTCAGGTCAAGATGCGCCGGCTGCTGGACGCGCTGGACGACAACGACGACGTGCAGAACGTCTGGCACAACCTGGACAACGAGGACGAATTTTAAACTGGGTTTATAAAAATAAAAAGGGCGGACAGGAATTCCTGTCCGCCCTTTTTACGTCGTAAGGCAGGCCAGCCTTTATTCGTCAACCGAAACCCAGCAGCCTTCTGCGCCCACACCGTTTTCCGGAGGAATCAAAAGGCCTTTTTCAATCAGGAATTCCACCAGTGTGTCCAAAACAGGCATCTCCGCAATTTTATGAAAGTAAGGATAGTCGCCGTAAAGGTGTTCGGGGACGGTTTTATAAAATAAATCGGCAATTTCCCCGGCGATTTGCTCTGCGGTCTCCCGATAGTATTCTTCCAGTCCGGAGTTTAAATCGAACGCCCGCTTGCGGTTTTCCATCGTCATTGCGAGAATTTTTGTGCGAAGGATATCCCCATCCCGGTCGAGATACCCCTCCTGGATGGCTTTAGACGCGTGTTCCTGCTCCTCCTCGTTCAAGCAGGAAATCTCGACGCCTTTTATTCCCCGGATCGCCATTTGAACCACGGGATCTTGGGAGACATTCAGCCCGCAGTCAAAATGTTTTTGGATACGGGCAATGTAGATGTTTTCCAAACGCACATGACGGTATCCGCACACATTGGCAGCGTAAACGCCGTCCCAGCCTCCGCCCCAACTGTGGCTGTCAAAGCTGCGGTATCCAAATAGGGTAAACGGACGGTCGGTGCGCTCGATCTGGGCAAACTGCTTGTTTTGCAGAATGCGGTCTACCATCCGTCCCAGAACGTGCGCCATGTCGGAAACCTGCTGCCAGAGAATCCGGTTTAAGTCGACGGTCTGGTTCAGATACGGAATGTGCAGATAGTCTTCTTTGTGTTGTTGAATATAATCTGCTGTGCTGCCGCAGATTATGTCCATCTGTTTTTGGTAGACCGCCCAGGCCGCCCTGGTTTCGGGGGGATTCAGCAGGAGGACCTGACTGATATACCGGCCGCCGCTGAGCTTTTTTAGCATCCCATAATTTCCTTTGGGGCCCTGGGCCTGCATTTCCAGTTCCTCTTCCACATAGGGCATGGGAACGTTTAAAGCCTCGGAAATTTCTTTGGCGCTTTTGGCCTTGTTCCGACACAGCCAGACGGCGTGCTTGGAAAGCTGCCGCTGACAGGTCTCCTGGGGATCGCCCGTGGCCGGAGCGCCGGCTCCCCACAGTGTAAATTCCATCTTTTCAAGAGCCGTTGGCATCGGATGAATCCTGTCCATATTCTCTACCTCTTTTCGAATCGCAGTTCTTGCTGAAAACAGCCGCTGCCGGACTGTGTTGGGCGTAATTTTAAGCTTGGCGGCCACTTCCGGGATCGAGTATCCCTCCAGATAGTAGAGGATCATCGCTTCCCGGTACGCCTTGGATAAAAAGGAAATTTCCCGAAAAATCTGCCGCAGTTGATCGTTTTCCTGCTCCTGCTCTAGCAGAAGGGAAGGAGAGGCAGCGTCTGCAAGCAGCTCACTCCAATCCCCGGACGCCGTGTGATCGGCGTTTTTCCGGCGTTTCTCACAGAAATCAGCGTAGACGTTGTGCGCGATTTTCCAGATAAACGAAGCCGCTGAGACGATTTCCGCTTTCCGGCGTCCGGCACGCACCACTGCTAAGACGATGTCGGAGCATAAATCCTCCGCGTCAAAGGAGTTGCTGCACCTTCGGTAACAAAAGCCGTATAAATCGTCCATCAGGGATTGGTCGAGCGTTTTCAGCAATTGATTGGTTTTCATACGAATTTCCTCATGGGTGTTTTAAGAATACAGTTCATGAACCGTTCACCTATTCAGTCGGAGTTTATTGCGTTTTGTTAGGCGCATTAAAAATAAAAAACGATAGACGAACATTTTTTCGTCTATCGTTTTTCCGGCTGTTTAATTGTTCCAGTTGTTTTTCTGGCATTTGATCTTGGAACTGCCTGAAACCGGCTCTGTGAATTTTTTCTGCTCCCGGTTCTGCTTAAAGCGGATGTATTTGTGGACAATGTGAGGATTGCTGGTTTTGCGGTTGTCGATCTCAAACACCTTTAAGGAGGACACCAGGGGTGTGAGCTTGTTAAACCCGTAGTTGCGGGTGTCAAAGTCGGGATACCGCTTGTTGAGCAGGTTGCCCACATCCCCCATATAGGCCCAGCCGTCCTCGTCGGACACCTCGTTAATGATGCCTTTGATAGAGCGGATCAGCTTTTTAAAATCACTGGAGCTGGCGGCCTGCTGCTTTTTGGGGGCTCCGGATTCGGGGGAATCCTCCTCCGGAACGTCGGTGTCCGGATCGGGCGCTTCCGAGGCGGCCAGCAGGGACTCCATGTATTTAAATTTTTCACAGGCCACAATAAAGGGCCGGGGCGTTTTCTTTTCTCCGATTCCCAGCACAAACATGCCGGCTTCCCGCAGGCGGGAGGCGAGCTTTGTAAAATCGCTGTCACTGGATACAATGCAGAACCCGTCTACATTGTGGGAGTATAAAATATCCATGGCGTCGATAATCAGCGCGGAATCGGTGGCGTTTTTCCCGGTGGTGTAGCCGTACTGCTGAATGGGAGTGATGGAATACTCCAGCAGGGTGTCTTTCCAGGGGCCCAGCTGGGGTTTGGTCCAGTCTCCGTAAATCCGTTTATAGGTGGCCACGCCATGGGTGACGATTTCGTCCAGAATACACTTGATGTATTTTGGGGACACGTTGTCCGCGTCGATAAGCACGGCGATGCGTCTTTCATTGTCCATGTCCGGTGTTCCTTCCTTTACAGGCTGATTTTTCCAATACAAGTTCATCATAGCATGTTTAAGGAGAAACTGCAACGAAAACTCCGTCGAAAAACGGGCGGACGCAAAAGCTGCTCCTTTGTACAAAGGAGCAGCAGGCTGTCGAATCTTCCGTATGTCAACATGCAGGGGAATGTTAGATCTGGTGTTTGACCCGCTCCCGTTCCTCGGCCCGTTTGGCGTTGTTAAACCGGTCGGTAGTCCCCACCAGATAGCCGGTAATCCGGCGGATGTGTTCAAACTGCACCGGATGGAATTCATAGGACAAATCCACATAATCACCGTCCAGTTTGATCTGAAGGGATTTTAAATCCCGGTGAGGGTTGTGTTCCTTTACATGGGTGACATAAGCGCTGATTTCCTGTTCGGTCAAAGCGCCGCCAACAACGGTTACCACTGGGGTTTCTTGCATCATAATCACTCCATTTCGTGTTTGTTGATTTTTATTATACAAGATGTTGTGGCAAATGTCAACTGAATTGGTATATTTTTATTGAATAAATAAAAAAAGATTTACGGGGTTGTTTCCAGCAAACGTTCAAACCGGTATAGCCCTCCGTCCAGATCGTGTAAGTGCAGAATTTCTTTAGCTGTGAATCCGCATTTTTCCAACACCCGGCGGGATCCGATGTTTTGCTCTACCACATATGCGGCCATGCGGGAAAATCCCCGGCGCTGAGCTTCGGTTTTCAGTTGTTCCGTCACCCAGGTGGCGATGCCGCAGTTCCAGTAATCGGGAGAGAGAAACAGCGAGACCGTACAGGTATCCGGTGTTTGTTCATCGGGCTTTAGGGCGCAGAAGCCCGCTTTTTTTCCGTTGGCCAGAACAATGCAAAATCCGGCGCTGCCATGGTTGGTGTATTCTTCATAAAGCGCCTGCGCCTGCTGAAAAGAAGTATGGGTCTGAAAGCGCATATACGCCGCCACCCGCGGATCGGAGGTAAGGGCAAAAAGCGCGGGAACGTCGGTTTGTTCCATGGGGACCAATGCGGCGGGCCGGGGTTGATTTTGGCACATGCAAAAGCTCCTTTTTATGTGTTTTATCATAATTGTACCATATAGAAAGCAAAAAGGCCAGCGGTCCCCAGTGAGGGGGATTGCATTTCCTGGCAGATTTATAGGATTTTGCTGGAGATTTTATCGGATAGCCTTGCGAAACCGCGAAAAAGATGATATGATGATAAATACATGATTCATGCAGGAGGCGCCTAGTTGAACACGCAGCAGATGGATATAAAATCCGGCGTGACGGTTCCCGATGAGGAGCTTGACCGCCAGAAGGAATATGAGCGGGAAGTAAGGGAGCTGCTTCACAAGCGGTATCCTGATGCCCTTCCGCTGGCGTTTGTGCACTCCTACGGCTGTCAGCAGAACGTCAGCGACGGGGAAAAGCTCAAAGGCCAGCTGGCCCAGATGGGCTATGGTTTCTGCGATTCCCCCGAAGGAGCCAAGCTCATTTTATACAACACCTGTGCAGTCCGCGAAAATGCGGAGGACCGGGTGTTCGGCAACGTGGGAGCGTTGAAAAAGCTCAAAAAGCAGCAGCCGGATCTGTTGATCGGCCTGTGCGGGTGCATGACTCAGCAGCAGCAGGTGGCGGATAAAATTAAGCAGAGCTATCCCTATGTGGACCTTGTGTTCGGCACCCACGCCCTGCACCGCTTGCCGGAGCTTTTATACCAGACCCTGACTGGGAACAGGCGGGTGTTCCAGGTGGAAAACTCCGACGGAGTGATCGCCGAAGGCCTTCCCGTGCGCCGGGATTCGGCACTCAAGGCAAATCTCCCGGTGATGTACGGCTGCAACAATTTCTGCACCTACTGCATCGTTCCCCACGTGCGGGGGAGGGAGCGCAGCCGCGATCCCGAAGCGGTGCTGGCAGAGGCCCGGCAGCTGGTGGAACACGGGTATAAAGAGATCACCCTGCTGGGACAGAATGTCAACAGCTATGGAAAAGACCTTTCCTGCGGGGTGGATTTTGCCGGACTCCTGCGGCGGATCAACGACATCCCAGGGGAGTTTGTCATCCGGTTTATGACCAGCCATCCCAGGGACTGCACCCGGGAGCTGATCGACGCCATCGCCCAGTGTGAAAAGGTGTGCAATCATATCCACCTGCCGGTGCAGAGCGGGTGCAACCGGGTGCTCCAAGCCATGAACCGGCACTATGTCAAAGAGGATTACAAAAAGCTTATTGACTACGCCAGGGCGAAAATCCCCGACGTGATTTTTACAAGCGACATCATCGTGGGCTTCCCAGGGGAGCGGTACGAGGAATTCTTGGAGACTTTGGAGCTCATCAAGGCGGTGCGGTACCACGCGCTGTTCACCTTTATTTACTCCCCCCGTGTTGGAACAAAGGCCGCCTCGATGGACGACCCCGTTCCCGCCGAGGAAAAGGGCGCGTGGTTCAGAGAGCTTTTAGCCGTCCAGCAGGACATCGGCCTTGCGCTGTTCCATTCGATGGAGGGGCAGACCCAGCGGGTGCTGGTGGAGGGCGAAAGCCGCTCCGATCCCGGCCGTCTCACCGGGCGCAACTACGGGAACATTCTGGTGGAGTTTCCGGGAGACGCCTCGCTGATCGGATCGTTTGCCGACGTGACCATCACGGGCGCAAAGCCCGGCATTTTGTTCGGCGAACTGAAAAAACGCTTCTAATCTGATGATTCAGGTTGAAAATATGGGAAGAACCTTCTTCCCCATCAAATTTATTGGAGGAATTCACAGATGGATATCATCAAAATGGCAAGAGATTTAGGCAGCGCGATTCAGGAGACTTCCGAGTACAAAGCGCTGGAGGCCGCAAAAAACGAAAACGATAAAGACGCGGTTTTGGGCGATTTGATCGGCAAATTCAACCTCAAGCGGATCGATCTGAACAACGAGATGAACAAGGTGGACCGGGATAAGGAAAAAATGAAACAGCTGGACACCGAAATCCGGGAAATCTACGATATGATTATGAAAAACGAGCATATGGCCGCATACAATGTAGCGAAACAAGCGGTGGACGCTCTGATGAACCAGATCAACATGGTGCTGGTCATGGCCGTCAACGGAGAGGATCCCCAGACCTGCGACGTGACGCCTTCTTCCTGCTCGGGCGGCTGTGACAGCTGCTCCGGCTGCTGCTAACTGATTTTTGAATAGGGCGCCCCGTTTGGGGCGCCGCGGATAAAATAGGCCCCGGGCTTTGAAAGCCCGGACGGCCGTTTTTATCTTTATAAGCCGTATTCCGGTGAAACGGGCTTCCTGTTTGCCATTTGGAAGACCACAGTGAAAACTTTGACCGCAAGGGGGAAACGCATATGCCGTCACCGTCGCCGATGATGATGCAGTATCACGAAATCAAAGAAAAATACAGCGATTGTATCCTGTTTTTCAGGCTGGGCGATTTTTACGAGATGTTTTATGAGGACGCGCTGACCGCCTCCAAGGAACTGGAGCTCACCCTGACCGGGCGGGACTGCGGTCTGGCGGAGCGCGCCCCCATGTGCGGCGTGCCCTACCACAGCTGCGAGCAGTACATCAAACGGCTGATCGACAAAGGATACAAGGTAGCCATCTGCGAACAGATGGAAAACCCGGCGCTGGCCAAAGGCGTGGTCAAACGGGACGTGGTGCGGATCATCACGCCGGGGACTGTCACTGAAGGCGGCTTTCTGGACGAGGCCCGCAACAACTACATCGCCAGCGTCTGTGTGGAAAAAGGATGCTTTGGCGTGAGCTTTGCGGACATCTCCACCGGGGAGGTGTTTCTCACCGAGATGGAGGGCCGGGATCTGGAGGCCCGCCTGATTAACGAGCTGTCCAAATTTTCCCCCACCGAGGTGCTGTATCATCCCGGGCTTGTCAAGCTCACCGAGGTGACGGCGTTTTTAAAAAACAAGCTCCGCTGCCTGGCGGAGATGCTCCCCGAGGAAAAATTTGATCAGACGGCCGCCCAGCAGTCCATCTGCGCTTATTTTGACGAGCAGACCCGAAAAGGCCTGTCTCTTCAGGAGCATCCTATGGCGGTCAAAAGCCTGGGAGCGTTGTTATCCTATCTGGATTACACCCAGCGGCAGGGGGTCAAGCGGATTGTCAGCGTCCAGTTTTATGAGGACGAACAGTACCTGGCCCTAGATCTGACCGCCCGGCGCAATTTGGAGCTTTTGGAGACCATGCGGGGCAAGGAAAAACGGGGGAGCCTGTTGGGAGTTTTGGACAAGACCAAAACCGCCATGGGCAAGCGCCTGATGCGAAAGTTTATCGAGCAGCCGCTTGTCAACGTGGCTCAGATCGTCCGGCGGCAGAATGCCGTGACCGAACTGATTGGCGATCCTGCCTCCCGGGATGAGCTGCGAGAGGCCCTGGCAAACGTCTACGACTTAGAACGGCTGATGACCAAGGTGATCTACGGATCGGTCAATCCCCGGGAGCTGAAAGCCTTGTCCTACACCGCCTCCAAGCTGCCCGACATCAAAACCGTCACCGCCCGGTTTTCCTGCCCGCTTTTAAATCAGCTCCACGACAGCATCGACCTGATGGAGGACATCCGAAGCCTGATCGACCGGGCGGTCAACGACGACCCGCCCATCGTGCTCAAGGACGGGGGCGTCATCAAAGACGGCTTTAACCGGGAACTGGACGAGCTCCGGGATCTATACACAAACGCCAAGGGGTACTTGGCCAAGATCGAACAGGACGAGCGGGAAAAAACCGGCATCAAAAACCTGAAGATCGGCTACAACCGGGTGTTCGGTTATTACATTGAAGTCTCCAAGGGGAACATCGGCCTGGTGCCCGACACCTACATCCGCAAACAGACGCTGACCAACTGCGAGCGGTACATCACCGAGGAACTGAAATCCCTGGAGGGGCGTGTGCTTTCCGCCAGCGAGAAAATGGTGGTGCTGGAGCAGGACATCTTTGATGAGGTGCGCCGGTTTGTGGCGGGCCGCCTGGGGGCGGTGCAGGAAACCGCCTACGCGGTGGCCCAGCTGGACGTGCTGTGCTCGTTTGCCCAGGTGTCCGCGGCGGGGGGCTACGCCTGCCCCGAGATCACCGTGGACGGGGAGATCGAGATCACCGACGGCCGACATCCGGTGGTGGAGCAGGTGCTGGGGGGCGCTCCCTTTGTGCCAAACGACACCAAGCTCGACTGCAAGGACAACCGGGTAGCAGTGATCACCGGCCCCAACATGGCGGGAAAATCCACCTATATGCGCCAGGTGGCCATCATCACCCTGATGGCTCAGATGGGCTGCTATGTGCCTGCAAAAAGCGCCCGGATCGGCGTGGTGGACAAAATCTTCACCCGGGTGGGAGCGTCCGACGACCTGGCCAGCGGCCAGTCCACCTTTATGGTGGAGATGAGCGAGGTGGCGAACATTTTGAAAAACGCCACCAGCCGCAGCCTGATTGTTCTGGATGAGATTGGGCGGGGGACTTCCACCTTCGACGGAATGAGCATTGCCCGGGCGGTGGTGGAATACATCGTGAAAACCAAAAAGGTCAGCGCCAAAACCCTGTTCGCCACCCATTACCACGAGCTCACCATATTAGAGCAGCAGCTTGACGGGGTGAAAAACTACAACATCGTGGCTAAAAAGCGGGGAGACGATATCATTTTCCTGCGCAAGATCGTCCGGGGCGGCGCGGATGACAGCTACGGCATCGAGGTGGCGAAGCTCGCTGGGGTGCCGGAGCCGGTGGTATCCCGCGCTAAGGAGATTTTGGCCGAGCTGGAATCCGGCCGGCAGGCGGCTCCCGCGCCTGCGCCCGCCGCTCCCGCCGAGCCCCAGATGCAGGTGAGCTTTGGCCAGCAGATTGGAAGCGAACTGGCGGCGAAGCTTTCCGCCATTGATCCGGACACCCTGTCGCCTATTGAGGCGCTCAGCGTCCTGTACGAACTGAAAAAAATGGTGTAACACGACTGCGGATTTATCTCCGCGTTTGAATGAGAGGTGACAGCCATGCCCCATATCCAGGTTTTAAACAAGCAGGTTTCCGAGCTGATCGCGGCGGGGGAGGTGATCGAGAGGCCCTCCTCCATCGTCAAAGAGCTGTTGGAAAACGCCATTGACGCCGGCTCCACCGCCGTGACAGTGGAGATCAAACACGGCGGGATTACCTACATCCGCGTCACCGATAACGGCTGCGGGATCTCCAGGGAGGACGCCCCCACCGCGTTTTTGCGCCACGCCACCAGCAAGGTGCGCACCGAGGACGATCTGTCCTCCATCGGCACCCTGGGCTTTCGGGGCGAGGCGTTGGCGTCCATCTGCGCGGTGGCCCGGGTGGAAATGCTCACCAAGCGCCCGGAAGATCCCTTTGGAACCCGTGTGACGGTGGAGGGCGGGGAGATCGTAGGCTGTGAGGAAGCCGGCTGCCCCGACGGAACCACCATTTTGGTGCGGGATCTGTTTTACAACGTCCCCGCACGGCTCAAGTTCATGAAAAAAGACGTGTCCGAGGCCAACGCCATCGCCTCGATTGTGGACAAGGTGGCTTTAAGCCATCCCGAAATTTCGGTTCGGATGATCCGGGACAACAAACCCGAAATGCTCTCTCCGGGAGACGGGAATCTGCTCAACGCCATCTACGCGGTGCTGGGCAAGGAGTTTGCCGCCGGGATGATGCCGGTGGAGTACGAACTGGGCGGCGTCGGGGTGCAGGGGTACTGCTCTCTCCCCATGAAAAGCCGGGCCAACCGTTCCATGCAACACTTTTTTATCAATGGGCGGTATGTGAAAACCCGCACCGCTGGGATCGCCATGGAAGAGGCATACAAAAACTCCATCATGATCGGCAAGTTCCCGGCCTGCGTGCTCAATTTATCCCTGCCTCTGTCCGATGTGGATGTAAACGTTCATCCGGCCAAGATTGAGGTCCGGTTTGTCAACGAGCGGGCGGTGTTCGACGCGGTGTATTTCGGCGTGAAAAGCGCGCTGGCGAAAAACGACACCTTCGGCGCCAACAAAGAGCCGGTAAAACCGGCCTCTCCCGCCTTTTCTGCCCAGAGCGGGGAACAGCTTCCGCTGCGGGAAAAACCAAAGGAGACGCCAGTTCCCTCCCATCCGAGTGTGTACGCGCCCTCTGCGCCCAAAGCGCAAAAGACGCAGCCAGAGGCCCGGACAGTGCCTTCCGGCAGGCTTGCGGATCCTGGGAACGTCCTGTATTCCCCCAGCACAAAGCCGGGGGAACAACCCTTCCGATATATCCCGGGGGAGCTTTCAGAGCCAGCTTCCCCAAAGGTGCAGGAAGCTCCGGTCCCCGCGGCGCAGCCGCAGGAAGAACCGCCTGCCGGCGAACCCGTGCGGGAAGCGCCGGCCGCCGCGGAGGAGCGGCCATCCCTGCGGGTGGTGGGGGAGATTTTTAAGACCTACATCCTTTTGCAGTGCGGCGAGGAATTCGCCATGATCGACAAACACGCCGCCCACGAGCGGATCCTTTTCGAGCAGATCAAAAGCGGCAAACACGCGCTGGACCGGCAGGTGCTGCTGTCCCCCTCGGTGGTGACCCTTTCCAAAGAGGAGCATGCGGCGGTGATGGAGCATCTTGCGCTGATGGAAAAACTGGGGTTTACCATAGAGGACTTCGGCAGTTCCACCGTTTTGGTGCGGGAGGTGCCTGTAATCCTCGACCAGGCGGATGTGACCCAGACGGTGGGGGAGATCGCCGAAAACATTCGAAGCATGAAAAAGGACGCTGGCCCTCAGGTGCTGGAGGATTTATACCATTCGGTGGCGTGCAAATCCGCCATCAAGGCCCATGACGACAACGACATCGAAGAACTGACCCGCCTGGCGCAGGAGGTGTACGAAAACCCGGACATTCGGTTTTGCCCCCACGGCCGTCCGGTGGTAATCACTATGACCCGGCAGGAGATTGAAAAGAAGTTCGGCCGGATCCAGTAAGTGTGTTTATAAATTTGGAAAACGGAAAGGAGCATGTGCGATGGCCCAACAGCAGGAAAAAATTCCGCTTTTGGTGATCGCGGGGCCCACGGCCTCAGGAAAAACCGCCTTGGCCATCGAGCTTGCGAAGGCCTACGGCGGCGAGATTGTGTCGGCGGACTCCATGCAGATTTACAAGGGGATGGAGATTGCTACCGCCAAGCCAAGCCCTGAGGAGATGCAGGGGGTTCCCCATCATCTGCTGGGTTTTTTGGAGCCGGATCAGCCCTTTTCGGTGGCGGAATATGTGGCGCTGGCAAAACAGGCCGTTTTGGATATCCACCGCAGGGGGAGGCTCCCCATCCTGGCGGGGGGAACGGGGCTTTACATCCAGTCCCTGGTGGACGGGGTGGAGTTTTCAGAGGAAGAAAAAGACGACCGTGTCCGCCGGGAGCTGGAGCGCAGGGTGGAAAAGGAGGGCGCGGAAAAGCTGTTGGAGGAGTTGGCCGGGATCGACCCGGAGTATGCCGCAAAGCTGCACCCTAACAACAAAACACGGGTGATCCGCGCCATGGAAATCTATCGAAAAACTGGAATCACCATGACCGAGCACCAGCGGCGCAGCCGGCGAAAGCCCTCCGAATTTCACGCCTGTATGCTGGGGCTCAATTTTAAGGACCGGAGCGTTTTGTACAGCCGCATCGACCGGCGGGTGGATGAGATGGCGGCCCGGGGCCTTGTGGAGGAAGCCCGCCGGGTGTGCGGGGAAAAGGGGATCAAAACCGCCTTTCAGGCCATCGGTTACAAAGAGCTGCAGGCGTATTTCAGCGGGGCCGTCCCTTTGGAACAAGCGCTGGAGACCATCAAGCGGGAGACACGCCGCTATGCCAAACGGCAGCTTACCTGGTTTCGCCGGGACCCGCGGATTCACTGGGTGTATCCGGATGAATGGGAAAATTTTTTCAAAGTCGTGGAAAATGCAAAAAAAATCATAGAATCCAGCGAAATTCTATGTTATAATAAAAACAATTGCTTGTCATAGTCTGAAAAAGCCTGCCACCGTGGCATTCACCTGAAACGAAACAGTGGGCCTTTCGGATCCTGACGGGCAGGATTTTTGACGGGACCATGTACCGGGCGCGGGCTTTTTCAGCGCTAAACAGGGAAACGTCCGGCCAATGGGCAAAAGCCCGGCCATGTTTGTTTTGTATCGCAGGAGATTAGGGAGATTTGGGATTGACGAACGTTTCAACCAATTGTAAAACGGAGGCTAGTGCTATGAAAAACAACATGAATTTACAGGACGTTTTCCTCAACCAGACCAGAAAAGAAAAGATTTCCGTGACCATTTACCTGACCAACGGATTTCAGTTTAAGGGCATGGTGCGGGGCTTTGACAACTACACCGTGATCCTTGACTGTGACGGAAAGCAGTATGTGGTGTATAAGCACGCGATTTCCACCATTATTCCCGTGCGCCCCATCAGCATTCTGGAGTCCTCCGACCGCTTTGCGGAGTTTGCAGACAACTCTGAGGAATAGGTTGCGGTTTTCAGACGCCGGCGTCTGGACGGAGCCGGCGCGATTCTCCGGGTTCAGCGGGAAAGGTAGGTCAACGGGATGAACACAACCCTGGCAAAGGTGATTTCGGGTATTATGGCGCTGTTTATCCTCTCCTATGTGGGATATCAGGTCTACCAGTATTTTTATTCGCCCTATAAAACGGAGACGGTGTTCGAAACTGTAATCGCCGATTCGGAAGATGTTCAGGGCGTGATGATGCGGGACGAACAGGTGCTCGGTGAAAAAAAGACCGGTGTGGTCAGCTGCTATTACGCCAACGGCTCTAAAGTCGCCAAAAACTCCGAGATCGCCAAGATCTACCAGAAGGAGCAGGATGTCATCAGCCAGTATCAGATTAAGCAGATTGACAAGGAACTCCAGATGCTCAAAAGCTGTCAGGAACAGGTCAGCGCCGGTTCCACTCAGACTGATGCGCTGGACAAGCAGGTGAATGAAAAGCATTTGCAACTGCTGGCGGCGGTGGATACCAATTCCCTGGAAGGGCTGGAGGACATTAAATACAGCCTGATGACTTCGCTGAACAAACGTCAGATTGTCATCGGCAAGGAAAAGGACTTTTCTGCACGGATCAACACTTTGAATCAGGAAAAAAACAGCCTTCAAAAGGGAATATCCTCCAACCCGAAAGCGGTGACCACGCCGGTGTCCGGCTATTTTGTAGACGAAGTGGACGGCTTTGAATCCACAGCAGTTCTCAAAGACGGGGAGACGCTTTCGGTCAAAAAGGTACAGGATCTGATCAGTCAGCCGGTTCAGCGGGATGATCAGGTGATCGGGAAAATTTTGCTGACCCATGAGTGGACCTTTGCCGCGGTCATCGACAGCGATGACGCGTTAAAATACCGAAAAGGCGCGGTGGTTTCTCTGGACTTTTCCACTTTGCCTGAGGCGGATGTAGAGGCAACCGTGCAAAACGTCATCACCGAAAAGGGCAATGACAAAAGCGTGGTGCTGTTTGGGGGCTCCATGATGAACGAAGGTCTTTCTACCCTGCGGGTAGACAAGGCAAAGGTGAGCTTTAAAAATAACCGTGGCCTTAAAGTCACCAAAGACGCGCTGCATATCGTCAATGGGGAAAAGGGCGTCTACCGCGTATTGGGCGGGGAGATGCGGTTTAAAAAGGTCGATGTGATCTATGAGACCGAGGACTATATCCTCAGCGCGCAGCACGCCGATGACAGCGACTATTTACAGCTGTACGACGACGTGGTGGTAAAGGGGAAGGATCTCTATGATAAAAAACCAGTCAAATAGCCTTTCCGGCCAAGAGATTCGACAAAATATTCAGCGTATTCGGGAAAACATCCGGGCCGCCGCGTTGGAGTGCGGCCGCGATCCTCAAACGATCACCCTGATGGCGGTCACCAAGACGGTTCCGCCCCAGGCGGTCAACGAGGCGATTTCCTGCGGCGTCACCCTTTTGGGAGAAAACCGCGCGCAGGAGCTTTTGGAAAAGTACGATTCTTACAGCCTGAAGCGGGAGCACATCCACTTTATTGGTCATCTTCAGACCAACAAGGTGCGCCAAATCATCGACAAGGTGAGCATGGTGGAGTCGGTGGACTCCCTGCCCCTGGCGGCGGAGCTTGACAAGCACGCCCGCCGTCAGCAGACGATGCTGGACATCCTTCTGGAGGTAAACATCGGAGGCGAGGCCACCAAGAGCGGAATTCCTCCCGAGCGCTGCCAGGAAGTGGTAAAGCGACTGGAGGATTTTCCCAATCTGCGGCTGCGAGGGCTGATGACGATTCCTCCCAGAGAAAAAAACACCGTGTTTTTTGCAAAAATGCAGCAGTTGTTTGTTGACATTACCGACAAAAACAGGGATAATAGAGCTATAAATATTTTATCCATGGGCATGTCCTCGGATTACGAGGACGCGGTTCGGTACGGCGCGACGATTGTTCGGATCGGAACGGCGATGTTCGGCCGCAGAAATTATTAGGAGGAACGAGCGTTATGAGTTTCATGGACAAGTTCAAAGTGATGATCGGCGCCGCCGATGAAGACTATGAAGAAACTGACGAAATGGATCAGGATGAGGATATGGATACGATTATTACCAAAAAACACGACGATGACAACCAGGCGTACGACTATGACGGCAACGAAGCCATGACCAGCAACAAACGCAACAAAGTGGTCAACATCCACGCCACCACCCAGCTGAAGGTGGTGCTGGTAAAACCCGAGCGGTTTGAGGACGCAAGTTCGGTGGCTGATCATCTCAATGCCAAACGCACGGTGGTGTTAAACCTGGAATCCACCAACAAGGAAATTTCCCGCCGTCTGGTGGACTTTTTAAGCGGCGTTGCTTATGCAAACAACGGGCAGATCAAGCGGGTGGCCAATAGCACGTTTATCATCACGCCCTACAACGTGGACATCATGGGCGACCTGCTGGATGAGCTTGAAAACAACGGCGTATACTTTTAATAGAATTGATGGGACAAGCGTTTTTAAACCTCAGTGAGGATGACCGCCTGTTTCTGTCTAGAATTGAGGATCTCTTTGCGGTTTCCCGGAACAGGAACATCGCAAAGTTTTCTCATTTTCTCGACGAGCGTCAGACGTATCTGGCGCAGGGACTGGCGGCCCGGCAGCCAGAGCGTTATCGGTTCTTCGGCGGCTATGGGGACGCCCAGCGGATGATGCTGGGCGTGTTCCCGGATTATCTGGAGCCGGACGAGGATTTGTTCCCGTTTTCGGCTGTCACCGCCCTGTTTCGAAAAGAGGATTCTCTGTCCCACCGGGACGTTTTGGGTGCGCTGATGAGCCTTCGGATCAAACGGGAGGCGGTGGGCGACCTTTTGGTGGAGCCCGGCCGCGCTGTGCTGTTTTTGGAGGATTCGGTGGCGCCTCTTGTTCTGGGAGAGATTCAAAAGATCGGCCGGGTGGGGGTAAAGCTGTTTCCCGGATTTCAGGATCCCCTCCCAAAGGGGATGCGCTTTTTGGAGATCACCGGAACAGTTGCTTCGCTGCGGCTGGACGCGGTGACATCCATGGCCACGGGGCAGAGCCGGGAAAAATCCCAGACTCTGATTCAATCCGGGGCGGTCTCGGTCAACTACATGGAGCAGCAAAACGGCAGTTTTCCGCTGAAAGCCGGCGACGTGCTGCGGATTCGGGGCTATGGCAAATTTCTGCTGGGGGATCAGATGCGGCAGACCAAAAAAGACCGGCTGTTTATCACCTTGAAAAAATATGTTTAGGAGGTTTTATCTTGACTACACAGGATATCAGGGAGCAAAAATTTGATAAAGCGGCCTTCGGCTACAAAGCGGAGGAGGTCGACCAGTTCCTGGAGCAGGTGTGCGCTTATCTGGAGGGGCTGGAAGGCGAAAAAAAGGTCATGGAGAAAAAAATGGCCGTCCTGGCGGAGAAAATCGAAGAGTACCGCAAGGACGAGGACAGCATGAAGGAAGCCCTGATCGGCGCCCAGCGCCTGGGGCAGAACGTGGTGGCCGAAGCCAAGCAGAAAGCCGAGGAACTGCTCACCCAGTCCAAGGCCCAGGCGGAAACCATCCTGACGGAAGCGAAGAACAAGGCCAACCAGAGCGTCGACAACATCAAGGTGCAGGTGGAGCGGGAGGAGAAAAACCTTCAGCGGATGCAGAAAGAAGTCTCTGCATTTAAATCGAAGCTTTTGAATATCTATAAATCACATCTGGATCTGATTACCAGCCTCCCCGAGGTGGAAGAGGAGAAAAAGCCCGCCTTTGCGCCAAAGGCTCCGGCCGAGGACAAACAGCCGGAACAGGAAAAACAGGAGTCCCCAAAAGTGGAAGCGGCCCCTGCTGAGGAGCCCGTTCCCGTCAAAAATCCTGCTGAGACCCGCAAGCCGGGGGAGAACACCTTTGAATCCAAGTTTGGGGAGCTTAAATTCGGAAAAAACTTTAAGCGCGACTAACGATTCCCGCCCGGCGGGTTTAACATCAGTTTGAGGAGAATTAGAAAGAACATGGCACAGGATTATAACAAGACTTTGAACCTACCCGAGACGGATTTCCCCATGCGGGCGGGCCTCCCCACCCGGGAACCCCAGATGCTGGAGGAGTCTGAAAAACAGCGCACCTATTACCATATGGTGGAAAAAAACGCGGGCAAGCCCTTGTACGTGCTCCACGACGGCCCGCCCTACGCCAACGGCGACATCCATTTGGGCACCGCTTTAAACAAGGTGCTCAAGGATATTATTGTCAAGCAGAAAAATATGTCCGGCTTCCAGGCTCCTTATGTGCCCGGCTGGGACACCCACGGCCTTCCCATCGAGCTCAAGGCCATGAAGAAGGTGGGCATTGACAAAAACGCCGACGTTTCCCCGGTGGAGCTTCGCCGCCACTGCCGGGAGTTTGCGCTGACCTATGTGGAGAACCAGAAACAGCAGTTCAAACGTCTTGGCGTCCTGGGCGATTTTGACGACCCGTACCTGACCCTCAAGCCGGAGTTCGAGGCAAAGCAAATTGAAATCTTTGGCGAGATGGCCAAGAAGGGCTACATCTACAAGGGATTAAAACCGGTGTACTGGTGTCCCGAATGCTCCACCGCCCTGGCGGAAGCGGAGATTGAATACGCCGAGGATCCCTGCCATTCCATCTATGTGAAATTCAGGGTAACCGATGACAAGGGCGTATTTTCCGGGATGGGAATTGATCCCGCAAACGTCTGGTTCGTCATCTGGACCACCACCACCTGGACCCTGCCCGGCAACGTGGCCATCTGCCTGGGACCGGTGTACGAATACACCCTGGTCAAAACCGGCGGACAGTACCTGGTCATGGCCGCCGAGCTTGTCAAGTCCACGATGGAGGCCGCCGGCATCTCCGAATATGAGACGGTGGGCAGCTTTACCGGCAAAGAGCTGGAGTACATGAAAACCGCCCATCCCTTCCTGGACCGGGAATCCCTGGTGATCGTGGGCGACCATGTCACCCTGGAAAGCGGTACCGGCTGTGTGCACACCGCTCCCGGACACGGTATCGAGGACTTTGAGGTCTGCAAAAATTACAAAGAGCTCCCCATCCCGGTGCCGGTGGATTCCGAGGGCCGGCTCAACGACCTGGCGGGCGAATTTTCCGGCCTGATGGCGGAGGACGCCAACAAGGCGATTGCCAAAAAGCTGGAGGAAACCGGGAACCTTTTGGCCATCCAGAAGATTATCCACCAGTATCCTCACTGCTGGCGCTGCAAAGAGCCGGTGATGTTCCGGGCCACCGAACAGTGGTTCTGCTCAGTGGAGGACTTTAAAGACCAGACGGTGGAGGCCATCAAACAGGTCAAGTGGATTCCCGAATGGGGTGAGGAGCGCATCAAAGGCATGGTGCGTGACCGAAGCGACTGGTGTATTTCCCGCCAGCGCACCTGGGGCGTGCCCATTCCCATTGTCTACTGCAAGGACTGCGGCAAGCCCATTGTCAACGACGAAACCATCAAGGCGATCTCCGACCTGTTCCGCAAAGAGGGCTCGGACGCTTGGTTCACCTGCGATATCAACGACGTGATCCCCAATAGCGTAAAGTGCGAGTGCGGCGGTCACGAGTTCACCAAAGAAAACGACATCATGGACGTCTGGTTCGACTCGGGAAGCTCCCACTCGGCGGTTTTATGCGAACGGCCGGAGCTTAAATGGCCTGCCGATCTGTACCTGGAAGGCGCGGACCAGTACCGCGGCTGGTTCCAGTCCTCGCTGCTGACCTCGGTGGCTTGGAAGGGCCGCGCGCCCTATGATGCAGTCTGCACCCACGGCTGGGTGGTGGACGGCGAGGGCCGTAAGATGTCCAAATCCCTGGGCAACGGAATCCTGGCGGAGGAGATCATCAACCAGTACGGCGCGGACATCCTGCGTTTGTGGGTGGCCTCCAGCGATTATCATGCGGACATCCGGGTATCTCAGGACATCTTGAAACAGCTGTCCGAGGGCTATCGGAAAATTCGCAACACCGCCCGGTACATCCTGGGCAACTTAAACGGCTTTGATCCCGACAAGGATCAGGTGGCGGACGAGGAGCTTTTGGAGCTGGACCGCTGGGCGCTCTACCAGTTTGACGAGTTGATCCGCAAGACGGAACAGGGCTACGACGCTTTTGATTTTCATGTGGTGTATCACGCCATCCGCAACTTCTGCGTGGTGGATATGTCCAACTTCTATCTGGATATCATCAAGGATCGTCTGTACTGCGAGCCTGCTCACAGCGTACAGCGCAAAGCGGCGCAGACGGCCATGTACCGGATCTTAAACGGTCTGACCCGCTTGGTGGCGCCGATTTTGGCGTTTACCTCTGAAGAAATCTGGAAGAGCATGCCCCACGAAGCGGGGGACGACGCAGAAAGCGTTTATTACAACCAGATGCCCAAGGCCCGGGAAACTCGGCCAGACGATGCATTTCAAAGCAAATGGGACACCATCTACCGCATCCGGGAGGATGTGAAAAAGGCGTTGGAGATCAAACGGGTGGAAAAAACCATCCGCGCTTCTCTGGAGGCAAAGGTGACCCTTTACTGCGACGGGGAGCTGTACGACTTCGTATGCGCCCACAAAGACGAGCTTGCAACCGTGTTTATCGTCTCCCAGGTAGAGGTTGTCAAGGGCGGCGAGGGTGCGTTTACCGGCGATCTGGAGGGCCTGTCGGCAACGGTTTCTCCTGCGGACGGCGAAAAGTGCGAGCGCTGCTGGATCTACAGCGAAACCGTGGGTTGCGACCACGACCATCCCACCCTGTGCAAACGCTGCGCGGGCGTGATGAAATTAGGATAACCGCTTTTTGTTGCCGCAGCAAATTCTGCTGCGGCAATTTGGGTTTACAGGACAAACTGATTTTGTGTTTTTAAATTGCAAAACCGGCGACAAGTGCGGCGGTTTTGCCGACGGCAATCCCATGAAAATGGGATTTGCGGGGTGATGTTGGAAGAGGGGGCTCCCCCTCTTCCAGAGCGCCGCCGGTGTTGCCGGCGCGCTCCGTTGCCGCAGCAAACCCTGCTGCGGCAACTTGTTGTGTCTGATATAGAATGTTTAGGAGGACCGATTATGACGCTTGCGATCGCTTTGGGCGGCATTGTGGTATTACTGGGACTTGACCAACTGTTTAAATTTCTGGCAATTACTTTTTTAGCGCATAAAGACACCCTTCCCCTGATTCAAAATGTGCTGCACCTGACCTATCTGGAAAATGACGGGGCGGCCTTTGGCTTGTTCAGCGGCAAGCAGTGGATTTTGATACTCGTCACCGTGATTCTAGTCGCGGCTGCGCTGTATCTGCTGATTGCCCGGAAAATCCGCGCGCCGTTTTTGATGTACTCGGTGGCGCTGATTGTGGCGGGCGGCCTTGGCAACCTGATTGACCGGGTGTTCCGAGGCTATGTGGTGGATTATATCGACGTGCGTCTGATCGGGTTCGCAGTGTTTAACTTAGCGGACTGCTGCGTGGTGATCGGTACGATCCTCGCCCTGATTTACCTGCTGATCCTGGAGCCCCGCAAAGAGAAAAAGATGATCGAGGAAATCGAGGAAGACGTGGAGGAAGGGGAACAGGAGCTGGCGGTGGAAACCGCTGTCGAGGCTCCTTCCGCCGAAGCTCCCGCGAGCGATGCCAACCCGCCGGAGCCAGACGAGGAGCCCGCTGCTCCCGGCGAGGACTCCCATGCCTGAGCGGATGGAGTTCACGGCGCTCCCCGAGGATGCAGGCGGGCGGCTGGATCAGTTTTTGGCAAAGAAGCTGCCGGACAAAAGCCGTTCTGCCATCCAGAAGCTGATCCAGGAGGGAAGGGTCTGCATGGCGGACAAGCCCCTGCCCAAAAACTACCGCCCCAAGCCGGGAGACCAGGTGAGCGTGGAAATCCCTGATCCGGTGGAGCTTTCGGTAGACGCCGAGCCAATTCCCCTTGCGATCGTGTACGAGGATAAGGACTTGCTGGTGGTCAATAAGCCCAAGGGCATGGTGGTGCATCCGGCGGCGGGGAACTACTCCGGAACGTTGGTCAACGCCCTGCTGCATCACTGCGGGGACAGCCTGTCCGGCATCAACGGCGTGATCCGGCCGGGAATCGTCCATCGGATTGACAAGGATACCAGTGGCCTTTTAATTGTGGCGAAAAACGACGCCGCCCACCAGGGACTGGCCCAGCAGATCAAAGAGCATTCCTTTACCCGGGAGTACGAAGCTGTGGTGTACGGCCGGGTGAAAGACGATGAGGGTACGGTGAATCTGCCCATCGGCCGATGCCCGTCCGACCGCAAAAAGATGTGTGTCACAGAGAAGAACTCCCGGCCTGCGGTCACTCATTACCGAGTGGTGGAACGTTACAGCCAGTTTACCCACCTGCGGCTGCGGCTGGAGACTGGGCGCACCCATCAAATCCGGGTGCACATGGCGGCCATTGGCCATCCGGTGGCCGGGGACCCGGTATATGGACCCAAAAAGATCATCAAATCCTTGTGTGGCCAGTGCCTGCACGCCCGGAAGATCGGGTTTGTCCATCCGGTCACTGGGGCGTACCTGGAGTTTACAAGCCCTTTACCAGCGTATTTTACTGATTTTTTGAAAACATTGCGGTAAACGGCAAAATATGCTATAATAGCCCAGAATGAAAAATCCACAGAACCTTTTGCGATCAAACGGCCCGCGGGCTGTTTGGGGGAGACCAATTAATATGAATGTTTCCGAGATGCTTCTCGTCTCCGACATGGACGGCACGCTGCTGACCACCGATAAACGGATTTCCGATCAAAATCAGGCGGCTTTAAAGCGATTTCAGGCTGCTGGGGGCCGGTTTACCATCGCCACCGGGCGCTCGATTGTCTCTGCGTCCCGGTATGTAAACGCTCTCCGGGAAAAGGGGATCAAGCTGGACGCGCCCGCGATTTTGTTTAACGGCGCGGCAATCTATGATTTCCGGCAGGATCAGATGCTGTGGCACACCCGGATGCCGGAGGAGCTCCCTGCCTATTTGGCTCGGGTCAAAGCACAGTTCCCAGAGGTAGGAATCGAAGTGTTGTATGAAGAAAAGACCAAAGTGGTGAACCATAACCGTTTTGTGCGGGATCATTTGGAGATCGAAAGCCTGCCTTATCAGATGGCGGACATCAAAGACCTTGTTCCCGGCGCAATCAAAACCCTGTTTGCGCTGGAGCATGAGAAAATCCCCTGCTTTGCCCGTTTTTTGGAGGAACAGCACTTTACCGGGGTGAGCTATGTGGAATCGGCGGAATTTTATTATGAAATGCTCCCTTTTGGAAATTCCAAAGGGGAAGCGTTGTCCCATCTGGCACAGTATGCAAAGGTTTCGCTGGACCAGATCGCTGCGGTGGGGGACTACAACAACGATATCGAAATGATCCGGACAGCGGGGTTAGGCGCCGCTATGGGGAACGCCCTGGACGCCGTAAAAAATGCTGCGGACCGGACGGTTTCCACCAACGACCAGGACGGTCTGGCGGAGCTGATTGAGTATATGATGAACCGGTGCCCATAAAACAAGGCGGCAACCGGGGAAAGTTTTGAAAGGATGAACGGAGAACATGGAACAAGCGTTGGAATTAAAGCTTTCCAAAACCGCATGCAAGGTGCGCATGGGGATTATTGAGGGTGTCTATCACGCCAAGAGCGGCCATCCGGGAGGATCGTTGTCCATTGCGGACACGTTGACCTATCTGTATGAGTGTGTGCTCAACGTGGATCCTCAAAATCCCAAAAAGCCCGACCGGGATCGGCTGGTGCTGTCCAAGGGGCACTGTGCTCCTGCACTGTATGCGATTTTGGCGGAAAAAGGCTTTTTCCCCAAGGAGGAGCTGAAAAAGCTGCGCCATGTGGGCGCCATGCTCCAGGGCCATCCGGACATGAAGGGGACTCCCGGCGTGGATATGAGCACCGGATCCCTGGGACAGGGGATTTCGGCCGCCTGCGGTATGGCCCTGTCCGCCAAGCGGTTTCACGAGCCCTACCGGGTGTACGCCATCTTGGGCGACGGCGAGATCCAGGAGGGACAGGTGTGGGAGGCTGCCATGTTCGCCGCTCATTACAAGCTGGACAACTTGATTGCCGTGGTGGATTCCAACGGCCTGCAGATCGACGGACGGGTGGAAGAAGTGATGTCCCCCGAACCCATCACCGATAAATTCGCGGCTTTTGGCTGGCATGTGCTGACCATGGACGCCCATGACTTTCACGATATCGAGCGGGCGTTTGCCGAAGCCCGCGCCGTTACCGGCAAGCCGGTGGTCATTGTGCAAAAGAGCATTAAGGGCAAAGGCGTGTCTTATATGGAGGACGCTGTCTCCTGGCATGGAGCCGCTCCCAATGGGGAACAGTACGAAACGGCGATGAATGAATTACGCGCGGCTCTCGCAGATCTGGAGGTACGGTAACATGGCGGATGTAATCAAAAAAGCGACCCGGGAAAGCTATGGAGAGGCTCTGTGCGAGCTGGGCGCAGAACATGAAAATCTAGTAGTGCTGGATGCAGATCTGGCGGCTGCTACCAAAACTGGAATGTTTAAAAAGCAGTTTCCCGACCGCTTTTTCGACTGCGGCATCGCAGAAGCGGATATGATGGGGGTGGCAGCAGGTCTCGCTTCCACTGGAAAGCTGGTGTTCGCCAGCTCCTTTGCGATGTTCGCGGCGGGTCGCGCGTTTGAGGTGATCCGCAATTCCATCGGATATCCTCACTTAAATGTGAAGATCGGCGCCACCCACGCGGGTATTTCGGTGGGGGAGGACGGTGCCACTCACCAGTGCTGCGAGGACATCGCTTTAATGCGGGTCATTCCTGGTATGACGGTCCTGAATCCCGCTGACCATGTGGAAGCCAAAGCCGCGGTGCGCGCTGCGGCGGAGTTTGACGGCCCGGTATACCTGCGTCTGGGGCGGCTTCCAGTGCCGGTATTCCACAGCGAGGATTATAAATTTGAGCTGGGCAAGGGCGAAGTCCTCACCCAGGGGAATGACGTGACCATCGCCGCCACCGGCCTGATGGTAAACGAGGCTCTGATCGCGGCGGAGCTTTTAAAAAGCCGGGGGATCAGCGCGCGGGTGCTTAACATCCACACCATCAAGCCCCTGGACGTGGAGCTTCTGACTGCCGCCGCGCGGGAGACCGGCTGCGTGGTCACCGCGGAAGAGCACAACGTGATCGGGGGCCTAGGCGGCGCAGTGTGCGAAGCCCTGGCGGGCGTCTGCCCGGTGCCGGTGGTCCGCGTGGGTGTAGAGGACACCTTCGGGATGTCCGGCCCGGCGCTGGAACTTCTGAAAAAGTTCGGCCTGTGTGCGGAAAATATTGTGGAAAAGGCGGAGCTTGCCCTCAGCCTGAAAAAATAAACGGGATAGCTTTGCTGCGGGCGAACAACCAGACAAAAGGGGTTCGCCCGCAGCTTTTTTATCGGAAGGAGCAAAACGATGGTTGCGTTTCAAAACGAATGGGATGAATTGTTAAAAGACGAATTTCAAAAACCCTATTACCGGCGGATTCACAACATCTTAAAACAGGAGTACAGCCGCTATACGATTTACCCGGATATGTATGATATCTTTAACGCGTTAAAGCTTACCTCTTATAGCAATGTAAAGGTCGTTATCCTGGGGCAGGACCCGTACCATGGGCCGGGACAGGCCCACGGGCTGTGTTTTTCGGTAAAAAAGGGAGTAGCGCCGCCGCCCTCTTTGTGCAACATCTTTAAGGAAATTCAGGATGACCTGGGGATCGCGCCCCCTTCTCACGGGGAGCTCACCGGATGGGCCAAACAGGGAGTGCTGCTGCTCAATACGGTGCTCACCGTCCGGGCGGGACAGGCGAACAGCCACCGGGGGCTGGGATGGGAACAGTTTACCGACCGGGTGATCGAACTTTTAAACCAGCGGGAGGAACCCATCGTCTTTCTGCTTTGGGGTGCCAACGCCAGGGAAAAAGGGAGGCTGGTGACCAACCCCGCCCACCGGGTGCTGACCGCCGCTCATCCAAGCCCCTTGTCGGCTTCCAACGGTTTTTTCAGGTGCCGGCATTTTTCCAAGACAAACGCGCTGCTCACCCAGTTCGGACGGGAGCCCATCGACTGGCGCATTGGGGAGTAAGACGAAATTATTTATAAACGACTTCACAAATTGAATACTATATATTACATAATTTCAAAAATTTGACATTTATGATATTTGTGTTATACTAATTTTTAGAGTAATATTAAGGAGGAGAAAATAATGAAAAAAATTATACGTATTGTGACAATAATGAGTATAAGTGCAGCATTATTGTCCAGCATGGGAATGGCTCAAATTCCCAAAAATCAATTGAATGTGTTAGAATTCCAGCCGCGTGCCGCAACTGCTTTTTTTATTGATAATGATTCAAATGATTCAAATTGTTCAAACAGTAGAGTAGGTTTTAATGAATATTTGTCAGACACAGGGCATTATAATAATGATGCTCGTCGTCAAATAACCAAAGGAAATCAGTATAAAACGTATTATCGATGGAGTTTAAAAAAAGCATATCAATTTACAGGTGGAGTATACGCTCAATTGAACGTGTGGCTAAATAATAAATATTTTTTAGATCCGGCAGCGGAATATTCGATTAATAGTGGGGATTCGTATTCATTTTATACGCTTGGCACCATTGACCAAAAATATGCAAAAGCTGGTTGGAACGCTACCCCTCGTGTTTATCTTCCAAAGTATTCTTCCGATCCATACACCTATAGTTATATGGCGGAATTAACGCCTTCTGGAAGAAATATCTCGGGCTATACCGGAGCGGATGCCATCCAAATGATTTACACAAAATAGAATAGGGGAGGATTCATAATGAAAAAGAAAATACTATTCGGGATTGTTTCACTTTGCGCGGCTGCTGCCCTATCTTTTGGTGTCTTTGCGCTGGCGTTGCCGGACAAAACGGAGAAGTCACAGCCCGAAGCATCCTCAAAGGATGTACAGGAGCCGGTCACCACAATTTCTCAGATGAAAATGCGGGTTGCCAACGACCGTTCGGTGACAAAGTCCAACATGTTTTATAAAATGCTGAACAGCGTGGATTACTATCAGACGGTGTCTGGTTCCTTTAAAGCTCCCGATTTAGGGGTGGGCGATTCTACTGTAGAGTATCGCGTGGATGTGATGAATCAGGAATCCTATCAGCGGATCACCGACGCCGGTGCCGATGAAGAGCAGTATGTAAAAGATGGGATGAAAACCATCTATGACAACAAAGCGCGCACCTATCATCAGGCAGGTGTGCCGGTTTATGCGGAGGATTTGCAAACGCTCAGAAGCCAGTCCCGCATTACGGAAGACGAGCAGGGGGAATCCCACTATCAGCTTCGGGGGGACTTGACGCATACCGGGATTGCGGCTTCTTTGAGCTTGTTGCCTCAGCAGCTGGCCTTTGCATTTCTGGAGGATTTTGACAACTGGGAAATCAAGGGAACGGAGACTTTTTTGGGCCGGGAAGCGGTTCGGATCGAAGGAAAGGCAGACGCTTATTTTAACGATAAACTAAGCGTTGAGCGTTTTGTTTTCCTGGTGGATCGGGACACCGGAATCCTGCTCAACTATGATGGCTATGCCGCAGACGGAAGCCTAGTTGATTTTATGCATACAAACAGCATTGCAGTTGATCAGCCTGTAAACATGGATACAACTGCCCGTTGTGCAAAATACGCCGGATATACGCAGCAGTAAATCGCTTGGAAAGCCCCCGCCCTTCAGTACTCTGGAGGGCGGGGGCTAATTGGTTTCTTACAGCGCGCTCCCTTTTTGGGGAATCCACAGCTTGTCCACCTCGACGCCTTCCAACTGGAGCAGGGCGATCTTTTTTTCGATTCCGCCCGCGTAACCAGTCAGGCTCCCGGTGCTTCCCACCACCCGGTGGCAGGGGATCAGGATGCTGATGGGGTTGTGTCCCACCGCACCGCCCACCGCTTGAGCGCTCACGGCTTTTCCGGTGTCCTGCGCCAGCTGTTTGGCAAGGGCGCCATAAGTGGACACTTGCCCCCGGGGAATGCTCAGCAAAAGCTTCCACACAGCCTGCCGAAAAGGACTTCCCTTGGGGGTCAGCGGCGGTGTGAAGGAAGGCTGTTTTCCCTCGAAATAAACCGACAGCCATTCCCTGAGCTGTGAGAACACCGGGAGATCCATTTCCTGCGCGGTGGGGGAGACACCGGCTGCAAAGTATTTTTGCCCTTCAAACCAGAGCCCGGTAAGCGCATTTTGCTCTCCTGCTGCAAGTATGGTGCCAAGCGGGGAGCCGATTCTGCAAACAGCGGTCATCTAATCCAATCCTTTCTTTTGTCAAAGTGTGCGAGCCGGTATATGTTTTGAGCGGGCCATCGCCGAAGGCGGGCCATAAAAAGAAAGAGTAAACTATCCAATCTGTGGATATTTTACCATACCGCGTCCATCCATGTCCATTTCTTTCATCACCTTGTCCAAAATTCATGAATTGGAAACTTTTATCTTGACACTCGAAATCAACCATGCTAAAATAAATATCGGTTAGAAGATGCTAACCAATATTTTTTGCGCCTTAGTTAGTTTTGACTTACTGAAAGTGAGGTCAACAATGATGCCATTAACATTCGCAAATGTGGGAGAACAAGCCATTATCCGCAAAGTCGGGGGCAATTCTGAAGTTCGGGCCCATCTGGAAAATTTGGGTTTTGTAGCAGGTTCCAGCATCATGGTTATTTCTGCGATTGGTGGAAATCTGATCGTCAATGTAAAGGAATCCAGGGTGGCCATCAGCAAGGAGATGGCGAGTAAAATTATGGTTTAACGGTTTTTGCTTTTTGGGGCAAAGCCTTTTAAACAACGCCGCCGGGAAGTTTAAAATCCGCTGCGGTGTTTTAAGTGTGTTAGCTAGAGGAGGATCGAAGATGAAAACATTGAGGCAGGTCAAGGTGGGCGAAACCGCTATGGTTGTGAAACTCCATGGAGAAGGCGCGGTCAAACGCCGGATCATGGACATGGGGATCACCAAAGGAGCTCAGGTTCATGTCCGCAAAGTGGCGCCGCTGGGAGATCCGGTGGAAATTACAGTGCGGGGATACGAGCTTTCCATCCGCAAATCGGACGCCGAAATGATCGAGGTGGAAGAGCGATAATTGGGGCATACATGCCGGCTGGCAAGTGTTCAGTGCCGGCAGGAAGCCCTCTTTTTTTGGTAAATTAGTTAGTTTAAACTAATTACATAGGAAAGGAAGACTGCAATGGAGATCAGAATTGCCTTGGCGGGCAACCCAAACAGCGGCAAAACCACGTTGTTTAACGCGCTGACCGGCTCCAACCAGTTTGTTGGAAACTGGCCGGGCGTTACCGTGGAAAAAAAGGAAGGAAAACTGAAAAAGCACAGCGATGTGATAATCATGGATCTTCCGGGTATCTATTCGTTGTCCCCTTATACACTGGAAGAAGTCGTAGCGCGGAATTATTTGATTAACGAGCGGCCGGAAGCGATTTTAAACATCATTGATGGTACAAACCTTGAACGAAATCTGTACCTGACGACTCAACTGACCGAGTTGGGAATCCCGGTGGTGGTTGCCGTCAACATGATGGACATCGTCCGTAAAAACGGAGATAAGATTGACATTGGCGCCCTGTCCCAGCAACTGGGCTGTAAAGTGGTGGAAATTTCCGCTTTAAAAGGCACCGGTATCATGGAAGCGGCTGAAGCGGCAATTGATGCGGCAAAAAACACCAAGACCGTTCCGATGCACAGCTTCAGCGGACCGGTGGAACATGCCATTGCTCACATCGAGGAAGCGGCAGTTCACAATCTGCCTGCGGAGCAGCAGCGCTGGTATGCCATCAAGATTTTTGAACGGGATGACAAGGTGCTGGATCAGTTAAAACTGGACAGCAAAACCATGGGCCATATCGAGCAGGATATCAAAGCCGCAGAACAGGAGCTGGACGACGATGCGGAAAGCTTGATTACCAACGAACGCTATGTGTATATCGCCTCCATCCTGAAAGGCTCCTATCGGAAAAAGAACGCGGGAATGCTTACGGTTTCCGATAAAATCGACAAGGTGGTCACCAACCGCTGGCTGGGGCTTCCGATTTTCGCAATTGTGATGTTCTTGGTCTACTACATCTCGATGGTCACCGTGGGAACGGCCGCGACAGACTGGGCCAATGACGGCCTGTTTGGCGACGGTTGGCACCTGTTTGGCATTGGTTCGTCCGCTTACTCCGAATCCTCCGAGGAGTACACCGATGCGATGAATGCAGTGAACGCGTTTGTGGAAACAGGCAAAGAGGGTTCCGAGCAGGTTGCGGCGGCTCTTGATACCGAAAGCGAATCGTTTGACGCGGCCAGTGCGACGGCGCTTTTGAAGCAGTACGCCGCTCAGTTCTCGGCCACGGATCAAGCAACCATTGAAATTGAAAATGAAGAGGATCTTTCCACAGAAGAGGTCACGTATACCGGAGCGAATCTGACGGCGGCGATCGACACGCTGAATCAAGCCGAATACGCCGAGCCCGACCCGGCGGATTACGGCGTGTGGGTTCCCGGCCTTCCGGTTTTGGTTGAAAACGGCTTGACGGCAGCGAATTCCCCCGAATGGCTCAGCGGCCTGGTGTTGGACGGCATTGTAGCTGGTGTGGGCGCGGTTCTGGGATTTGTGCCCCAGATGCTGGTTTTGTTCCTGCTGCTGGCGTTTTTAGAAGCTTGCGGTTACATGTCCAGAATTGCGTTTGTGCTCGACCGTGTATTCCGTAAATTCGGTCTTTCCGGTAAATCCTTTATTCCGATCCTGATCGGAACGGGCTGCGGCGTTCCCGGTATCATGGCGTCTAGAACCATTGAAAATGAGCGCGACCGCCGTATGACCATTATGACCACGACCTTTATTCCCTGCGGAGCGAAAATGCCGTTTATTGCGATGATTGCGGGTGCGATCTTCGGCGGCTCTGCTTGGATTTCCACTTCAGCCTACTTCCTGGGCATGGCCTGCATCATCCTGTCCGGTATTATGCTCAAAAAGACCCGGATGTTCGCGGGCGAACCTGCTCCGTTTGTCATGGAGCTGCCGGCGTACCATCTGCCCACGGTGGGCAACGTCCTTCGCTCTATGTGGGAGCGAGGCTGGTCCTTCATGAAAAAGGCGGGCACCATTATTCTGCTGTCCACCATTCTTGTTTGGTTCTTAAGTTACTTTGGATTCGTCGACGGCAGCTTCCGTATGCTGGCGGAGGACGAAATCGGAAATTCCCTCTTGGCGAACATCGGCAACGCCATTGCGTGGCTGTTTATCCCCTTGGGCTGGGGCAACTGGCAGGCGACGGTCGCGTCCTTTACCGGCCTGATTGCAAAAGAGAATATTGTGGGAACCATGGGCATTCTTTACGGTGGGTCCGGCGCGGTGTACACCAATATCGCCGCTGCGTTTACCATGCTTAGCGGATACTCCTTCCTGGCGTTCAACCTGCTGTGCGCCCCTTGCTTTGCGGCGATTGGAGCCATTAAGCGTGAGATGAATTCCGCCAAGTGGACGCTGTTTGCCGTGGGTTATCAGTGCGGGTTTGCCTATGCGGTGGCACTGATAATCTATCAGTTGGGCATGCTGTTCACCGGTCAGGGCAACATCATCGGTTCCATTGTGGCCTTTGCTCTGGTTGCGCTGTTTGTGTTTATGCTGGTACGGCCTTATAAAGAGGCCAGCACTCTGAAGGCAAAGGTGCGCGTATAAATCCCGGGCATGCGGAGCAGCTGTTTGCCCGCGCCCATCGGGGATAATTTTTGTCCGGTACAGAAAGGCGGTTGTGAAATATGCTGACATTTCTTGCAAATTACTGGGGCACCATCCTGATCTGCCTGGCGTTGGCGGCAATTATTGTGCTAATTGTGATGAAGCTCGTCAAGGATAAGAAAAAAGGGAGGTCTTCCTGTGGATGCGGCTGCTCAAACTGCCCTTCCTCCGGAATGTGCCACAGTCATAAAAAATAGCTTTTATTCCATCCATTTATTGGGTCCACCATTCATATCCTGAACAAAGGGACGTCTTAAACAGACGTCCCTTTGTTCATACATCCGCCCTGTGCGTTTCCATACGCCGGCGAACTGAGGGGAGGTTCATTCGGTTTGCAAGGCGTACGGCAATGTGTTTGTATTCTTTAAGCGGGCTGACAAGATCAGTTCGGCCATAAACGGGTAGATGGACACGCTGCTGATTCGGTGTTTGGCGCTTCCCATGATAAATTTTGTGCCGGAAGCGATGGAGCCAAACTGTCTAAATGAAAATTTTTCTGCACAGATCGGGGTGCTTTTTGTAAAGAGTCTGCAAAGTACCTTATCCTTTTATTCAGAAAGAAACCTGCAAACTGTAAAGAACTGGGTTTTTAGGTAAATTATATGTAATTATTTATTTTAAAATATGTAAAATACATAAATTTTTTTAAAAATCGTAAGAACTATTGTAAAAAATTCAATAAATGTTATAATGTAAATAATCTGTGCGGACAAAAAGGGCAGTATTTACATCGTTGTCAAAGATAAAAGACAAAGCAACTTTATCAAACTTTAGCGGAGATTTAAGAACGGGAATCAGCCTTTTCAAAGATGCTTATAACCGGCACAGAAAAAGACGCCTATGAAAACAGGGAGGTACAAACATGAAGAAAAAATGCCGTTTTGGCATAAGAAGAGCAACAGCGGCTGTTTTAAGCGCCGCTCTGCTCACGTCTGTGTTCTCAGTCCTGTCTTCCGTACAGGTACTGGCAGAAGACAGCGAGGATTACACCTCGTTTGTCAATCCGTTTGTGGGCACTGCGGTGGACAACGGTCAGTTGTTTCCAGGGTCAGTGGTGCCTTATGGCTTGGTTAAGTTGAGCCCGGATACCTATCCCCACAATACAGACGATCATGCGGGATATGACTATAACAAAACGCAGATTGCAGGATTTTCCCACACCCGTATTGAGGGCGTGGGCGGTCAGGGTGCAGGAGGAGACGTTTTAATCACTCCCACCTATATGGACTTTACAAAAAAGCCGGCTGCGAACCAGCGCGCGATGCGATATTCCCACAACGATGAAACCGCGGAGCCTGGTTATTATGCCGTAGGGCTGACAGCTAAAAATTCGAGCGGCGTTTTTGATGACTCCATGGGAAAAATCAGGGCGGAAATGACGTCGGACGTCCGGACAGGCTATCACCGCTATACCTTCCCTGAAGAGGGCAAAATGGGACTGACGGTGGATTTAAACTACACCTATCACGGCACCGACATCCGCAACGCGACCCTCAACATTGAAAAAGGTGACAAAACAGCGCTATCCGGCCGGTTCAGCGGCCGCAACGTCAGCGGTCACGGCAAGTACACCATGTATTTTTATATGGAAACCAGCAAGCCTATGACCGAAATCAAGACCTGGAACGGCAATGCGGTCAGCGACAGCCTGACCCAGGCTGGCAACGATATCGGTGCTCTTTTATATATGGACGGCAAGGCCGGGGAAGTGCTGGAAGTCAAAGTCAGCATTTCGCCCATCAGTGTGGAGCAGGCCAAGCGGGATATGTACAAAGAATCCCCCACCTGGGACTTTGAAGCCATGCGTCAGTCCGCCAAGGATCAGTGGAACGACGTGCTGGGCAAAGTCAAGGTGGAAAGCTCTGCTGTGAGTGATCCCGACGGATCGCTGAAAAAGCTGTTTTACACTCATCTGTACCACATGTTCACCACCCCGGTGAACGCCACCAGCACCGACAACACTTTCCGGGCTACCGACGGAAACGTCTATGAGGCCAACAACTACACCCACTACGATTCCTGGACCTTGTGGGACGACTTCCGCAAATATCCCATGATCGGCCTGGTGTGGCCAGAGGTTTATAAAGATATTATTCATTCCATCGCGGACACTATGGAATATGGAATTGGAACCTGGGGACTTGAAACCCAGCCGGTTCCCACAGTGCGCACCGAGCATGCCGTAGCCCTGCTGGCGGACGGCGTGGCCAAAGGCTATACGGATATCCCCAATCTGGAGGCCGCCTACAATAAGGCCAAGGAAATCGCTGGAACCAAGAGCTCCTCTCTGGACCGGGTGGACACCTCGGTGGAATACTCCTACGACGACTGGTGCATCTCCCTGCTGGCACAGGCGCTTGGAAAATCCGACGAGTACGACGAGTATTTAAAACGCTCCTTTAACTATAAAAACCTGTACCGGTCCGATGCGGTGACGTTAAACGACGGAAGCAAAAGCGGCCTGCTCTGGCCCAAAAACAACGACGGCACCTGGAAAAACGCGGATCCCGAGCAGTACGGCAACAACGGTCTGTATCAGGGAACCCTGTGGCAGTACACCTTCTGGGATTCCAATGACGTTACCGGCTTGGTGGAGCTCATGGGCGGCAAGGACAACTTCCTGAAAGCGGTCAGCCGGCTGTACGGCCAGAACGCCGACGGAACTGACCTGCCTCAGACCAACCCTCCTGGACGGAACATGCTGCACACCAACACCAACGAGATCGACCTGCACACCCCGTATCTGTTTAACTTCGCAGGCAAACCCAGCCGCACGCAGTACTGGGTGCGCCAGATCTACACCAAGGAAACCTGGAACCGCTACAGCGGCACCGGCGAGTACAATCCTCCCCGGTATGAAAAAGCCTACCGTCTGGCTCCCGACGGCTTCATGCAGACCATGGACGATGACGCGGGAACCATGGCTTCCATGTATGTAGCGGCGGCGATGGGGCTGTTCCCCATGACCCCCGGCGACACCTCCTTCCAGATCGGAAGCCCCTTCTTTGAGAAGGTCACCCTGGATGTGGGCAACGGCAAAACCTTTACCATCAAGGCAAACGGCGTTTCTCCCGACAACTTCTATATCCAAAGCGCTACCCTTAATGGCAAGAGCTTTGACCGCACCTGGGTGGATTACTCCGAAATCGTACGCGGCGGCGTGCTGGAGTTTAACATGGGGGATAAAGCCTCCCACTGGGCGGAAGACAGCGTGCCTGCTCCCAGCTCCAGCGACAAGGTGGATACCTCGATTTACGACAGTGACAACGCTCTTTCTTACTCCACCTCTGACTTTACAGAAGCGGCTGCCAACGACGGTTCCATCGGCAACGTGATCGAGGTGACACTCAAGAGCGGAACCACCTTCACCGGAACAAACGGGGAGACTCTGGGCTCGGATAAGGTGGCAGTCATCGGTGTGCCCGAGGGCTTGACTCCGGTTGTCACCAAGGTAAGCGATCAAAAGATTTCCATTGCGCTGACTGGAAAGGCAGCCGCTCATAATCTGGAGGACAGCGTGGGCAACATCGGTGTGGAGCTCAAAGACGCGGCCTTCAGCAAGGCGGTGGACAGCAGCTACCGCAGCCGCAACGATGTGAAGATTCGCTTTAACGACAGTCAGATCGAGTACTCCTCCGACAAGGTGAATGAAAGCCAGGCGGACGACGGCAGCATTTCCGAAACCGTGAATCTGACCCTGACAGGCGGGGCAAAATTTGCAGGCAAAAACGGCGATGATTTGGCGGCACAGGGGAAGGTGATCTTCCACAACCTGCCCGAAGGCCTGACCGGAAAGGTGGTTCTCACTTCGGATACCACCGCCACTTTGAGCTTTACCGGCAAGGCGGTTTCTCACAATTATTCTACCGGTAAGCTGGGTATCGCCTTCCAGGATTCCGCCTTTGCGGACGGCGTGCTGGCGGCGCAGGTGATGAATTCCTCCCGGGGCGGAATGAACGCGTTGGTGTTAAACTTCACCCAGGACATCACCTCCAAGCTTCAGGAGGCCTTGGACGAGGCGGCCGCTCTGGATCAGAGCCAGTATGCGGTTACCACCGTGCGGACTTTAAAAGCCGCCATAGACGAGGCCAAAGCCCTGCTGAATGCCGGTTCAGACGACCAGGCGAAGTTGGAAAGCGCACTGGCGGCTCTGAAAAACGCCATGAACAAACTGGTTCGCCGCACCGACGGATTTGACCGTCTGGAGGGCGAAAAGAGCGACACTTGGTCCGGTGGCGGATTAAAGAACGAAGAAAATAACCTGGGCGGAGTCAACGACGGGGCCTGGGTTGGCTACACGGATCTGTATTTTGGCAACAAAGGCATCGCGTCCTTAAGCGTTTGCTATGACAACAATTCCAGCCGCTGTGCCTCCGACGCAAAGATTGAAGTCCGCCTGGGCAGCAGCACTGGACGGCTGATCGCTACCGTGGATCTGCCGGCTACCGGCTCCGGTTGGGGAACTTACAAAACCGTGACGATGAATTTTGACGATCCTGCGGTGTTCGCAGGCACGCAGGACGTGTTCCTGGTGTTCAAAGGCACCACCGACGGCGACCATCCCTATATCTGCAATCTGGATTATGTAAAGTTTGACGCCAAGGGAACTTATGGCCGTTTTGAAGCGGAAGGGTACGATGCATGGTCGGAAAACGGGCTGAAAACCGAGCACAACAACGCCAACAACCTGGATAACCTGGGCGCTACCTATGACGGCGCATGGCTGGCATATTTTGACAAAGACTTCACTGGAGAAGGTTTACAGACCATCAACGTGCACTATGCCAACAACTCCGGCCGGTGTGCGTCCGACGCGAAGATCGAGATCCGCAAGGATGCTCCCGACGGCGAGCTGATCGCCACGGTTCCCATTCCCGCCAAGGACGCAAGCTGGGATACCTATCAGGTGGCGACCCTTGACCTGTCCGCGAAACCCTATTATGGCAGCGGAGATCTATACGTGGTGCTTAAAGGCACCACCGACGGCAGTCACCCCTATATCTGCAACCTGGATTACGTGGAGTTTTTGACCAAGGAAGTAGTGGATAATTCCGCACTGAAAGCGGCTATCGACGCAGCGCAGGCCATTGTGGATTCCGGCGTGCAGGCGGACTACTCCGCGGACAGCTGGAAAGCGCTGACCGATAAGCTCGCTGCGGCAAAGACAGTTTACGGCGATGAAAAGGCTTCTGCCGATCAGGTGAAGACTGCGGTAACCGAGCTGACCGAAGCGATGAATGGACTGAAAAAGCTTATCACGGCCCAGTCTGTCACTGTCGGCAAGATCGCCGATCAGGAACACACCGGATCGGCGATTACGCCGAGGCCCGTAGTGAAAGACGGCGACACCGCTCTGAAAGAGGGAACTGATTACACCCTGTCCTACAAAAACAACGTGAACGCAGGGACAGCGACGATCACCATCACCGGCGTGGGCGATTATACCGGAATCCGAGAGATCACCTTTATCATCAAGGAAAAGGCAGTGAGCTCGGAGGACGGCACATCCAGCGATAACAGCAGCTCCGACAGTTCCAGGCCGGATGATACCTCGTCGGATCAGACCCCATCGGACAACACGGATACATCTTCGAATCAAGATCCGTCAGATAATACTTCCTCGAACGGCAACCTGAACGGGGGAGATCATGGAAATAGCGGTAATGGAGAAGGCGGGAACACCGGCAGCACCGATGTTCCGGTTACTGGAGATCCCATTCCTGCTGTGGCGGCCTTGATGGGCGTGCTGAGTCTGGGCGTTTTTGGGCTGACCTTTGCCACGAAAAAAACGAATAAAAACCGTTAAGTAATTAGATGCGTTTGAACATTGCAAAAAGGCCGCTGATACACAGTGGCCTTTTTTGCAAATAATCCCGGGATAACGAAAATCTTCCCGGATTTTACAAATTTTACGCTTTCTTTTTTGTATGATGGAAAACAGGAAAACCCATGTACCGTTTCAGGCTCTCAACTTCTTACAAAATCAGATCTGGTAAGTTGACAGCACCGTTTAACGTGTTATAATAATCGTAGGATTAAATTGGATCATGTTTTTACGGTGTACGGCTTATTGCAAAGCTGCATCTGCCAATGCCACCCTGAAAAAGGATTTGGGAGTTCACGTATTCGTTAAAGGAGTTTGATGACGATGGAAACAAACAAAACCGTACAAAATCGAAATTCCAGCTCGGTCAAATCGGGCGGAGAATATGTAATCCTGACCAAGCAAAATGAACTTGCGCTTCAAGTAAGCGACGGTTCTGTGGTGCTTTCGGCTCCCAACGGCTCGGTGAGCCAGCGGTGGAAGCTGAAAAAAATTGCCGGCGGCGCTTACAAAATCCTCAGCTGCGCCACGGGGGAGGCAATCGACATCATGTACGGTGCGCTGGACAGCGGCGTATGGGTCCATGTGTGGGAGGATATCGGCGCGCCTACTCAGGAGTGGTCGGTGCGCAAGACCAAAGACGGCAGCGCGTATGTGGTGTTGTCCAAGCCTGCCAACAAGTGCCTGGACGTTGTGGGCATCAGCGCGGTGGAAGGCAATCATGTCCAGATTTGGGAGGATGTCAAGGGCGAAAACCAGCAGTGGATTTTTGTTTCGGTGGGCGAGCCGGAGGAAAAACCGGTGAAAAAACCAGCCGCAAAAAAGCCGGCGGCAAAGAAAACAGCGGTAAAATCCTCCAAGGCGGCGGAGAAAAAAGCCGCGCCGATCGCCAAGGCGGAACCTGCTAAAATTGTGGAGAAAAAACCCGAACAGACAAAGCTTGTGGAAAAAAAGACCGAGCCCGCCAAGATCGTGGAGGCAAAGGCTCCGAAACATCCTGGACGGCCTGCCGCAGATACAAAAAAATAGGGAAGCCAAACATTTTTTCCCAAAACGGGGATCGGTTCCAACAAAGTGTGTAAAAAAGAGGATGAAAACTCATCCTCTTTTCTTTTGTAAAAGAATGTGTAAAGTTTGAAAGAAATGCGTTGCATTCACGTTGCTTGTTAAACCCGCACACAAGTTCAGAAAGGGATGGTTAGAACAATGAGTAAAATACAGCAAATCCAAAAAGCGATGATGGAGGCTTTAAAAAACCATGATATGGAGCGCAAAGACGCGCTGTCCCTGCTTTTGACCGCGCTCAAAGCCAAGGCTAAGGACAAACGGGCGGATTTAACCGAGCAGGAAGAGGACGCGATCATCCTAAAAGAAATCAAACAGACCAGAGAGACGATGGACAGTGCTCCCGCCGGCCGGGAGGACATCGTCGGCCAGTGCCGCCTGCGGATCAGCGTCATGGAGGAATACGCGCCTAAGGGAATGGACGAATCCGAAATCCGCAAGGTGATCGAAGGCGTCTTAGCCGAGCTCAACATCACCCAGCCCACCGGAAAAGACAAAGGGGCGATCATGAAACATCTGATGCCCAAGGTAAAAGGAAAGGCCGACGGCGGGCTGGTCAACAAAATCGTGGGGGAATACATACAATAAAACGGGAGGAGCCGCGTGTTTTGCGGCACGGCCATCATCCCGGGGGAATGATCCCGAAATCCTCCAATCCAAAACAGCGCCTTAGAAAGGAAGGATCGGTTTGATCACGCGCCAACTGTTTGAAGATTTAAGTCCATTCATCGGGAATACGCCCCTGCTGGAGATCCGGTTTCGCTATCGGGGAGAATCAAGACGGATATTCGCCAAGGCGGAAGCCTACAATATGACCGGGAGCATCAAGGACCGAGTGGCCTTTTATATTCTGCAAAAGGCCTATGCCCAGGGGACCATTCACCCTGGCGATACCATTGCGGAAGCCACCAGCGGCAACACGGGGATCTCGTTTTCCGCCATCGGCCGTTATCTGGGCCATCCGGTGGTAATCTTCATGCCCGATTGGATGAGCCGGGAACGCATCGCCTTGATGGAAAGCTTCGGCGCGACTGTGCGGCTGGTTTCCCGGGAAGAGGGCGGCTTTTTGGGCTCCATCGCCATGGCGGAAGATCTGGCAAAGGCCGGCGGCGTCTTTTTACCTCGCCAGTTTGAAAACGAGGATAACATCGAGGCCCATTTCTACGGTACCGGCGAGGAAATTGTCCGTCAGATGGCCGGCCTGGGGCTTACTCCCGGCGGGATTGTGGCAGGGGTGGGCACCGGCGGCACCGTTGTGGGGATCGGCCGGCGGCTGAAACAAGCAAACCCATCGGCCAAGGTGTTCCCCCTGGAACCCGCCAATTCGCCCACCCTGTCCACTGGATATAAAGTAGGCGCCCATCGGATCCAGGGAATCTCGGACGAATTTGTTCCGGACATCATCGCGCGAAACCCGGTGGACGATATTATCGCGGTGGACGACGGGGATTCCATCCGTATGGCCCGTATGCTGTCCCAGCGGTTCGGCTTGGGGGTAGGCGTGTCGTCGGGGGCGAACTTTTTAGGCTGCCTCAAGGCGCAGGAGCTGCTGGGCAAAGACGGGAATATTGTCACGGTGTTTGCAGACGATCAAAAAAAATATCTGTCCACCGACTATTCCAATCCTCCCGCCGAAGAGGATGGAATGCTGTCCAAGGATGTGGAGCTTCTTCAGATGATCGTTCACCGGTAGAAGGAGAAGCAGAGAGGACGTTGAAACATGGAAAATCCATTGGTCTTGGCTTTGCTGGGGACGGGGTTCACCTTTTTTGCGACAATGGTGGGCTCCGCTGCGGTATTTTTTGTTAAAAAAGAAGGTTCCGCCGCTGCGCACAAGGCGTTTTTAGGCTTTGCCGCCGGTGTGATGATCGCCGCGTCGGTGTGGTCGCTTTTGATTCCCTCCATTGAAATGGCGAAAGAACAGGGCGTGGCCGAGTGGATTCCAGCGGCGGGCGGCTTCGTAGTGGGCGGGCTGTTTTTGTTTATCCTGGACCGGATTCTGCCACACCTCCACGTAGGGGCGGACAAGCCGGAGGGGATGCACAGCTCCTGGAAGCGCACTACCATGCTGGTACTGGCGGTGACCCTGCACAACATCCCCGAGGGGATGGCAGTGGGCTTGTCCTTTGCGCTGGCCGCCGAAACCGGCGCGCCCTCCACGCTGGCAGGGGCGATGGCGCTGGCCATTGGCATGGCGCTGCAAAATCTGCCCGAGGGCGCGGCGATCTCGCTTCCCTTGCGGAAAGAGGGCGTTTCGGCTCCCAAATCCTTTGTATACGGAACTTTGTCCGGAATCGTAGAGCCCATCGCCGGGGTAATCGGCGTGGTACTGGCGGTGACAGTGGCGCAGGTGATGCCGTTTTTGCTGGCCTTTGCCGCAGGAGCCATGATCTATGTGGTGGTGGAAGAGCTGGTTCCCGAGGCCCACGGGGGTGAACATACCCACGCGGGAACCATCGGGGCCATGCTGGGCTTTACCGTCATGATGATTTTGGACATCGCCTTGGGATAACACCTTTGGAACCTACTCCAGACGGATGTAGTTTTTGTTGGCATATCCTACGTTGCCCTGATCGTTGACCACGTACCAGTTTTGATATTCGCCTAGAACGGTCAGGGAACTTCCGGCGGGAGCCCGTGCGATGACCGGCGCGTCCAGGGAAGGACGGCTGCGGATGTTCAGGTTCCCGCTGCTCACTGTCACAACACCGGTCTGAGGAGTCATAGGCGGAACATAGGGAAGCCCAAAATACTCGTCAATGGATTGGACGATCACTTGGGCGATGTTTTCAATATTGCTTTTGATCCACTCTGCATCTTGAGGGTTGTCGTGATACGCCACTTCGATTAATACCGCGGGCGCGCGGGTGCGGGTGACTTCTCCCAGTGTGGTGGTGGGCACGGCGCGAACTAGGTCGGGATTGGGGTAAATCCGTTTCATGTTGGCGGCAAGAATCTCGGCGAACCGTTTTCCGCTGGAGCTGCCAGGCGCATAATAGACGTCGGTTCCCTGAAACTCGCCGTAGCGGCCTTCGGGAGCCGCATTGGAGTGAATGGCCACATGCAGGTCGTAGTTCCCGGCATTGGACTGCCGAATGGAAGAAGCTGCGGTCATATCGGGGGTGTTCCGGGTGTACTGAATGCCGCTGGAACGCAGATAGGGAATCATGGCGTCGGCGATCCGGTTCATGTAGTATTCTTCGGTTCCTCCGTTTACATACAGGTTGTTTTCCTGGGTGGAGGGGCTCAGATAAATGGTGGGCATAAAACGTTTTCCTTTCCGGCTGGGGATTTGTCTGGACAGACGGCCAGCCATTGCCAGTTTATGAAAAAAAGCGCCGTAAGTTTCCCCAATTTGTAAACAAAGGAAAAAGAAACTTTGAAAAAACAGTCGGATTTTGCTATAATAAAATCCGGCTGTTTTTTTACAGCGTGTATCTCTTGCTATCGGAGCTGAAACGACGTGAACAAAAAGACTTTTCAGGCGGCCCTGTCGGCAACCATCCCGGTGATGCTGGGCTATCTTTCCATCGGCATCGCCTTTGGAGTCATGCTGCAAACCCAGGCTGGCTACAACTTTTTGTGGGCCGGCGGGATGAGCGTAATCATCTACGCCGGATCCATGCAATATTTGGCGGTGGATCTTCTAGCCAGGGGAGCGGGACTTCTGGAAGTGGTGGTGATGACCCTGCTGGTCAATTCCCGGCATATGGTGTACGGCCTGTCGATGCTTACAAAATTTAAGGGAATGGGAAAGCGCAAGTGGTATATGATCTTTTCCCTGACGGATGAAACCTACGCGCTTTTGAGCTCTGCCCGGGTCCCGGTGGGAGTGGAGCCCAAAAGCTACTACTTTACCATTGCCTTGCTGGACCAGTCCTATTGGATTATGGGCTCGCTGATCGGGGCGGTGGCCGGCTCGCTGATCCCCTTCAGCACCCAGGGAATCGACTTTGCGATGACGGCCTTGTTTGTGGTAATCTGCACCGACCAGTGGCTGACCTATCCCACTCGGATTCCTGCGATTTTAGGCGCGGCATGCGCGCTTGTCGCGCTGATCCTAGTGGGGGCGTCCAACATGCTGATTCCCGCCATGCTGGCGTTGATCTTGATTTTCTTCATCGGCCGCAAACAGATCGAACCAAAATTCGACGTGATGAAAACCGCGAACGGACAGGAGGGATAACCATGCATGCCTATACTACAACTCAGGCGCTGGTGACCATTCTTGTCATTGCCGCTGTGACCTTTTTTACCCGGGCGTTTCCGTTTTTACTGTTCGGCCGTAAGGGAAACCCGCCCGGATATGTGCTCTATCTGGGAAAGGTATTGCCTCCGGCAATCATTGCCATGCTGGTGGTGTACTGCTTAAAAGGAGTCACGCCGTTTACCTATCCATACGGCCTGCCAGAGCTTATTTCGGTGACGGCAGTGGTCGCGCTTCATGTCTGGAAGCGCAACAACCTGTTGAGCATTTTTGGCGGGACCGCTTTGTACATGATTCTGGTACAGGTTGTATTCCGCTAGGATGAACCATACCTGAAAAATCCCCTGACAGAACGTTTTCTGTCAGGGGATTTTTCAGGTATCCACAAATCATTTACATCACATCAAGGGAGCAAACAGCCTGAGCACCGCACGCACCAGCCTGCGAAGCAACGAGACCTTTTTGCATTCCTCCAGCGTGACCTGCTGGGAGACTTTCAGGATTTCAAAATAGTCGTCCCGCACCTGCTGGGCGACGCTGGAACGGAAGGTAAACACGCCGCACTCAAAGTGCAGGTAAAAGCTGCGGAAATCGTAGTTGGTGGTTCCCACAATCGACAGCTCGTCGTCCACCACGATGGTTTTGGCGTGGATGAATCCCGGCGTATACTCGTAAATTTTTACTCCCGCCTCAATAAGCGTCTGATAATTGGAACGGGTGACCTCGTGGACAAACCACTTGTCCGCTACATGCGGGGTCACAATCCGCACGTCGATCCCGTTTTGGGCCGCAAGGCAAAGCGCGGTCATCATCTCGTTGTCCAGAATCAAATAGGGGGTGCTGATATACACATACCGGGAGGCGTTGTTAATCATGTTCATATACGCCATTTCTCCCACCAGGTCCAGATCGATGGGGCTGTCGCCAAAGGGCTGGACAAATCCGTCGGAGGGATACGAGCAGGTGGGGCGATACAGGTCATAGTCCGGGGTTTCTTTGGAAACAAAACCCCAAAGCTGCAAAAACAACACCGTTAAATTCCACACCGCATCCCCTTTGAGGATGATGGAGGAATCCTTCCAGTGGCCGTGTTTTGGATACTCGTTGATGTATTCATCCGCCAGATTGATGCCGCCGGTAAAGCCCACGTTTCCATCGATCACTACGATTTTCCGGTGGTCGCGATAATTCATAAAAGCATCCAGCGAAGGGCGGAACGGATTGAATACGCAGACTTTCAGGCCCAATTGACGAAGGGTTTTATCGTAATTTCTGGGGACAAGGTTGATGGTGCCCAAATCGTCGTACAAAAGCCGCACGTCCACGCCTTGCTTGACCTTTTCCACAAGAATATCCAGCACGGTGTCCCACATCCTGCCGGGTTCAATGATAAAGTATTCTAAAAAGATAAAGTGTTCGGCTTTGCGGAGTTCCTCCACTAGATACTGGAATTTCATTTCCCCAGGCGTCAAAAATTTTACCTGGGTATTTTTCCAAATGGGGGCGATGGCAATCTGCTCCAGATAGCGGGACTGTTTGGCCGCCTGGGGAGAAAGCACCCGAAGTTCTTCGTCGATATCCAGGTTCGGCTTTTGGTGCTGTTTGGTGTCGTCAATTAAAGCGGCGATCTGTTTGCGCATTTTGGGCGAGATATTCCGCTTGCCGAACATCAAATACAAAAGCCCTCCGAACACCGGGAACAAAAGGATGGGGATCACCCAAGCCAATTTGTACATGGGATTATCCCGCTTCACGACAATATAGATCACAATCACAATGCTTAACAGGGAAAAGCCCAGGTATAAGTAAAAGAAATAATTGGATAAAAACGCGATGCTCAAAACCAAAATTGCGGCCTGTACCGCAATTAGCAGTCCGGTGATGAACACCCGGCTAGTGAAAAATTTCCAAACCTTTTTCATGTGGCACGCCTCTCTTTTTCTGCCGCGCATTCTTCATGGCGGAAAATCCGCCATGAAGCCGGCGGCGCCTTCAGCAAGTGCTGAAAATCACTAAACAATAGTTTAGCAAAAAAGGCGTAAAAAAGCAACTTCTGTCGAAAAGGCAATCGTTATTTGTGGTTTTGATCCACAAATTTTTTGGCGCGCTCCACATCGTCGTCTGAAATCAGGGGAGCTTCATTTTTGGGCTGTGCATCTTTAAAGTTTGTGACCGGATAAGTGATATACTGGGGAACAACATCCTTGCTGGGATCTACTTTGGCACGGTTACCATGCCGGGTTTGTTTAAACATTGTGACAAGCACCTCCTTTGCTACAACGATAGTTTTCCCAGCTTCTTGCCGCCTATCAAATTCAATAGAATGCAAATTAATCCTCTTCTTCCAGATCGTTAAGCGCGTACTCAATACACAAGAGCACCAATTTGTTCATGGAAATATTTTTTTGGTTACAGACATATTCCATCATATCCACCAGTTTTTTCGGCATGCGGAACGTGCGATTCACAAATTCCGCTTTGTCAATTTTAAATGCCATGCTTAAAACTCCGTTTCATCGCTCGTAGTATCACTCCTTGAGTGCTCGGATGCTTTTTCTCTCGATCCCCCTCCTTATTTTGGCGCGTTTATATGGATTCCTTATAATCGGAATAATTTATGGTTTGGATGAGAAAAATGGCTTTGTAGTTTTATTTTTAATTTGTGTCGAATTGTTTTTTTGTGATCAGTATTATTGTAAAAGATTTTATTTTTAAAATATACACCTGATTTTAGGTGCGTTTTACACTTGAAATTTGTGTGTATTCCACTTGAAATCAGAATGAAAATTACATATAATAGATAAAAGTGAAAAAACAGTCGCAGAATGACGAAGTTCGTTTTTATTTGTGACCAGCTTTGGCGACTGTTTTGACCTTTCAAGCGGTTACTCTTTCCTGCGGCGGAAAGGCAGCCGTATGGACGGGGAAAAGATAGTTGGAGGAGATTTCAGCGCGATGAAAAGAGCATATCGATCCCTTTATACTGCACTGATGATCGCGTGGGATTTTATTGCCGCGTGGAGTTCTGTTTTCATTGGCTTTCGGGTTTTATACGGCTTTTCAGAAGAGATTCCTGCCATTGACCGAAACTATTTCTGGCTGTATGTGTTCGTAGTTTTTGCGACGAATGTCATCACCAATCTGCTTTTCAGAACCTATGACAGCATTTGGTATCACGCAAGTTCCATGGAACTTGCAAAGCAACTTTCTAGTTCGGTTTTGGCATTTATTCTTTTGTTTGTCGCCACTCGTTTTTCGCCCCATCCTATTCGGGTGGAGCTATTGATTATCACCTGTGCCTTTTTAATGCTTTTCATCCTGTGCGGACGGCTGGCGGTCCGGCTTACGCTGCACGTTCGTGCGCGAATTCGGTCCTATTTTCGAAAAAGCGGTCAGCGCAAGGTGCTGATTTACGGCGCGGGTGCGGCTGGGGAACATCTGCTTCGGCATATTTTGAGGACTCCGGCAGAAAATTTAGACGTCGTGGGTTTTATGGACGATGATCCAAGACTGCAAGGGCACAAAGTGTTTAACGTCCGGGTGCTGGGCACGGGCAAAGACTTGAAGAAATTGGTCCGCGATAAAAAGGCGGACGAAGTTATCGTGGCAATTCCAACAGCGGAAAAAGAATTTCTAAAGGATGTTTTGGTTAGGTGTCAGCAGGCAGGATGTAAAATGCGCCGTTATGGGCGGATCGACGAAGTAACCATGCTGGATTTAGACCGGGTGGAGATTAAAGAAATTAATTTGGAGGAGCTTTTGCACCGTGACAGCGTCAAACTAAATATGGACGCTGTCAAAACGTTTATCTCTGGAAAGGTGATTCTGGTAACTGGCGGGGCGGGTTCCATCGGTTCGGAAATCTGCCGGCAGGTGCTTCGGTTTGGAGCGAAAAAGCTGATTATCCTGGACTTTCATGAAAACGGTTTGTTTGACATTGAAAACGAGCTGCTCAAGCAGTACGACCACCAGCTGTTTGAGGTGGTGCTGGCTTCTGTTCGGGACAAAGATCGCTTGCAGGAGGTCTTTGACCAGTACTCGCCTCAGATCGTCTTTCACGCCGCGGCCCATAAGCATGTGCCGATGATGGAGAAAAATCCCAAGGAGGCTGTGAAAAACAACGTGTTCGGCACCCTGAATGTGGCGCGGCAGTCCACTGCCCACGGGGTGGATAAGTTTATCTTGATTTCCACAGACAAGGCGGTCAATCCCACCAACATCATGGGCGCCACCAAGCGCATTGCGGAACTGGTGATCCAGATGACCAACCGATACAGCGACACCGAATTTGCGGCCGTGCGTTTTGGGAACGTGCTGGGCAGCAACGGTAGTGTGGTTCCGTATTTTGAAAAGCAGATTGCTCAGGGCGGTCCGGTGACGGTTACGCATCCAGATATGCGCCGGTATTTTATGACGATTCCCGAGGCAGTTCAGTTGGTGCTGGAGGCGGGCTCCATGGCGCGGGGCGGGGAGATTTTCGTGCTGGATATGGGCGAGCCGGTGCGTATTTACGACATGGCGTGCGACTTGATTCGGTTGTCCGGCTACACCCCGGGGAAGGATATCGACATTGTTATCACCGGCCTTCGTCCCGGCGAAAAGCTGTTTGAGGAAATTTCCCTGAAAGAGGAAGACACCTCGAAAACACCCAACAATAAGATCTATATCAACAAACCGGTCTATACCGACCCTGAGATATTTTCTGATCAGCTTGCAGCGCTTTCCAAAACAGTGGAGCAAGAGGATTTAAACAAGCTGTTTTGCGCGGTAAAACAAATTGTACCCACATTTCAGCACAAGGGGTGGCAGCCGGTGAACGATCCCGAACCAGTGCCGGAAAAAGAACTTGTTTGTGAATAAAGAACCGAATTTTTTCTTTTGAAGAAAAATATTTTCAAAAAATACTGGATTCCTGTGCAGAAAAAAGGTATACTTTTGAAAGAGCTTTCCGCCGGTTTTGGCGGCGATCCTCCAAAGGAAAGGAGATTCGGTCATGCTGCTGGCAATTGATATTGGCAATACCAACATGGAGTTTGGAATTTTTGATGGGGACACGCTGACCTCGAAATTCCGCTTGGTGACCAACCGGAACACCACTGCGGACGAGGTCGGCTTGTCTACTATGCAGTTTTTTTCCATCCACGGGTATAATCCCAAAGATGTGGAGGATGTGATCATCACCTCGGTTGTTCCTCAGGTGATGTATTCCATTTCCCATGCCATGCGTAAATATCTGAAAAAAGATCCTCTGATCGTAGGAGAAAATCTGGAAATCCCCATTGAAAACCGCTATGACAATCCCCGGGAGGTGGGCGCCGACCGGCTGGTCAACTCGTATGCGGCATTTCGAAAGTACAGCGGGCCGCTGATTGTGGTGGATTTCGGAACAGCGACCACCTTCGACGTGGTCAGTAAAGACGGGGCCTATCTGGGCGGGTTAATTTATCCCGGAATCAAGATTTCGATGGACGCCCTGTTTCAGAATACGGCAAAGCTCCCTCGGGTGGAGCTTGTAAAGCCCGCTCGGGTCATTGGGAAAAATACCGTGGACAGTATGCAGGCGGGGGCGATTTACGGGTATACCGGCGCCGTCGCCAATATTCTTTCTGAGATCAACCGTGAGCTGGGACAGGCTCCTGCGGTGATCGCCACTGGCGGGCTCGCCTCCATGATCGGCGGACAGGGGGATTTGTTTCAGACAGTGGACTCCAGTTTGACGCTGGAAGGGCTTCGGATGATCTATGAACATAACCGGCTGGCCTGTGGAAAATAGCAGCGCGTTTGTGCAGAAAGGGACCAAAACGATCATGGAAAAAAAACGTAAATCCGACTGGATCTTAGCGCTGAAAATGCTGGGGAATATGGCGATCGCCACGCTAATCAGCATGGTCGTCATGTTTGTGGCGCTGCCTGTTTTGGACAAAACCTACGGTCTGGTGCTGGCGCAGATAGTAATCGCTTTGATTTTTATCGGCATGATTTACACCCCATTTTGGTATGAAGGGGATAAAGACCGCAATCTGGTGCAGTATGACCATATGAAAGCGGATCCTTTGCACGGACTTCGTTCGGGGATTTTGCTGATGATCCCCTTTGCGCTGTCCAACATCTTTTTGATTATGGCGAAATGTGGTGTGTTTTTCAGCCATGCCTATTGGGCGCTGTATAAGATCATTAATACGTATATTTGGCCCTTGTCCAATATTTTGGCTCCGGGCGATCAGGGAACGCCTTATGTCATCGCGCCCGACGTGCCGTGGCATGTGATTGTCATCTGCGCCTGCTGCATGCTGATGATCCCGCTGGTGAGCACTTTGGCGTATCAGTTTGGTTTTCACCGGATTTCTTTATCAAAAAAGCTTGTCTATCGAAAAAAATAAGGCGTTTGGGGTTCCCCATGCCCTTAAAGAATGGATTTCATAGTAGGCTCCGGTTCTTCCATCAAAGCCTTTGTCATATTCCTTCCCCATTGCACTTATAATGATAGCAGAGCCGTCTGTCCGGACGGACGTTAAGTGGTTTGGGGGCTTGTGGAAATGAAAACCCATCGCAATATTCAAATAATCTGCGTGACATTGGCCGTCTGCCTTGTGGCGGCGGCGTTTTGTATGCAGCATATCCACCGGGTGGCTAGCGTGTCCACCGCGCCGCAAAATCCCGTGCGCGAAATTGTCATCGACCCGGGGCATGGCGGAATGGACGGCGGAGCCACCGGCGTGGGCGGGATCATTGAAAAGGACATCAACCTGAGTATTTCATTAAAGCTGCGGGATATCCTGACGGCCAATGGCTTTCATGTGGTGATGACCCGCGACAAGGACGAATCCATTCACGACAAAAAGGTGGATGAACAGGATGTGCTCAGCCAGAAAAAGGCGGATATGCGCAACCGGCTGAAGATCATCCAGAAAAATCCGGATTCCTTGACGGTCTCGATCCATCAGAACCAGTTTGGGCAGAGCCAGTACAGCGGCGCGCAGATGTTCTACGGCCCCAACAACCCCCAGAGCGAGATCCTGGCCAAAAGCCTGCAGCAGGCTTTTGTGACGAATCTGCAGAAAGACAACACCCGTGAGATCAAAAAAGCTCAAAAGGATCTGTTTTTGCTCTATTACGCCAACACACCTGCCGTACTGGTGGAATGCGGCTTTTTATCCAATCCGACCGAAGCGGCAAACCTTGCCGACGAAGAATATCAGAGCAAAGTAGCATTTACGATTTTTTGCGGAATCAGCAAGTATCTGGCACAGGATGAACAGACCTGATGAAAGGAACTGTAGTTCCGGGAAAGGATGTCAAAAGGCGATATGGCAAAGATCAAGGAAGTTTATGTCTGCGGTGGATGCGGCTATGAATCGCCCAAGTGGTATGGAAAGTGCCCTTCTTGCGGGGAGTGGAATACCTTTGAGCAGCAGATTCTCCAGCCGGCCTCCCCAGCGGGAGGAACCAAAAAGGTGACGGCGGCGCCTTTGGCCGGCGCAGCGGCTCCCTGCCGGATTGGGGAGATCGACATGGAGCGGGAAATCCGCTATAAAACCGGGGTGTCTGAGCTGGACCGGGTTCTGGGGGGCGGCATTGTCAAGGGCTCTCTGGTGCTTCTAGGCGGCGACCCGGGAATTGGAAAGTCGACGCTTTTGCTGCAAATCTGCGAATATCTGGGCCGGGAATTAAAAATCCTATACGTTTCCGGGGAGGAATCCATCCGGCAGATCAAGCTGCGGGCCACGCGTTTAGGAGTGGAAAGTGAAAACCTGTACATCGTATCCCAAACCGATGTGGACACCATCGTCCACACGATTTTAAGCCAAAAGCCCGATTTGGTTATGATCGACTCTATTCAGACCATGAACGTGGGAGCCGTAAGTTCCTCTCCCGGCAGTATTACCCAGGTGCGGGAATCCACCAACGCCTTCTTGCACGTCGCCAAAAGCGAGGATATCCCCATTTTTATTGTGGGGCATGTCAATAAGGACGGAGCAATCGCCGGGCCCAAGGTATTGGAACACGTGGTGGATGCGGTTTTGTATTTTGAAGGGGATCGGAACCTGCCCTACCGCATTTTGCGTGCGGCGAAAAACCGGTACGGTTCTACCAATGAAATCGGCGTGTTCGACATGCAGCAAAACGGCCTGACCGAGGTGGAAAATCCTTCAATGATGCTGTTGTCCGGCCGTCCGGTGGGGGTCAGCGGTACCTGTGTCGCCTGTGTGATGGAAGGTTCCCGTCCCATTTTTGCAGAGGTGCAGGCTCTGGTGACCAAAACCGGCTTCGGCACGCCCCGGCGAATGTCCACCGGCTTTGATTACAACCGCCTTTCTTTGATCCTGGCAGTGCTGGAAAAACGGGCCGGATACTTTTTCGGTACCTTGGACGTGTATATCAACGTCGTCGGCGGCCTGCGACTGGACGAGCCCGCAGCGGATCTTTCCATCGCCTTGGCGCTGATTTCCAGCCTGCGGGACAAGCCCATTGAGGAAGGTGTGCTGGCCTTTGGCGAAATTGGCTTGGGAGGCGAGATCCGCTCGGTGGCAAATATTTCCGCCCGGGTCAAAGAGGCCCAGAGGCTGGGCTTTCAAAAATGCCTGGTTCCCCAGCAGTCCCTGAAACAAATTGGGGATATAGGATCTTTGAGCCTGGATGTAGTGGGGGTCAGCAATATCCGGCAGGCCGCTTCCCTGATTGCGGGAAAAGAATAGAGCATGCTGCATAAAAATTTGAAATGGATTTATAAAGAGGGGAAAGAATATGTATCGATGTGAAAATTGTGGAACCGAGTACGAGGGAGCTTTCTGCCCCCGCTGTGGAGATGTCCCGCGGCGGGGACAGGGAGCGACCGCACAGGTAAAAACGCCTGTGCGCCTGCGGGAGTGGCAGGTGGCGCTGATCGCCGTATTGGGAGCGGTGCTGGGGCTTATCCTGCTCACCGGAGTGTTGTTCACCAAAGATCGTTTGGACCAGCACGCATTTGACCTTAAAATGGAACGCCTGGACGAGCAGTACCGGTTTTCGGCGGACTTGCCGGAACCGCAGACGCCGGCAGATCAGTCGGACCTAGTTGCCGTGGGCGGACCGGCTTCAAAGAATTCCTCCGATTTGGGCACTGGGGGAGTTGCATCAAAGCCCTCTTCTTCAAACCAGACCAGCAGCGTAGAAGAGGCAAATTCTTCTCCGCATCAGGCAACTACGTCCCGGACGCAATCTTCAAACGACGAGAACGATCCAGCGGATCAAATCGTTCCGAACCCCTATTACACGTTAGAAGGAGAGGAACTCCTGCCGGTTTTCAAGTATGCTGGAAATTTGCTGGGACAACCGGTGGCCTTTGAAGCAACGGTTGTGGAGCGTTATAAAACAATAAGTGGTACACCGGTATTAAAAGTCAGCGTTCCCATTGGAAACACCCGGAAAAACATGGCGGTTTCATCATACAGCATGTACGGATATATTGCAGAGGGGATGTCCATTACAGTAAACGGAACGGTTGCCGGATGGGAGCAGAAGTCTGACAAAGATCCGCTGTTGCCGCTGATTTCCCAAGCAATCATTTTACTGGATGCAAAATGCAGCGACAGCCAGGTTTTCTGGGCATACGATGAGCCGCTTACCTATCGTTTTGCAAACAGCGGATTGGATGGGTTAAGCGTAACCTTGGACCAGGTAGAATGCTCCAAAGAGCTTGTCCGGGCACAGGTGACGATAGACAATAATTCGCGAAAATCAATTAGTCTTACAGGCAGCAGCAATGGCGAATATTTTGCCTATCGGTCCAATACGTTTCCGGGAGTCATTTCAGCTGGACAATCAGCGACCGGAACCATTGTATTTCAGGGAGTCGGAGAAGCGGTTATTCTGGATCATCACATTAAGTTAAACTTTAAAGATCAAGAGGGACGAACTTTTTGGTGCCAGTTTAACCTGCAATAAGATAAAGAGGAATCCCAACTCAAATGAGATGGGGTTCCTTCTTTTACAGAAGATTCTTTATAAAAACCATTCATTCTTTCACCAAAATCCCCTTTTTGCCATAGAATGAATCAGCAAATTGTTCTTGGCGCAAGGCTATGGGGCCTTCAAAAAAGGAGGATTTGACATGCTGGTTTTGTGGTACTGTGTGCTGTTTATTCTGCTGGCGCTTGGAATTTCCGAGCTGTTGGGCATGGGAGAACGCTGGCTGCTGCGCACACCAAAAGACCCTGCCGGTATTTTGATCCTGCCGCTGTCCGGCCATGTGGAGCAGGCGGAATATAAGCTCCGCGCCCTGGCTGCCCGCTGCCGGTGGGAAATGGGCGGCCAGGACATTCTGGGCATCGTGGTCGACCAGGGGATGGATGCGGAAACACGAACGATCTGCGAGCTTTTATGCCAGGAGTTTTCCTGCCTGATGATCTGCGCTCCGGAGGAAGCACGGCATTATCTGGACGCGAACAAGAGTTTGCAATCGGCGGTAAAATAGAGTATACTGAAACACAAGGAAGACACAAAGGTGGAGGACGCCATGCAGCAGGACTTGGAACAGATCAGCGGATCGGTGGATCATATTATCTTTCGCAGCGACCAGACGGGCTTTACGGTGCTGGAGCTCAACACCGGGGAAGAGCTCGTCTGCGTGGTGGGGGAATTCTCCGGTGTAGAGGCGGGGGAGGAACTGGTGCTCACCGGTTCTTATACCACCCATCCCACCTACGGCTATCAGTTTAAGGCAGAAGCGTACGAGCGCAACCTCCCCGCCACCGCCAACGCGATTTATAAGTATCTGTCCTCCAAGGTCATCAAGGGGATCGGCCCTGCCACCGCCCGCCGGATTGTGGACGAGTTTGGGGACGAAACCCTGACGGTCATTGAAAATTCCCCGCTGATGCTGTCCCGTGTCAAGGGGATTTCCGAAAAAAAGGCGATGGAAATCTGCGGGGAATTTAAACAGATTTTCGGAATCCGCACGGTGATGCTGTTTTTAAATTCCTTCGGAATTACCGCCGCACAAGCCATCAAGGTCTGGAAAAAATGGGGCTCGATGGCGGTGGAAATGATTCAGGACAATCCTTACATCCTGTGCAATGAGGAATTCGAGGTAAACTTTGCCGAAGCGGACGAGATCGCCGCGAAGCTCACCTTTCCCAAGGACAGCCCCTGCCGCATTCAGTCCGCGCTGCGGTATGTACTGGTAAAAAATCTGGGAAACGGCCACACCTGCCTGCCACGGCAAAAGCTTCTGGATGCGGCCTGCCGGGTGCTGGAGCTCCCGGAGGACGACGTTCTCCCCATCTTGGAGGAAGAGCTGGCGGATGGAAGCTTATTTTCCATCGACCGGGGGGAACAAACCTACCTGTACCTGCCGGTGATGCTCACCGCCGAAAGCTATATCACCTCCCGGCTGACACTGATGGTTTCCACTCCGGAGGAGGAGATGCCTCATCTGGACGACGTTATTGACGCCTTTGAGCGGGACTGCGGCATCACCTATGCAGATTTGCAGCGTCAGGCGGTCAAGCAGGCGCTGCAAAACCGGGTGATGATTTTGACCGGCGGCCCGGGAACAGGGAAAACCACCACCTTAAACGCCATCATCCGCCTGTTGGAACAGCAGGGGAGCACTGTGCTTATCGCAGCGCCAACCGGCCGGGCTGCCAAGCGGATTTCCGAGGTGACGGGCAAGGACGCCAAGACCATCCACCGGCTGTTGGAGGTAGAGTATGGAGACGGGGACAAGCTTCAGTTCGCCCGCAATGAGCAAAGCCCCTTAAAGTGCGACGCAGTGGTAATTGACGAGATGTCCATGATCGACACCCTGTTGTTCGACTCCCTGCTGCGGGCGCTTCCCATGAAGGCAAAACTAATTATGGTGGGGGATTCCGACCAGCTCCCCTCGGTGGGGGCGGGAAATATTTTGAAGGATTTAATCGAATCCGGCTGTATCCCCACCGTCCAGCTCACCGAGATTTTCCGGCAGGCCGCGCAAAGCTTGATCGTCACCAACGCTCATCGGATCGTAAGCGGCGTGATGCCCGAGCTGTCGGTGAAGGACAACGACTTTTTCTTTTTGCAGCGCACCGACATGGCAGCGGCTCAGCAGACCGTCCTCGACCTGTGCGCGGCGCGTCTGCCCAAAAGCTACGGCTTCAGCTCTATGGACGACATCCAGGTGCTGTGCCCCAGCCGCAAAAGTGAGCTGGGAGTCATCGAACTAAACCACCGTTTGCAGGATGTTCTCAATCCTCCGTCGGCGGACAAGGCGGAGCTTAGGCAGGGATTTTACACCTTCCGCACCGGGGATAAGGTGATGCAGGTGCGCAACAACTACGACATCGCCTGGACCCGGCAGGAGGAAAAGGGCCTGGGGATCTTTAACGGCGACATCGGAATCATCCGCTCCATCGACAAGGCGGCGGGAATGCTTCTGGTGGACTTCGACGGGCGGGAGGCTTTTTACACCGCCGAAATGTCAGCGGAGCTTGAGCTCGCCTACGCTATCACCGTCCACAAAAGCCAGGGCAGCGAGTTTAACGCTGTGGTGCTTCCGGTGCTGGGCGGATTTGACAAGCTGTATTTTCGCAACCTTCTGTACACGGCGGTGACCCGGGCCAAAAAGATCCTGATTATCGTAGGATCCCAGAACCGGCTGCGGTATATGGTGGAGAACAACCGCAAAATGCTCCGGTATACCGGGCTCAAATATTTTTTGTCCAATGGAATTGTATTTTAATCTCCGGCCGTAAAAAAAGAGGCCGTTGGACAGGAGGAAAAGGATGCTTCGTTCTTTGGCGCACTGGTTCTTTCCGAATACGTGTATTTTCTGCAATGAGGTGATCGGCCCGGCGGGATACTGCTGCGAGCGGTGCGCCAAACAGCTCCCGTTGGCGCCGGAGGATTGTTGCCTTTGCTGCGGAACGATTCCCTGCCAGTGCGGCCGGGAGGAATGCTTTTACGACCGGGCGGTTTCGCCGTTTGTCTACGATCTGGGAGCAAAAAACGCGGTGTCCATGCTCAAATTTAGGGGCCGTAAAAGCTATGCAAAAGGGCTGGCAAAGGCAATGGCGGAGCGGCTGTCCCAGACGGGGGATTTAACCGAGCTTACGGTGGTGACGGCGGTTCCTATGTACCGAAAGGACGAATATGACCGGGGATACAACCAGGCGGAGCTGATAGCAAAGGAAATCGCCCGGCTGACCGGCCTGCCTTACCGGCGGCTTCTCGTCAAGCTGCGATCTACTCCAAAACAGCACAATCTGACAGCGGGGACGCGGCGGGAGAATCTGCGCCAAGCGTTTGCCTCCGCGGAGAAGGACGGGTTTTACCAAAGAAAACAGGTCGTTTTGCTGTGCGACGATGTGCTCACCACCGGTGCTACTATGAACGAGTGCGCAAAGACGCTGAAAGCCGCGGGAGCCGGAAAAATAATTTGCTGTACGGCCGCTGTCGCTACTTGTCGAAATGCCCAGGATATGGTAAAATAGCCGCAGGCGGCTATTTTACTTACAGATGGCCATGGCGATCCGTTCGCTTTGCTCACTCCCGCCAATATGGCCGATTTTACCATTTCGCTTCGCTTCATGGTAAAATAACCACAGGCGACTATTTTACTGGATGTTATGTCCCTTTGCCTCTGCCTTGCTGCATACCGGCAAAGATGGACGAATTTTACCATAACGCTTCGCTTTTATGGTAAAATAGCCTCAAAGCAGCTATTCTACTTACAAATGGCCATGGCGATTTGTTCGCTCCACTTCATGGTAGAATAACGGATCAACAGTGTCTGTTTTCTGCCTGTGCTTTGTGCATAGGGTATACGCGGCACTGCGTGATTGTATGACAGCGCGTTTCCTCATAATGAGGAACGTACAAGCATATGAATAAAGACAGGAACGCTTAGCCAATACTCCAAAGGAGCTTCGGCCGCATGCGCGCTGGACACGCGGGAGCGTTTTAACAAGCAACGGAATCAAACGAGGTGAACAAGAGTGCCGGGTATGGACATCGGAATTGATCTGGGAACCACGACGGTGGAAATTTATATGAGCGGCAAGGGAATTGTGCTCAAAGAGCCTTCGGTGGTGGCGGTGAACACCAAAACCGACGAGATTCTGGCGGTGGGGGAGGAAGCGTACCGAATGCTGGGACGCACTCCAAGCTATATCAACGCCATTCGGCCGTTAAAGGACGGAGTGATCTCCGACCATGAGATGACGGAATTTATGATTAAAGACTTTTTAAAAAAGGTCTGTGGAAGCCTGATGATTAAGCCACGGGTATCCATCTGCGTTCCTTCCGCTATTACGGATGTGGAGTCCCGGGCGGTGACCCAGGCTGCGGTCAGCGCGGGTGCAAGAAAGGTCTATTTGCTGGAAGAACCCATCGCCGCCGCTATCGGAGCGGGAATTGATATCTCTCAGCCCAACGGACAGATGGTGGTGGACATCGGCGGAGGAACCACCGACGTGGCGGTCATTTCCTTGTCGGGCGTGGTGGTCTCCCGGTCTTTGCGGGTGGCGGGCAACCACTTTGAGGAGGAAATCATCCGGTATCTGCTGAACACCTACAAGGTCTTAATTGGGGAGCGGATGGCGGAAAAGATCAAAATAGAAATCGGCTGCGTCTTCAATCCGGACAAGAATGTCACTGCGGAAATCAAGGGGCGTCATCAGCTAAAGGGCCTGCCCCAGCGGGTGACCGTCTCTCAGGCGGAGCTCTACGAGCCGTTAAAAAACCAGGCTATGAAAATTGTGGAGGTCATCAAGTCGGTTCTGGACGTGACGCCTCCGGAACTGGGGGGAGATATCTACACCAACGGGATTGTCCTGACAGGGGGCGGCTCGCTGATTCAGGGGCTGCCTGCACTGATCGAAAGCGAAACCAGAGTCAAGGTGCGGATTGCCGACGATCCCATGGACTGTGTGGCCATCGGGACGGGGAAGTCCTTTGACTATCTGGACAACCTGCAGCAGGGATTTTCCGATATGGTCACCTACAGCCATGATTAGATTCCGGATTTAAGGGAGGAAGATGAGCCATCAACAATTGTTTATTATGTTTTCTCCTTATTTACCGGCTTGTCCTTGGCCGGAGCGACCGCGGGCAATGTGTGTTTTCATTGCTTTGCTGGCGCGCAGCAACGAAAAACAGCCCCGGACGCTTTTGAAAGAGCGAATTCCGGGGCTGTTTTTCAGAAGAGTCTGGATTTAATCTACAACTTCGTTCCTGCGGAAGAACAGGGAGATGCACCACAGACCCGCGAGAGCGACAAGTGTATAGATGATCCGGCTGACGATTGCACCTTGGCCGCCAAAGATCCAGGCGACAACGTCGAATCCGAAAATTCCAATACCGCCCCAGACCAAAGCGCCGATGATGACAAGCGCCAAAGCAATTTTATCAATCATAACTTTAACCTCCAAATCGGATAAAACTGAAACTGGATTCGAAATTAGTATGAACGTTCTTTTATTTTTTATTCGTTTATGATACAATAACGATATGTGCTGTCCAATCGGTGGGCAAACGGAAAAGAAGTACGCCCTAAATGGCGTGCCGTACACCGGCATCACAAGGGACCGTTTGGCTCAAGGGCCTGATCGGCGGCGGAACTATCAGCAAAAGGAGCATTAGCAGTATCATGAATTGGGAATCAATCGTCATCTCCGCAGTGGTGATCGTGATCTTTATCGCGATATTAGGCGCCTATCTGCGCAGTCAAAAGAACGTCCGCGTGGGCATTCAGGGAGAAAAAAAGGTCGCCGGTATCTTAAAACGGTTTGCCGGGATCCGCAGTTTTAAGGTTATCAACGACATCTATCTGCCGTTGTATGACAAAACGACCCAGGTGGATCATATCCTCATCGGCTTTTTTGGAATGATCGTCATTGAAACCAAAAATTATAAAGGCGATATATACGGTGCACCAAAGGATAAAGAGTGGCTCCATGTGGTGGGAGATGAAAAAAATAAGTTTTACAATCCCATCATGCAGAATCAAACCCATATTGACGCCATCCGGCATATTTTTGCCAAGGAAAAAATTTACAACATCAACATTGACAGTCTGATTGTCTTTACCGGGGGAAGAAAATCTCATCTGTATATTCCGAAAAACCTGCCGGTGATCAAGCTTAGAAAACTAAAAAAAGTGCTGCACAAATCCGCGTATGAAAAAGACAACGACGTGGATGTGGAGAAGCTGTACAACACGTTGATGGAACATCGGGTCACCGATCCAAAGCTGATTGCAAATCACAATAAAAACGTCAAAAAAATGGCGAAGCGCAATAAATAAAGCGTATCAGAGGACCGCCATGAGAAAAGACATTTTGTTGACAAGCCTTTCTTCCCTGACGCCCCAGCGGGAAGGGAATGGTCAAACATACGAGTATCTCCGGTATGAGGTTGCATCCGCGGAGGAGTTCGACCAGTGCCTGGTGAACTTTTATGAAATTCCTCCCGGTAAGTGCAACTATCCATACCACTATCATACCCAGAATACCGAGGTTTTTTATATTCTGAGCGGGGAAGGAATCCTGGAAACTCCAGATGGGGAAAAAACGGTCCGCACCGGGGATGTGATTGTTTTTCCCCCGGGAAAGAACAGCGCTCACCGGCTTTACAACCCCTCACAGACGCAGCCGCTTGTCTACCTGGATGTGGACACGTCTCGTTCCCCGGATATCCTGCATTATCCTGAAACAGGAAAAACCGGGATCAGCCTGCGGGGTGAACCTGGGATGTATTTTCAGGATGACGCGCAGGTCGGGTATTTTGATGGGGAAAAATAGTGCGGAAGTTATGTAAAACAAATAAAAAGCAAGGCGGATTTCTCCAAGGGAAATCCGCCTTGCTTTTTATTTGTTCGAACCATTCGCTTTATTTCGCCCGGGCCTTCATCCGCATAGCGTTGTTTAAAATCCGCTTGCGAATCCGGAAGTTTTCCGGGGTCACTTCCAGCAGCTCGTCCTCGTTTAAGAATTCCAGCGCTTCTTCCAGGCTCAAGCGGCGGGGAGGAGTCAGGCGCAGGGCGTCGTCGCTTCCCGAAGCGCGGGTATTGGTCAACTGTTTTTTCTTGCACACGTTGACGGCCAGATCCTCCGATTTGGGGGACATGCCCACCACCATGCCTTCGTACACCGGAACGCCTGCCCCGATGAACAGGGTACCGCGCTCTTGAGCGTTGTACAGGCCGTAGGTGACCGCTTCACCGGTTTCAAACGCAATCAGGGAGCCAAACTGCCGCCGGGTGATCTCTCCCTTGTAGGGCTGATAGCTGTCGAACACCGCGTTTAAGATGCCTTCGCCCCGGGTGTCAGTGAGAAATTCGCTCCGGTAGCCGAACAGCCCGCGGGAGGGAATTCGGTATTCAAGACGCATCCGGGAGCCCTGGGGCGCCATTTGGATCAGTTCGCCCTTGCGCAGGCCCATTTTTTCCATCACCGACCCCACAGCTTCCTCCGGCACGTCGATGAGCAGGTGCTCAATGGGCTCATAACACTGGCCTTTAATTTCCTTGTACAGCACCCGGGGCGTGCTGACGGAAAATTCAAAGCCCTCCCGTCGCATGGTTTCGATCAGAATGGACAGGTGCATTTCGCCCCGGCCAGCCACCCGGAAGCTGTCGGTGGTTTCGCCGTCGCTGACCCGCAGGGAAACGTCTTTTAGAAGCTCCTTGTACAGCCGATCGCGGATCTGGCGGGAGGTGACAAACTTGCCCTCCTTGCCCGCAAAGGGACTGTCGTTGACCGAGAAGGTCATCTCCACCGTGGGTTCACTGATCTTCACAAAGGGGAGGGGTTCCGGCGTCCCGGGATCGGTGACCGTGTTGCCAATGGTGATATTCTCAATACCCGAAAAGCACACGATGTCCCCCACTGTGGCGGTTTCCACCGGAACCCGCTGCAGCCCGTCGATCTGGTAGAGATTGACCAGCTTGGAGCGGTAGGGCGCCATCTCCCCGTGGTAATCGCAGACCATCACTTCCTGGTTGGCCTTGAGGCTGCCCCGTTCGATCCGGCCAATGGCGATCCGGCCCACATAGTCGTTGTAGTCGATGGAGGAGACCAGCACCTGCAAAGGCCCTTGCTCGTCGCCCTGGGGCGCGGGGATATAGTCCACGATGGTTTCAAACAAAACCGTCAGGTCTTTGTCCTGCTGATGGGGATCTCTGGAAGCAGTGCCCGCCCGGCCGGAACAGTAGATGATGGGGCTGTCCAGCTGTTCGTAGTTGGCGTTTAAGTCCATCAAAAGCTCCAGCACTTCGTCGCCGATCTCGTCCAGACGGGCGTCCGGCCGGTCAATCTTATTGACCACGATGATGATCCGGTGGCCCAGCTCCAGAGCTTTTTGCAGCACAAAGCGGGTCTGAGGCATGGGACCTTCCGCCGCATCCACCAGCAGCAGAACGCCGTCCACCATTTTCAGCACCCGTTCCACCTCGCCGCCGAAGTCAGCGTGCCCAGGGGTATCGATGATGTTGATTTTGATGCCTTTATAATGGGCGGCGGTGTTCTTGGCGAGGATCGTGATGCCGCGCTCCCGCTCCAGAGCGTTGTTGTCCATCACGCGCTCTTCCACCACCTGGTTTTCTCGATAAACGCCTCCCTGCTTTAATAGCTCGTCCACCAGGGTGGTTTTTCCATGGTCGACGTGGGCGATAATGGCGATGTTCCGTAAATCGTTTCTGATCAAGCTAATTTCTCCTTCACTGACCGATTGTTTCATAGGGATCTTGACACATATCTATAAGTATATCACAAAATTGCAGGGATAAAAAATGTCATTTTTCACAAACTTTTTTTGGATTTTCCCGAACGCTTCCACATTTGTTTGAATTGCGGGGCCAGAGCGTGAAACGCGCGATCTGGGGCGGCGTATTTGGATGCCCTGCATGTTTTCTTTGAGCCGGACATATTCTTTGTTAAGGAAATGCTTGCCGGGGCTGCAAACGGATTTGCCCCGGCGCTTTGGAAAGGGTAGAGGAACGGCCCATGAAACGAGCGCGGAAGTTTTTGGTCAACACGGTCATTTTAACCGCAACGGCGTTGTTTATCCGGATGGTGGACGTCTGGTACAGCGTGTTCATCTCCGGAAAAATCGGAACCGAAGCGATGGGACTTTACCAGTTGATTCTATCGGTGTATATGCTGGCGATCACCTTTGCCACCTCTGGGATCAACCTGTCGGCCACCCGTCTGACAGCGGAGGAAATCGGCCGGGGTTCCGCGTCGGGAGTCAAAAGCGCCATGCGAAAGTGCATGGGGTACAGCGCATTTTTTGGATTTGCCTCCTGTGCGGTGCTGTACGCCGCGGCCCCCTTGATCGGGGAGCACTGGCTGGGAGATCTCAAAACCGTTTCCTCTTTGCGCATTTTGTCCTTCGGACTGCCCTGCCTTGCATTTTCCTCCGCCATGAACGGCTATTTTACCGCGGTTCGCCGGGTGACCACCAGTGCGTTTTCCCAGGTGATGGAGCAGCTTTTGAAGATCGGCCTGACGCTGATTGGCCTGATCGTCTTTCAGCCTCAGGGCATGGAACCGGTCTGCCTGGTAGTAGTTTGCGCCTCCATCGGTGCGGAGCTTTTGTCCTTTGGTTACTCGGTGATCTCCTATCTGACCGATAAACACAAGTATTATGGAGTAGTTCCCAAGGGGGATCAGCCCCCTTCGCCCAAGCTTACCCGCAAAATGCTGCGCATTTCTCTGCCCATCGCGCTGACCACCTATATGCGGATGGGGCTGGTGACCATCGAACACATTTTAATTCCCATTCGGCTCAAGCTGTTCGGGGTGTCCAGCAAAAACGCCCTGTCGGTGTACGGAGCAATTCAGGGAATCGTCATGCCGGTCATTTTATTCCCCATGGCGTTTTTGCAGGCGTTTTCCAACATGCTGGTTCCGGAGCTGTCGGAGCAAATGGCCCGCTGTGGACAGGGGAAGATCAAACAAAGCGTGCGAATCAACTACATCATCAGCCGGGTGTTTCAGATCACGCTGATTTTTTCCATCGGCGTGTCGGGGATCATTGCGCTGTTTGCGGAACGTCTCAGCGCGGCCATTTACAACGGGGATCCCCAGGTGACGTTTTTTTTGCAGCTATTGGCTCCTTTGATTCCGGTGATGTACCTGGATCACGCGGTGGACTGCATGCTTAAAGGGCTCAACGAACAGGTGAGCTCCATGCGTTATAACATCATCGACGCCGCCATCTGCGTGGTGATGGTGTATACTCTGCTGCCGGTGTGGGGAATCAACGGCTATATCGTGGTCATTTTTGTCAGCGAGCTGTTCAACACCTTTTTAAGCGTGCGCAGGCTGGTAGTGGTGGCGAATTTTAGGGTTCGCGCCGGGGATTGGGTCGTAAAACCCATCCTGTGCATTTTGCTGGCGGCAGTGGGAACCAATATGGTGCTGGAGCTGTTCCCGGCCGTCGGATCCCCGGTGCTGGGAGCGGTGACTGCGATTGCGCTGGCTGCGGCGGTATACCTTTTGCTGATCCGAATCACCAACGCCTTTACCGGTGAGGATGTTCGTTGGGCCAAACAGGTGGTCCGGGGATAAATTCATCCTCATCGGCCAGCTGTCTCGTCCCATGAGGTGGCTGCCAGCGCTGAACGCTTTTTAAACCAGGCGGTGGAGTAAAAAACCTGTTTTGGGGCATACTATGGAAAAATCATGGAAAGCGCAGAAAAACTCCCGTAATTACATGCATGTTTTTGACAAATTTTATAGAAAACCATTGTAGTATCCTCTGGCTTCTGGTATAATTGTTTATAAACCATTGACAAAGGAGTGTCTGATTCCAAATACAATTGCAGGAAACAAAAGGGAGTAGCTTGCGGCGGCTGCCGTAGTATGATCGCGTCAATACGATTTCGTCCGAAATCCGCGCATACTATAAAAAGCGAGACTTTTATCATGACTTTTTGCGCATGATAAAGGTCTTTTTTTACAAACGCCGCTGTGCTGCCGGAACTGCAAAACGTTCGGAAAGGTTGTGAAAAACAGATGGAGATCCTCTATGAAAACATTCTGCAGGTCACCTGGCAACAGGTGGTGATGTGGCTGATTGGCGGCGTGCTGATCTTTTTGGCGATCAAAAAGGATATGGAACCCGCCCTTTTGCTCCCCATCGGATTTGGGGCGATTCTGGTGAACCTTCCGTTTTCCGGAGCGGTCACCCAGTGGATCGACGGAAGGGAAGAGGTTGGCGTTTTGTCCCTGCTGTTTGATTCTGGGATTTCCAACGAACTGTTCCCTCTGCTTTTGTTTATCGGGATCGGCGCGATGATCGACTTTGGTCCGCTTTTATCCAATCCCAAAATGATGCTGTTCGGCGCGGCGGCCCAGTTCGGGATCTTTTTCACCCTGTCCATGGCTTCTTTAATCGGATTTGATTTAAAGGACGCAGCCTCCATTGCCATTATCGGCGCGGCGGACGGGCCGACCTCCATTTTTGTCTCTAATTACCTGGGGAGCAAATACGTGGGACAGATCGCCATGGCGGCATATTCGTATATGGCGCTGGTGCCCATCATCCAGCCGGCGTGCATCAAACTGATTACCACCAAAAAAGAACGCCGGATCAAGATGCACTATCAGCAGAGGGATATTTCCAAAACCACTCGGATTTTGTTTCCCATCCTGGTGACGATGATCGCCGGGCTGATTGCGCCCCGGTCGGTGGCCTTGATCGGGTTTTTAATGTTTGGCAATCTAATCCGGGAATGCGGCGTACTGGACAGCTTGTCCGAAACCGCGCAAAAACAACTGGCCAACCTAATCACCCTGCTGCTGGGAATCACCATCGCCGCGAAAATGCAGGCGGAGGATTTTATCACCAAGGAAACGCTGGTGATTCTGGGCCTTGGCCTGATCGCGTTTATCTTCGACACCTTCGGCGGCGTGCTGTTTGCAAAAGTCATGAATCTGTTTACCAAAAACAAAGTGAATCCCATGATCGGCGCTGCGGGGATTTCCGCGTTTCCCATGTCCGCCCGGGTGGTTCACAAGATGGGGCTCAAAGAAGATCCCCAGAACTTTTTGCTGATGCACGCGGCGGGGGCCAACGTCTCGGGGCAGATTGCCTCGGTGATCGCGGGCGGATTGCTGCTGAGCCTGATCGGATAAAACAAAACGCCTCCCCAAAGGGGAAAGCGCTTCCATTTGCAAGGACAGAAAGGTGTGCAATATGCAATTTCATTTTAATTTGCCGCAGTTTTTTGAAACCTTCCGCTATCTGTTTTACGGGATGGCGGGAGTCTTTGTGGTGACTGCGGTCATCATGATCGCCATCAAGCTTCTCAGCTTGGCGTTTAACAAAAAAGAAAACAAACAAACGGACGATTCTAAAGGCCCCGACGATCAAACGGAGGAATAAAGCTTTCCTTCTGGGTGCCCTGCTCTTGGACATAGGCGGTCTCCACACCGATGGAAATTGCAAAGTCCAAAAGCCCGTCGTACTCCTCTTGGTTGACGGTGCGGTTGATTTCGGGGTAATAACGGACAAACTCCATAGGGGTGTACTGGTTCATGATGCTCAGGATGATCTGCTCCCCATAGGTTTCGTGGAGATACCGGATGATCGCTTTGGAATCCTCCATCATCCCAGGGAGCATCAGGTGCCGCACGATCACCCCGCGCCGCAGCATGCCCTCTTGGTCAAACTGCGGGGAGCCGGTCTGTTTCACCATCTGAGCAAGGCTTTTTTGCGCCCATTCCCGGTAGTCCGGCGCGCCGGAATACTTCCGGGCCAGCCGGTTGTCCCAGTATTTGAAGTCGGGGAGGAAAACATCCACCGTCCCCCTCAGCTCCTGGACAGTTTCCGGCGTTTCGTATCCGCCGGAGTTGTAGACCACCGGCAGCACGAGCCCTCGCTTTCTGGCAAGGGAAATCCCTTGCGTGATTTGGGGGACAAAGTGGGTGGGCGTCACCAGATTGATGTTGTGGGCCCCCTGCTCCTGAAGCTCCAGACAGATCTGGGCAAACCGGGAAATGGTGACCGGGGCCCCGGTTTGCCGGGCGCTGATCTCCCGGTTTTGGCAGAATACGCACTGTAAGGTGCAGTGGGAGAAGAAAATGGTTCCCGAACCCCGGGCGCCGGACAGGCAGGGTTCCTCCCAAAAGTGCAGGGCGGCCCTGGCGGCTTTTATCGTTTGTCCCGCCCGGCAGAAGCCGGTTTCTCCGTGAAGCCGGTCGGCTTTACAGCTTCGCGGACAAAGAGTGCAGGATGCCAATGCGTTCCGTTCCATAAAACGACCTTCCGTTTCTATGTAAATTCCCTGTTATTATAGCATGATATGCCAAAAAGAGAAAGCGGAGGCCGCTCTTTTCGTTGCGTTCTGCCGGTTGGTGTGGTATGCTAAAAACAGCCGCGCCGAACATTCAACTGCGCATATCGCGCGGCGGAAACGGAGACATGTGTATATGAATAAAATCAGTTGGAAAGGCGGAGCGATGCTGGCGCCGGTTCCGCCGGTGATGGTCACCTGTGGCAACGGGGAAAAGGCGAATGTGCTGACCATCGCCTGGACGGGAATTCTCAACACCAATCCGCCTAAGACCTACATATCCGTGCGGCCCTCCCGGTATTCTTACGATCTGATCAAGGAGACCGGCGAGTTTGTCATCAATCTGACCACCGCGCCGATGATCCGGGCGGCGGACTACTGCGGGGTCAAGTCCGGCCGGGACGTGGATAAATTCGAGGCCATGAATCTGGCGGTGGAACCTGCCACCCAGGTTTCCTGCCCCATGCTGCTGCAAAGCCCCTTAAGCTTGGAATGCAGAGTGACCGATGTGGTTCCCATGGGGTCACACGACATGTTTTTAGCCGATATCGTGGCGGTCAACGTGGATCCAAAATATGTGGACGAAACCGGCAAGCTCCGGCTGGAACAGAGCTCCCTGGCGGCGTATGCCCACGGCGGATATTACGAGCTGGGGAAAAAAATTGGGAGCTTTGGGTTTTCGGTGCGCAAAAAACGCAAGAAAAACCCGCACTACAAGCCCCGAAACAAAAAATAACAAAACGGAACGTTATGGAAAGGAAGAATGTTTTTGTATTTATATGGTAAATGGGATTGTGCGGTAAACCGGGAGGTTTACGCGCAGTAATTCTCCGCGTTCCTCCCAACTGTTGACTCATCAACAATCAGGAGGATGTTTTCCTTGAAACAATTTGTCAAACATAAATTATCCGACCAACCCTCTTTTTTCTGTAAAGTATGTGGCCAGCCAGTTTCTTTGCATGCAGCAGGGTCCAGACACCGCAATCATTGTCCTCATTGTTTATCTAGTCTGCATCTGGACAATCTTCCGGGAGACCGATCTGCTGGCTGCGGCGGTATTATGGAACCCATTGGCGTCTGGGTGCGAAAGGACGGCGAATGGGCAATCATCCACCGCTGTCAAACGTGCGGGCGGTTGAGTTCCAACCGCAGCGCCGGAGATGATAATCCCTTAAAACTTTTAGAATTGGCGGTACGCCCGCTGGCACAGCCGCCCTTTCCATTGGAACTGCTTGCCCGGATGATTCATTCCGACGCTGACAAGCGCAAGGACATGGAAGAAGAGAACAATTGACCATTGGGCGAAAGGACAGGCGTTTTTCCTGTTCTTTCGTCTTTTTTTGAGGGGAAAAACATATCTTGTAATAACCGTGTTACCAAATTCCAATTGACTTTTTTGTAAAATTGGATACAATATAGTAGAATCTTTCTATACAAAAATTTGACAAAAGGGAGGTTTTGAGCGTACAAACAGACTTTGTATGGAAATATTTGCAAGCGCCAGACCTGCTTTTGGGGGCGGGTTAACGAGGCGGAGGGTGATCGAAGGATTCGGCGGATGCCCTCCCGGTCCTGTAAAAACGGGGTCGTCAGGCAGCCCACAAATACGCGGGAGACTGCGGAACAAAAGGGTTGTCCAAAAGAAAAGAATGTACATCGAAATCCGGGGCCGCGCTCCGGACGATTGGTTATGTGTTCCTCCGGCGCAGACCCGCCGGAAGGGACCTTCTGTTTGATACGAATAGAAAGGAAAGAACCGTTATGTGTGGTATTGTTGGATATATAGGCGAAAAGGATTCGTCCAATGTTTTGGTGGACGGCCTGCGAAAACTGGAGTACCGGGGATACGATTCCGCCGGTGTGGCGATCTTTGAAAACGGAACCATTAAAACCGTCAAATCAAAGGGTCGCCTGGACGATATGGAAAAGAAAATGGACGCTGTCGGCCGGCCTCACGGCCACTGCGGAATCGGGCACACCCGTTGGGCCACCCACGGGGAGCCTTCGGATGTAAACTCCCATCCCCACGGCAGCGATAAGCTCTCCATCGTCCACAACGGCATCATTGAAAACTATTTACAGCTCAAGGAGTTTTTGGAGGGCAAGGGGTATCAGTTTGTCTCCCAGACCGATACCGAGACCGTGGCGAAGCTGTTGGACTATTATTACAACGGCGATCCGGTGGAGACCATTAAAAAGGCCCTTCATGACATCAAGGGCAGCTACGCGCTGGGAATTCTATTCAAAGACCGGCCGGATACCCTGTACGCGGTGCGTAAAGACAGCCCGCTGATCGTGGGCCTGGGGCAGGGGGAAAACTTTATCGCCTCGGATATCCCCGCGATCTTAAAATACACCCGCGACTACTACCTGCTGGAGGAAAACGAGATCGTCACCCTGACCAAAGACAAGGTGGAGATCGTAGACGTAAACGGCCAGCCGGTCCGCAAAGAGGTTTTGACCGCTACCTGGGATATCGAATCCGCAGAAAAGGGCGGTTACGACCACTTTATGCTCAAGGAAATCCACGAACAGCCCAAGGCCATCCGGGATACGGTGTCCCCCCGGGTGGAAAACGGCCTGCCCGACCTGAAGGTGGAATCCCTGACCGACGAGGTTTTAAAAAGCTTTGACAAAATCCATGTAGTGGCCTGCGGAACCGCCATGCACGCGGGAATGGTGGGCAAATATGTCATTGAAAAGCTCGCCCGGGTTCCCGTGGATGTGGACATCGCGTCCGAGTTCCGGTACCGGGATCCGATTTTAGATGCAAAAGACCTGGTGGTCATCATCTCCCAGTCGGGGGAGACCGCCGACACTTTGGCGGCCCTGCGCCTGGCGAAAAAACGGGGGGCGCACACCCTGGCGGTGGTCAACGTGGTGGGATCTTCCATCGCGCGTGAGGCGGACAGCGTGATCTACACCTGGGCGGGTCCGGAAATCGCCGTGGCCTCCACCAAGGCGTATTCTGTTCAGATGTCCGTCATGTATCTGCTGGCCTTTAAACTGGCGCTGGTCCGGGAGCGGTTAAACGAGACTCAGGTGAAGGATTTGACCGCCAAGCTGATGGAAATCCCCGATTTGATCAGCAAGGTACTGGAATCAAGCGACGCCTGCAAAGCGTTTTCGAGTGAATTTAAAGATTCCGAGGATCTGTTCTTTATTGGAAGAGGTCTGGACTACGCCCTGTCTCTGGAGGGCTCTTTAAAGCTGAAAGAAATTTCCTATATCCACAGCGAAGCGTATGCAGCCGGGGAATTAAAACATGGCACCATTTCACTGATTACCGAGAACATGCCGGTGATTGCGGTTGCCACCCAGGAGTCCCTGTACGAAAAGATGATCGGCAACATTAAGGAGGTCAAGGCCCGGGGAGCAAAAGTGCTGTTGCTTTGCCAGCAGGGGGCGGAGCTTGCCGGACAGCTCGGGGACTTTGTGCTGGAAATCCCCCAGGTAGAGGAAGTCCTGGCTCCTATGTTGGCGGTAGTGCCGTTGCAGCTATTCGCCTATCACACCTCGGTGCTGCGTGGCTGCGACGTGGATAAACCCCGCAACCTGGCCAAGAGCGTCACGGTGGAATAGCTGTGTGGGTTTCTCCTGCCGTTCGGGAAGGGGAAACACCTAACCTAAAAAGAAACGGTCAAAAAACGCCCCGTTCCTGTTTGGAACGGGGCGTTTTTCACCTCTTTTGCGTTATGGGCATACCATGATAAAAACGGCCGTCCATGCATTTTAGACGGCGGATCATGGGAAAAGAGGAATCAAGGCTCTTATGGACAGACAAAACACAAAAATTGCCAACCGGGTGTCCGCTGTTTCCCTTGCAATCAATGGGATTCTGTCGGCAGCAAAGCTTTTTGTGGGAATAATCGCCCGATCCGGCGCTATGATCTCCGACGCGGCGCATTCCGCCTCCGATGTGTTCAGCACCCTGGTGGTGATCGCTGGAGTCAACCTTGGAAGCAAAGCGCCCGATCAAAAGCACCGGTATGGACACGATCGGTTTGAATCGGTGGCCGCGCTGGTACTGGCGTCTATTTTGCTGATGACCGGCCTAGTCATTATCCGCCAGGCGTGTCAAAACGCGCAGCTTGCGTTTTTAGGACGTCTATCGTCTCCGGGAGCGCTGGCTCTGGCGGCAGCGGGAGTTTCCATCGCCGTCAAGGAGTGGATGTACTGGTACACCCGAAACGCGGCGAAAAAGCTCGGTTCCCAGGCATTGATGGCGGACGCCTGGCATCATCGTTCCGACGCGCTGTCCTCCGTGGGGAGCCTTGCAGGCATTGCAGGAGCAAGGCTGGGCTTTCCCATACTTGATCCCATCGCGTCGATTGTCATTGCGCTTCTGATTCTGAAGGTGGCGTTTGACATCGCCAAGGAGTCGGTGGCAAAGCTCACCGATGAAGCCTGCGACGAACAGACAGAAGAATCCATCCGCCGGGTGATCTTGTCCCAACAGGGAGTGCTGGGGATCGACGAGATGAAAACCCGGATGTTTTCCTCCTGGTTTTATGTGGATGTGGATATTCAGGCGGATGCGTCCCTTCCGCTATCTGAAGCCCACCGGATTGCGGAGTCGGTGCACCGGTCGGTAGAGCGGGAATTCCCCCAGGCAAGGCACTGCATGGTGCACGTGAACCCGGATCGTTGATTCTGAAATGGTTTGAGCAGATGATTGAAAGGGCCCAAACATCTCCGCTGTCGTAGGAGGCGGAGGTGTTTGGGCCCTTTCGCAACAGTCCCCGGTTTTACCTGGGGGCGGATGATGATCGTCACCGTTCTATTTTTTTCTTTTCCCGTTCTTCTTTGCGTTTTTCGAAGTATTTCATCACACGGTCGTTTAGAAAGATTCCCGCAATACCCACCACGCCTGTAGCGAGAAATACGCCGATGCTGACTGCCAGATTCCCTTTGTCCAACGCCGATCCTACAAAGGTGGAAGAAATTACCGAGGGGATGCGTGCAAAGGTGGAAATCAGGAAAAAATGGATGGGTTTGATGGAGGTCAGAGGAACAAAATAGGTCAACACGTCTTTGGGCGTTCCAGGAATAAAAAACAGGATAAAGACCACTAATTCCAGCCGCTTTTCATTTTGCATGAATTTGAGCTTGTGCATCTTTTCCTCGGAAATAATCGTTCGTACAAAGGAGTATCCCAAAAGCTTGACCATGTAAAAGATGATGATTGTTCCGATTAAACAGCCCAGCAGGCAGGTGAGCATTCCTCCGGCTGTTCCGTACAGCACGCCGGCGATAATCTCGATGGGCTCTCCGGGAATCAGAGCGACAATCACTTGAAGAATCTGGATCCCCAGGGCGACCAGCCATCCCCAGATACCAAAGGAATGAATATAGTCCCGAAGCTGATCCCGGGCCGCCTGGTCTTTTAAGGAAATGATCCAGGGCAGAAGCTTGATGGTAATCGCCACAATAATCAGCAGTACGATTCCAAAGATGATAAATTTCACGAAGGATTTTTTATCGTTTTTAATTGTATCTTTTGTCTTTTGCTTCATAAAGCGTCCTCCGGTTTCTTACTCACTATATTTAGCATAGCAAACACAGTTTAAAAATTCAATGCGAAAGTTATGAAGAACTTCCTACAGAATTCTTACATTCCTGACAGCGGGAATTCCCAGGCAGTATTTTGACAGCGGTTTGTCCTTTTAAAGAATGCCCAATTTGTTTTGAAAGGTATCCTTTTTTGTCCTCATGTAAAAAATAAAAAATTCCCTTGACATGGAGTGTACTCCAAGTGTTAGTCTAAAAACAGAACGGAGTTTTGGCGGAAAACCGCCGATCTCCAGCGGATAAGGAGGATTTACAATGGATCAACATTTGGGTACAGACGCTGTATTCCCGTTGGGAGAACCAAATGACGCTTATGCAGACTATTTTTCAGGCAAAAGCTATCTGGCGGTACTGACAACGCAGGGAGTTCCCACCATGCACGTCACCTTTGAACCTGGCTGCCGCAATTGGTGGCATATTCATCACCTGGGCGGACAGATTTTGCTGGTCACCGGCGGAAAGGGATGGTATCAGCAGGAAGGACAGCCTCCCCGCAGGCTTCTGCCGGGGGATGCGGTTCACATCCCTGCTGAGGTGAAACACTGGCACGGCGCGGCCCGGGACAGCTGGTTTTCTCACATCGCCATTGAGATTCCCGCTCCTGGCGGCTCCAATGAGTGGGTGGAGCCGGTGACGGAACAAGAGTACTGCCGGCTGGAGGAACAGGAGGATCGGCCATGAACAAAAACGTATTGATTTTATCGGGCTCTCCCCGCAAGAACGGAAACTCAGAAACCCTGTGCAGACAGTTCGAACTGGGGGCCAAAGATGCGGGAAACCACGTGGAGCTTCTTTCTCTGCGGGATCAGGAGATCCGGTACTGCACCGGCTGCGGGGCATGTAACACCACCCATCGCTGCGTGCAGAAGGATCAAATGGCGGAGATTTTGGACAAAATGTGCGGCGCGGATGTGATTGTGATGGCGACACCGGTGTATTTTTATACGATGGACGCGCAGATGAAAACACTGATTGACCGCACGGTGCCCCGGTATCAGGAGATCACCGGCAAGGACTTTTATTTTATCCTAACCGCTGCGGATACCCAGCAGGAAAATCTGGAACGCACCATGGTCGGCTTTCGGGGCTTTACGGAAGAATGTCTGGAAGGAGCAGTGGAAAAAGGCGTGCTGTACGCCACCGGCGTCTGGAACAAAGGCGAGGTGGATACCACTTCGTTTATGGAGCAGGCCTATCAAATGGGGCATTCGGTGTAATTCTTCACGAAAAAATCCCCTTTTCCCATCATGGGAAAAGGGGATTTTTTGTCTGAACCCTTGACAACCAGAACAGAATTGAATATACTATAACAGTGATATATAACAGTGTTATAAGGGGCGGGATTGTATTGGAACAGCTTAGCACCCGTCAAAATATTCTGGCTGCGGGACAAAAAGAGTTTCTGAAAAAAGGCTTTCGCGCCGCCTCTTTACGGACGATCGTCAAAGAAGCCGGTGTAACCACCGGCGCTTTTTACGGGTATTTTAAAAGTAAGGAAGAACTGTTCGACGCATTGGTAGGGGAACCTGCCCGAACCTTACTGGAAAAGTTTCAAGAGGCGCAAGAGATATTTGCCTGCCTGCCGCCGGATCAGCAGCCGGCGCGCATGGGGGATATCTCCGGCACCTGTATGGACTGGATGATCGACTATATTTACGAACATTTTGATGCCTTTAAGCTGATTCTCTGCTGTTCAGAGGGCACCGAGTACGAGCACTTTGTCCACACCATGGTGGAAATTGAGGTGGAATGCACCCACCGTTTTATCAATGTGCTGAAAAGCACCGGATACGCACCTCGGGAACTGGACAGCCAGCTGGAACATATTTTGGTCAGCGGCATGTTTTCCGGATTTTTTGAAATTGTCGTCCACGATATGCCGCGGGAGCATTCCAAACAGTATGTCCACGACCTGCGGGAATTTTATACCGCTGGCTGGTCAAAAATTATGGGGCTGTAACGGCCCTGTTCTTTTTGCTTTGAGGTTAGTTAAAACTAACTAATGGCAGTAAGGCACGGTTTTGCTGTTGCGGGCGGAGCCGTCCTCTGTATAAGCGCACGTTTAAAGGAGGTATGTTCATGAAAAAACAATCCAACCTTTCCAGGCTGATGGGATATGCCGGGAATCACCGGTTTTTCACCTATTCTTCCTGGATTCTGTCGGCGCTCAGTGCGTTCATTGCGCTGGTGCCTTTCTGGTACATCTGGAAGATCTTGCAAGAAGTCATCGACACCGCGCCGGACTTCGGCGCCGCGCAGAACCTGACGCACAACGGCTGGATGGCAGTGCTGTTCGCCGTTGTGGCGGTCATTGTGTACATCGCCGCGCTGATGTGTTCCCATATGGCGGCGTTCCGGGTCGCCTCCAACATCCGCAGCTCCGCTATGCGTCATATTGTCAAGCTTCCGTTGGGGTTTGCGGAAAACTTTGGCAGTGGAAAGCTGCGCAAGATCGTCAACGAGTCCAGCGCCGCCACCGAAACCTATTTGGCCCATCAGCTTCCTGACAAGGCGGGTGCCATCGCAACGCCTCTGGGACTGCTGGCGCTGCTTTTGATTTTTGATTGGCGGCTGGGACTGTTAAGCCTGGTCCCCGTGGCGATGGGCTTTGGGATCATGATGTGCATGACTGGTTCCAACATGCAGAAGAAGATGGCGGAATATCAAAACGCCTTGGATGATATGTCCAACGAAGCGGTGGAATACGTCCGGGGAATCCCGGTGGTCAAAACCTTTGGGCAAACGGTGTTTTCCTTCAAAAAATTCAAGGGCTCCATTGACCGCTATGGAACCTGGGTGATCGCCTATACCAAGCAGCTGCGGGGGCCGATGATGTTTTACACGGCGGCCATCAACAGCGTGTTCGCCTTTTTGATCGCTGCGGGAATTGGGTTTACACAGGGCGGAGTGACCGGCGAATTTCTTCTGAACCTGTTGTTTTACATCATCATCACGCCGGTGATCTCAGTGACGCTGACAAAAATCATGTTTCAGAGTGAGAACGCCATGATTGTAGACGATGCCATGCAGCGGATCGATAGCGTGCTTAATTTAAGACCGCTTTCTGAGCCCGCAGACCCCAAGCTTCCCCGAGACGGAGCGGTGGATCTTCAGGACGTGTGCTACAGTTATGACGGAGAGAAAAACGCCGTAGATCACGTGTCCATTCACGTTGACGCCGGACAGACTGTGGCGCTGGTGGGCCCCTCCGGAGGGGGAAAAACCACCCTTGCCAACCTGATTGCCCGCTTTTTTGATCCACAGAGCGGCCGGGTGCTAATCGGAGGAGTGGATGTGCGGGAGATCAGGAAAAACCAATTAATGGATACGGTTTCCTTCGTATTTCAAAACAGCCGCCTGATGAAAGCATCGATCCTAGAAAACGTCCGCATGGGCAGGCCGGACGCCACTCGGGATGAAATCCTGGAAGCGCTCAGGGCAGCCCAGTGCATGGACATTGTTGAAAAGCTCCCCTTGGGGGTGGACACCGTGGTGGGGACCAAAGGTGTGTATCTGTCCGGGGGCGAGCAGCAGCGGATCGCCATTGCACGGGCGATGCTGAAAAATGCGCCGGTTATTCTTTTGGACGAAGCCACAGCGTTTGCGGATCCCGACAACGAGGCGAAGGTTCAGCAGGCGTTTTCCGCGCTGTCCAAAGGAAAGACGGTCATCATGATCGCACACCGGCTTTCCACTGTGGTGGATGCCGACCGCATCTACGTGCTCGCAGGCGGCAGGATCGTGGAAAGCGGAACCTGCGGAGAACTGACGAAAAAAGGCGGTTTGTTCAGCCGCATGTGGGACGATTACCGGACTTCCGTTCAGTGGAAAGTGGCACAGGAGGCGTAAACGATGATTGAAAAACTGCAAAAGAAATTTGCCCTGTCCCGTCAGGGGGCGATTGATCTGGTCAAAGGGTGCCTGGCCTGCGTGTTGCAGAACCTGTCGCTGATGTTTCCGGTAGGGCTTTTGTACTTTTTGGTAAACGACCTGATGAACGGGGGCGTGCGCGGAGCAAGGATCGCCTTTTATGCAGTGGGCGTCGCGGTGTGTATTGGACTGATTTTTCTGACCACCTGGTTTCAGTACAACGCCACCTATTTTGCCACCTATGTGGAAAGCGGTGTGCGGCGGATTTCCCTGGCGGAAAAGCTGCGAAAAATCCCGCTGTCCTTTTTTGGTAAAAAGGACCTGGCGGATCTGACCAGCACCATTATGGCGGACTGCACCTTTTTAGAGCAAAGCTTTTCCCATTTTATCCCTGAATTGTTCGGGTCGATGATCTCCACAGTTCTGGTCGCCGTGAGCCTGTTGGTCTTTGACTGGCGCATGGCTCTGGCGGCGCTCTGGGTGCTGCCGGTATCGTTTGCTATCGTCGGGTTTTCCTCTAAGGTACAGGAAAGGCTAAACAACCGGCAGATGGATGCGAAAATGGCCTGCGCCGGCGGCATTCAGGAGTGCATCGAGACCGCCCGGGATCTAAAAGCCAACAACGCCGAAGACGAATATCTGAAGGGGCTGGACAAAAAAATCAAAGCGGTGGAAAAACGAGCGATTATTTCCGAATTCGGAACCGCAGCGTTTGTGGTGTCTGCCACACTGATTTTAAAGCTGGGCATCGCCACAGTGGCGCTGGTCGGATCCGCGCTGCTGATCGGCGGCTCCCTGAATGTAATGACCTTTTTCTTGTTTTTGCTGGTGGTGTCCAGGCTGTACGATCCGCTTCAGTCCGCCTTGCAAAACCTGGCGGCGGTCATCAGTACCCGCACCAATATCGCCCGAATGAACGAAATTCTCGACCATCCGGTACAAAGTGGGGAAAACCGGCTGTCAAACAAAGGATGCGACATTGTATTCAGCCATGTAGGATTCGCCTATAACACTGGAGAAACCGTGCTAAAAGACGTATCCTTTACCGCAAAACAGGGGGAGGTTACCGCGCTGGTGGGACCCTCTGGCGGTGGAAAGACCACAGTGTCCCGGCTGGCCTCCCGGTTTTGGGATGCGGACAGGGGAACCATCACGGTCGGGGGAATGGATGTTTCCAAGGTGGACCCGGAAACCCTGTTAAACCTGTATTCCATCGTGTTTCAGGATGTAACACTGTTCGACAACACCATTTTGGAGAACATCCGGATTGGTAAAAAGGACGCAACGGATGACGAAGTGATTGCAGCAGCCAAGCTTGCCAACTGCGATGAATTTGCCGACCAGCTCCCCGAGGGCTGGAACACCCGGATCGGGGAAAACGGCTGCACCCTGTCCGGAGGCGAACGACAGAGAATTTCCATCGCCCGGGCGTTTTTAAAGGACGCACCTGTGATTCTCATGGACGAGGCCACAGCCTCTTTAGACGTAGAAAACGAGACGCTGATTCAGACGGCGCTGTCCAGGCTGATTCAGGACAAAACCGTTCTACTGATCGCCCACCGGATGCGCACCGTCGCCGGAGCGGACAAAATTGTCGTTTTGGCGGACGGAATGGTGGCGGAACAGGGAACGCCTGACGAGCTGGAACGCGCGGGGGGGATATACAGCCATATGGTGGATTTGCAAACGAAAAGCCAAAGCTGGTCGTTGTAAGCCAATGAATCAAAAGGCACTGGCGCTCTAGGCGGCGGTTGCCAGACAAGAAAAGCATCCCCGGAACAATCCTTTCCAGGGATGCTTTATTGCTTACAGAATTGCCCAAAAGGAATCAATTGTTCCAGCCGCCCAGATCCATCAGCCGCTGGTGAGACTGAACGGCTTCCGCCCGAGCGTGAAGCTCCGCTGCCGTGTGCACATAGTCGTTGTGCTCGTGCAGCTTGCACTGCAGCTCTACCGGCAGCGAAACAAAAAAAGAGCGGCTGCTGGAACTGTGCTGCAACAAATCGTGTAAATTCCGGTATTTCATTGTATCCCTCCTAAACATATTGTTCCTGTCTGTGCTTCATTCATTCGGTGTAAAACAACGAAAAAGTCTGCTTTTTGACCTATAATAAACGCTCGGGCAATTTTTTTATTTAGGAAAACTACTTGACGCTAGAGGAAAAATATAGTAAACTATCAGTTAGTTAAAGCTAACTATATTGTATGATTCTTGGTTTTATTGATCTCGCTTTACCGAAGGGGTTAAAAGCGTTTTTTATTCAAATATAGTTAGTTTTAACTAACTATATTTCACGTTTTTGTGGGAGGCGGTCAAATGAAAGTTATGGAATCCGGTGAGGACTATCTGGAAACGATCCTGATCCTGCAAATGAAGGGGAATCCCGTCCGGTCGGTAGATGTAGCAGAAGCGATGAATGTCTCCCGAGCCAGCGTCAGTGTAGCGATGAAAAACCTCAAACAGGGGGGCTACATCCGTATGAGCGACGGGTATCAAATTTCGCTGACAACCAAGGGAAAAGCCTTGGCAGAAATCATGTACGAACGTCATCTGCTGTTTTCCAATGTGTTGTCAAGTCTTGGCGTCGATCGGGAAACTGCGATGCACGACGCCTGCCGTATGGAGCATGTTCTCAGCGCGAAAAGCTTTCGGGCGCTGAAGACCTATTTTGTGGAAAACGGAATTGCACGGCAGCCGAATCAAACCGCGCTTGACGGGAAGGAGAATCTGCATGAGTCTGGAAAAATATCTGATTGAACACTGTGCGCCCACTCTTGCATCTTTAAAAACCGCCAGTATGTTTTGCGTTCCCGTCACCGACCATCAAGAGCTGGAAACGCAGATTCAAATCTGGAACAAACACTTTCATAAAAAGGGGCTGTTCATACAGGTTTTAAGGCGGAGAAAAACCAATGCGCTTATCTATGTGTGCCGAAGCTCTCATCTGCAATCGGATTTACAGCGGCCTGGAGTGGCGGAATTTTTAACCGAGTTCGGTTATAGCGGCTTGGATGCGAAAGATTCCCTGAGCCGTTTGAAATCCAGGCTGGAGCAAAGTGATTCCTTTCCCCACGAAATCGGCGTTTTTTTGGGCTATCCTTTGGATGATGTAATTGGGTTTATTCAGCATGGAGGAAAAAACTGTGCGTGCACGGGCTGCTGGAAGGTGTACTGCAACCCGTGTGAAGCGGTCAAAACATTCGAGCGTTATAGAAAATGCCGCCGTATTTACACCAGGCTTTGGAATCAGGGTAGGTCGGTTTTGCAGCTTACGGTGGCTGCTTAACATAGAATTTTTTAGAAATGAGGTATGGAAATATGAGCAAAGTAGCAGTGGTTTATTGGAGCGGTACAGGCAACACCGAGGCGATGGCCAATCAGGTGGCGGCCGGCGCCAAACAGGCGGGGGCGGAAGTTTCGATGTTTACAGCGGCAGAATTCGGTCCGGATCAAATGGATGACTTTGACGCAGTGGCGTTCGGCTGCCCCTCGATGGGGGCGGAACAGCTGGAAGAAAACGAATTTGAGCCCATGTTTCTCAGCTGCGAACCCAAGCTGAACGGGAAAAAAATTGCGCTGTTTGGCTCCTATGGCTGGGGGGACGGCGAGTGGATGCGCACCTGGGAGGAAACCTGCCGCAGCGACGGCGCTCAGTTGGCCTGCGATTGTGTGATCTGCAACGAAGCGCCTGACGAGGAGGCAGAAGCATCCTGCTCGGCTTTGGGAAAAGCGCTGGCCTGACGCATACAGCCACATGGATAAGGAGGCGTTTTCATGGAAGGCATCTGGACGACAATTCTCATCTGCGCTGTTTTAGCCGTCCTTTGCGTGTATGCTGGAATCAGTTATGGTAAAAAGCTCAAAAGCGGCTGCTGTGGTTCCGGCGGGGGAGGGGAAAGGCGCGTCCAGCCTTCGGACCGGGATTTAAGCCATTATGCGTTTGCCTATCAGGTGGACATTCAAGGAATGCACTGTAAAAACTGTGCAACGCGGATTGAAAATGCGTACAACCGGAAAGAGGGCTTTTGGGCCCAGGTGGATTTCAAACAAAACCGCGCCTTGGTACGGACAAAGCGGCCGGTATCCGAGAACGAACTGCGGCAGATTGTATGGCAGGCGGGTTATTCCGCGGGCAGCGTACAGCCGGTCCGCCGTTAAACGCAAGGAGGGAGGATGTCGGATGGATTGGAACGTGTCTGGCCATCTGATCCATATCCTGTCCAACCTGGCCTTAGCGTTGGGTGTCTGTGCGCTGGTGTTCGGCTGCAAACGGTGGACCGGATATGCGCTGAAAAATTGGAACCGTAAAAAACGAAAAAGATGCCATGGCCTTAAAATCTGAAAGCGTCTGGGGCTTCCCGAATACGCGAAACAAGAGCGGCCAATTTATTGTGATTCATAGTGAACAAAAAACATCCGTGGGCGAACCAGTTTCTGCCCACGGGTGTTTTTTCCTCTGAACAACCGTTTAAAAAGAGCAGAGGTTATAAGCAATATGTATAAATAAAAACGCAAAACAAATGTTCGATTTGTTGTCGAAAAGGCTTTTAAAACAAACGGTTTTGTGCTATAATGAAACGACAATCGTATCACATACTATACCTGTATTCTTTTGAGTGCAAATGCTGGAACATCCGGTTTTAAACGGTTTGAAAAAGGGGGCTGTGCAGCATGAAAGATGTTTTTGAACTTGTATCCGACTATAAGCCCACCGGCGATCAGCCTCAGGCGATTGAGGGTTTGGTCAAAGGGCTTCAGGCGGGCGACCGGGAGCAGATTCTTCTGGGCGTCACCGGATCTGGAAAAACCTTTACCATGGCCAATGTGATCGCCAAGATGAACCGGCCGACGCTGGTGCTGGCTCATAACAAGACTTTGGCAGCCCAGCTTTGTTCGGAGTTTCGGGAGTTTTTTCCCAACAACGCGGTGGAGTATTTTGTTTCCTACTACGACTATTACCAGCCGGAGGCCTACATCCCCGGCACGGACACCTACATTGAAAAGGACTCCGCCATTAACGACGAGATCGACAAGCTCCGCCATTCGGCCACCTCGGCGCTCAGCGAGCGGCGGGATGTAATCATCGTAGCCAGCGTCTCCTGCATCTACAGCCTGGGCAGCCCCATTGACTATCGGAAGATGGTGATTTCCCTGCGCACGGGGATGGAGAAAAACCGGGATGACCTGCTCCGCAAGCTGGTGGAAATCCAGTATGAGCGCAACGACATTAACTTCATCCGAAACAAGTTCCGGGTGCGGGGAGATGTGGTGGAAATTTTTCCCGCTTATTCGGGGGACACCGCTATCCGGGTGGAATTTTTCGGGGATGAAATCGACCGCATCAGCGAGATCAACGCCCTGACAGGGGAACTGAAATCTGTGCTGTCCCATGTGGCGATTTATCCCGCCTCCCACTACATCGTGCCGCCGGACAAGATGGCGTCTGCCATCCACGAGCTGGAAGACGAGCTGGCCCAGCGGGTCAAGTATTTCAAGGAAAACGACAAGCTGTTGGAGGCCCAGCGGATCTCCCAGCGGACCATGTACGACCTGGAAATGCTCCAGGAGATCGGCTTTTGCAAGGGAATCGAAAATTACTCCAGGGTATTGTCCGGCCGGCCTGCGGGGAGCACACCTTACACGCTGCTGGACCACTTTCCGGACGACTTCCTTCTGTTTGTGGACGAATCCCATGTGTCGATCCCCCAGGTGCGGGGGATGTACTTCGGCGACCGCGCCCGGAAGCAGACTTTGATTGACTATGGATTCCGGCTGCCTTCCGCCTACGACAACCGGCCCTTAAACTTTGACGAGTTTTACGGCAAGATCAACCAGGCGATCTATGTGTCCGCCACGCCCGGCCCCTTTGAGCGGGAGCACGCCGCCAATATGGTGGAGCAGGTCATCCGCCCCACCGGGCTTTTGGATCCCGAAATTATCCTCCGCCCGGTGGAAGGCCAGATCGAAGACCTGCTGTTCGAGGTCAACACCCGGGCCGAAAAAGGGGAGCGCACGCTGGTGACCACCTTGACCAAAAAAATGGCGGAGGATTTGACCGACTATCTGGACTCCATGGGGGTCAAGGTGCGGTATATGCACCACGACGTGGACACCATCGAGCGCATGGAGATCATCCGGGACCTACGCTTGGGCGAGTTCGACGTGCTGGTGGGGATTAACCTGCTGCGGGAGGGCTTAGACATCCCAGAGGTGTCACTGGTGTGCATTCTGGACGCGGACAAAGAGGGATTTTTGCGGAGCGAGACCTCCCTGATCCAGACTATTGGCCGCGCGGCGCGAAACGCCGAGGGCAAGGTGATTATGTATGCCGATCAGGTGACCGGCTCTATGGAGCGGGCCATCCGGGAGACCGAGCGCCGCCGGAAGATCCAGATGGAGTACAACGAGACCCACGGCATCACGCCCACCACCATTCACAAGCAGGTGCGGGAGATTTTGGAAATCTCCACCAAGGCGGAGCCGGAGGGCGGCAAAAAGCCCCCAAAACGTCTGTCCGCCCAGGAAAAACAAGAGCGGATCAAAAAGCTCACCGCCGAAATGCGCAACGCTGCAAAACTGTTGGAGTTCGAGCAGGCGGCGTTTTTGCGGGATGAGATTGAAAAGCTCAAGAAGATGTAGCGCCAAGGAGGAATTTGTCAGTGGCTATTGATAAAATTATCATCAAAGGAGCCAGGGAGCACAACTTGAAAAACGTGGATGTGGAAATTCCCCGGGACAAGTTTGTGGTGCTTACAGGGCTGAGCGGTTCGGGCAAGTCCTCGCTGGCGTTTGACACCATCTACGCCGACGGACAACGCCGGTATGTGGAAAGCCTGTCGTCCTATGCCCGGATGTTTTTGGGCCAGATGGAAAAACCGGATGTGGACTCCATCGAGGGGCTTTCTCCGGCTATTTCCATCGACCAGAAAACCACCTCGAAAAATCCCCGTTCCACCGTGGGAACCGTGACCGAAATTTACGACTACCTGCGTCTTTTGTACGCCCGGATCGGCGTGCCCCACTGTCCGGTGTGCGGCCGGGAGATCAAGCAGCAGACCATCGACCAGATCGTGGACCATGTGTTCACCCTGCCGGAGGGAACCAAGCTTCAGATTATGGCTCCGGTGGTGCGCCAACGCAAAGGCGAGCATGTCAAGGAGCTGGAATCCGCCCGAAAAAGCGGCTTTGTTCGGGTGCGGGTGGACGGGAACCTGTACGATTTGTCTGAAACCATTTCCCTGGAAAAGAACAAAAAGCACACCATTGAAATCGTGGTGGACCGTCTGGTGTTAAAACCGGAGATCCGCACCCGGCTGGCGGACTCTTTGGAGGTCGCCACCGGGCTCACCGGCGGCCTTGCGCTGGTGGACGTGGTCGGCGGGGAGGAGATTTTATTCTCCCAGGACTACGCCTGCCCTGAGCACGGCGTGAGCATGGAGGAGCTTTCCCCCCGGATGTTTTCCTTCAATAACCCTTATGGAGCCTGTGAAAAATGTACGGGTCTGGGCACCTTTATGAAGGTGGACCCGGATCTGGTAGTTCCCAACAAGGAGCTGAGCATCAATCAGGGGGCCATCAAGGCCAGCGGCTGGAGCGCAACAGATTCGGGCACCATCGCTCAGATGTATTTTGACGCGCTGGCCAAGCACTATGGCTTTTCTTTGGACACCCCTTTTAAAAAGCTGTCCAAACAGGCGCAGGACGTGATTTTATACGGCACCAAGGGCAAAAAGATCGAGATGACCCGGGTCAGCGAATACGGAAGCGGCACCTATACCACCGACTTTGAGGGCGTGGTCAACAACCTGGAGCGGCGTTTTAAAGAGACCACCAGCGACTGGATGCGGGAGGAAATCACCCAGTGCATGAGCGCCGTCAACTGTCCGGACTGCCACGGGGAGCGGTTAAAGCCTCAGTCCCTGGCAGTGACGGTAGGGGGCATCAACATCAGCGAGTTCTGCACGAAAAGCGTCACCGAAGCGCTGCGCTTTGTGGAGGAGCTTAAGCTCACCGAACGGGAGCAGATGATCGCCGACCTGATTTTAAAAGAGATCAAAAACCGCCTGGGCTTTTTACAGAGCGTGGGACTGGAATACTTGACCCTTTCCCGGTCGGCGGGAACCCTGTCGGGCGGGGAGAGCCAGCGCATCCGGCTGGCCACCCAGATCGGTTCCTCCCTGGTGGGGGTGCTGTATATCCTGGACGAGCCCTCCATCGGCCTGCACCAGCGGGACAACGACAAGCTGATTGCCACGCTAAAGCGGCTGCGGGACCTGGGCAACACCCTGATCGTGGTGGAGCACGATGAGGATACCATGCGCGCCGCAGATTACATCGTGGACGTGGGGCCGGGCGCGGGCATCCACGGGGGCGACATCGTCTGCACCGGTTCGGTGGAGGATATTATGGCCTGTGAATCCTCGGTTACGGGGCAGTATTTAAGCGGAAAAAAACAAATCCCCGTCCCCAAGACCCGGCGGAAGGGGAACGGTCGGACTCTCACCGTCAAAGGAGCCGCCCAGAACAACCTGAAAAACATCGACGTGACCATCCCGCTGGGGACACTGACCTGCGTCACCGGCGTGTCGGGCAGCGGAAAGTCCTCCTTTGTCAACGAGATCGTCTACAAAAGCCTGGCGGGCAAGCTCAACCGTGCTCGAATCAAACCCGGCAGGTATGAGGAAATGCTGGGAGTGGAAAACCTGGACAAGGTCATCGACATCGACCAGTCGCCTATCGGGCGTACGCCCCGTTCCAACCCCGCCACCTACACGGGGGTGTTCACCGACATCCGGGAGGTGTTCGCCCAGACCCAGGATGCAAAGCTAAGGGGCTACGGAAGCGGCCGGTTTTCCTTTAACGTCAAGGGCGGCCGGTGCGAGGCCTGCCAGGGCGACGGCATCATCAAAATCGAGATGCATTTTCTGCCGGATATCTTCGTTCCCTGCGAAGTCTGCAAAGGACGCCGCTACAACCGGGAGACGCTGGAAGTCAAATACAAGGGCAAAACCATCTACGATGTGCTGGAAATGACGGTGGAGGAAGGCATGCTGTTTTTCGAACACATCCCCAAAATCCAGCGGAAATTAAAGACTCTGTACGACGTGGGACTGGGCTATGTGAAAATCGGCCAGCCCGCCACCACCCTGTCGGGAGGAGAAGCCCAGCGGGTGAAGCTTGCCACCGAACTTTCCAAACGGGGAACCGGCAAGACCATCTATATCCTGGACGAGCCCACCACCGGCCTGCACACGGCGGATGTGCACAAGCTCATCGAGGTTTTGCAAAAGCTGGTGGACAACGGCAACACCGTGCTGGTGATCGAGCACAATTTGGATGTAATCAAGACCGCCGATTATTTGATCGACCTGGGGCCGGAGGGCGGCAACCTGGGCGGAACTGTGGTGGCCACCGGCACCCCGGAAGAGGTTGTAAAGTGCAAAAATTCCTACACCGGGTTATATTTAAAGCCGGTTTTGGAAAAGCTATAAACAGCAAATTGGGTCTTTACAATTTCCCACCATTATGGTATATTATATCTGACATCAACAAAGGAGGCTTGTTTTATGCAAAAATATGTATGCACAGTCTGCGGTTATGTTTATGATCCTGAAGAAGGCTGCGAGGACGCGGGCGTGGCTCCGGGCACTGCCTGGGAGGATGTTCCCGAGGATTTTGTTTGTCCCCTCTGCGGCGTGGGCAAAGACCTGTTCGAAGCGGAATAGTCGATTGTTCAAACAACCGCCGGAGGCTTTGTGTGCTCTGGCGGTTCGTTTTTGCCGTTTCGCCGTGCCGGGAAGGATAACGATCAATCGGAAAGGAAGCAATCAACATGGGCGTTCTAAAAATTACAGACAGCATTACTTCAGTCGGGGTACTCAACCCCAACATGCGGGTGTTTGATATCGTGATGCGCACGGAATACGGCACCAGCTATAACTCCTATTTTGTCAAGGGGAGCGAAAAAACCGCGCTGATTGAAACAGCGCATCCCCGCTTTTTTGAGTATTTGAAGAACAACATTCACAATGTGGCGGAACTTGCCAAGATTGACTACCTGGTCATGAACCATAACGAGCCCGACCACTCCGGTTCGGTGGACAAGTTGTTGGAGATTAACCCCAATCTGACAATTTTGATCTCTCAGGCGGGTTCGATTTATTTAAAAAACATCGCGAACCGTACGGATATGAACATCCAGGTGGTCAAGGACGGGGATGAGATTTCCCTGGGGGATAAAACCCTCCGGTTTATAAACGCCCCTTTCCTACACTGGCCAGATTCCATGTTCACCTGGTGCCCGGAGGAAAAGGCGTTGTTTTCCTGCGACTTCTTGGGCGCGCATTACTGCGAGCCCCAGATGATCGACACCAAGGTTCCCTACCCCAAGCTGTACGAACAGGCTTTTTGGGAGTATTACGCTGCGATCTTCGGGCCGTTTAAACCCTACGTGCTCAAAGGTCTGGACAAGATCAAGGATCTGGATATCGAGTACTGCTGTGTCAGCCACGGCCCGGTGCTCACCAAAGAAGGCGTGTTAAGCCAGGCAATGGAAAAATACCGCGCCTGGAGCACGCCCTCCCAAAAAGAGCATAAGTCTGTCCCGGTGTTCTACTGCTCCGCGTACGGCAATACGGGAATGCTGGCTCAGGCCATCGCCGAAGGCGTGCGGGAGGAACTGCCCGGCGCCCAGGTGGAGACCTACGACATCATCGAGCACGATCTTGGAACGCTGGGCGCCCTGCTCAACGAGTCCGACGGATTTTTAATTGGTTCGCCCACCATCAACAAGGACGCGGTTCCCCCTGTGTGGAATTTGCTGTCCCATGTGGATGCGGTGAACATTCAAAAACGCCCGGTTGCGCTGTTCGGTTCCTACGGGTGGAGCGGGGAAGCGGTTAAAAACCTTTCCAACCGGCTCAAAGACCTGAAGGTCAACCTGTTTGAAAAGGAATTCCGGGTGGTGTTTGTTCCCACCAAACAGGATCTGGCCGACGCGAAGGAGTTCGGCCGGGAGTTTGCAAAAGGGATCTAAAAAGAGAAATAAAAAACGGAGGCCGCAGGGCCTCTGTTTTTTATTTGCTCCTTTTGAAACTGACAGAGGTGTAAATACAAGCAATGTATAAATAATTTCCATCTGGGCGGAAACCCTATGGATAATGCGCATATTGCGTTTAAGTCAAGCCGAGATGGTAAAAGGAGGATTTTGGCGTGGAATCGTCATGGGTAAACACCGTCATCCTGGTGGGAGACGACTGGCGGCAGTCGATCCGGGGACATATCCTCAGCGAACTCAAGCCGTATTTCCATGTGGTCGCGGTAGGAGGGGGGAAAATCGCAGAAGCCGGCCAGGGAAAGCGGCTATTGTTTGTGGATACCGAAGGGTTCCAAAACATCCAACTGGAACGCGCCGCCGTGGTGCTGGGGCCAAAGGCAAGACTGTTAAAATCGGTGCATATCGCACCCAACTGTTACATGGTGGCGGATTCCTCAAATTTAAAGCAGTTGGAATGGCTGTCTCAAAAAAATTTAAAGACGATCTCCTGCGGCTTGTCCCAAAAGGACACCCTGACGTTTTCCAGCAAAAAAGACGACCGGTGTGCAGTATCGCTTCAGCGCTCCCTCAAGGTTTGCCGCAGCACGCTGGAACCGCTGGAGCTCATGCTCTCCTGCGGGGATGAAAAAGAAACCTATCCGATCTTGGCAGCCGCCGCCTGCTTGCTGCTGACAGGCGCGCATGAAAAAAGCATAGAGCATTGAACAAACTGGGAAAAATTGTTATAATATCTTTATTATCCAGCTGGCCTGCCTTGTTGGGAAAACGCCGACAATCGACATTTTGATTGCTTTGCTCGCACTTAACGGTCAAAAATAGTAGATTTATCGTGTGGCGATTATGCGAAAAGGCGGTTTTATATCAATACAGGAAAGGAGTTACCATACAATGAAACGCTTGTTTTTTTATGGGGATAAAGCGGTTCGCGCCGCAACGGATTTACTGGGTTCCCTTGAGGGATTTAACCCAGCGGATTATGAAAAGTACAGCGAACTGGAGGTCGCTTTGCAGGAGGACGGCCGGTTTTCCGTTTGGGGAAATCTTCCCAACGACGCGGATCTGCTTCAGGATACCAAAAAGGACCGGGATCACGCGGTGCAAAGCGTACTGGCCTATGCGGATGAAATCATAGAGGATTAGCAGAAAATCTCCCTTTATTCACAATTATCAGTAGAACCCGGGGGAAGAATATGGTAAAATAAAAGAATCTGCTTCATCCGTCTTTTAACGGTGCCAACCAGCCGACAAAAGGCGGACACAGAAGGACCGGCGTGGTACGCCGGAGAATGGAGTGATGGATTTATGACAAAAGTACAGCTTGGGGAACAGATTGCTCCCGGCGTTTCCTTTAACACCATCGTGGATCCCCGTTACAAAACGGACCGGATCTCGGTGAATTTGATGTTAAAACTGGACGGAAAAACTGCATCGGAATACGCGGTGCTTCCGTTTATCCTTCGCAAAGGGTACAAAGACTGCCCGGATTTTACACAGTTGAACCGCCGGCTTAACGAACTGTACGGCGCCTATCTGGACGCGGATGTGCGCAAGATCGGCGATAACCAGGTGCTCAACCTGTCCATCGCCTCCATCGACGACGCGTTTGCGCTGGACGGTGAAAAAATGGTGGAGGAATTGAGCCGAATTCTGGCGGGAATCGTACTTTCTCCAAACATGCCGGGCGGTGCGTTTGATCCCAAGGAATTTGAACTGGAAAAACAGTATCTGATCGACACCATTGAAAGCGAAATCAACGAAAAGCGCACCTTTGCCATGAGCCGCGCCCAGAGTCTATTATGCGAAGGGGAACCTTACGGGGAAAGCCGTTACGGAACTCTCGACCAGGCAAAGGGCCTGACGCCTGAGCTGGCAGCTGCGGCGTACAGCCGCGCCATCCGCACCGCCCATGTGGAGATTTTGTTTGTGGGCTGCGGGGATCCCGAGCCTGCAAAACGCTGTTTTGCAGAAGCTTTTTCCGGCGTGGAGCGGGGAGAGACCGCTTCCATCCAGTCCAGCGTCATCACCCAGGTTCGGGAGGCTCAATCGGTCACCGAGCGGTATCAGGTGGCCCAGTCTAAAATGGTGCTTGGATTCCGCGCCACAAAAGAGCTTACCGGCAACGACCTGGACGCGATACGCCTGATGGTGTCCCTATACGGCGGGACGCCTATTTCCAAACTGTTTGTCCACGTCCGGGAGGAAATGAGTCTGTGCTATTACTGCGCGGCCCGGTTTGACCGGATCAAGCAGATTCTGCTGGTGGACTGCGGCGTAGAAAAAGATAACATCGACAAGGCACGGGAGGAGATCCTCCGCCAGTTGGAGGAAATCCGCGGCGGCAATTTTACGGACGAGGAGCTTGATAACACCCGGCTGAGCGTGCGCAACAGCTTTAAAACCATCGGCGACAGTCCCTCAGGGATGGAGTCTTGGTATCTGGGACAGCGGTGTTCCGGCACCCAGCGCGCCCCCGAGGAGGAAGCAGACCGCCTGGACGCGGTGACTCGGGAGGACATCGTCCGCGCGGCTCAAAATGTGGAGCTCCAGCTGGTCTATGTGCTCACAGGGATGGAGGAATAAGCCATGAACGAAACGATTATCAAAAACAGCCGTCTGGGGGAGGAGTTTGTCAAAATCAACCATCCCAGCGGCTTGACCATCTATTTATATCCCATGAAGGGTTACAGCTCGGCTTATGCGTTGTTCGGCACCAATTACGGCTCCATTGACACCTCGTTTAAAACCGGCTCCGAGTCGGATTACGCCACCGTGCCCGAGGGCATCGCCCACTTTTTGGAGCACAAGCTGTTTGAAAGCGAGGACGGGGATGCGTTTTCCCTGTTCGCGGCCACCGGCGCCTCTGCCAACGCCTACACAAGCTTTGACCGGACCTGTTATCTGTTTAGCACCACTGACAACTTCGAGCAGTCCCTGGACGCGCTTTTAAGCTTTGTACAGTCCCCCTATTTCACCAAGGAGACGGTGGAAAAAGAGCAGGGGATCATCGGGCAGGAAATCCGCATGTACGACGATGCCCCCGACTGGCGGGTGTTCTTTAACCTGCTGGGCGCTCTGTACCAGAATCACCCGGTGCGCATCGACATCGCAGGCACCACCGACAGCATCGCCCAGATCGACGATCAGCTGTTGTACCGCTGTTACCGCACCTTTTACAACCTTGGGAACATGGCGCTGGCCGTCACCGGCAACTTTGACCTGGACACGGCAAAACAGGTGATCGAACGCCGGGTGTCCACCGAGGATCATTCAATCGTCATCCACCGCAAGACGGTGGACGAACCGATGGAGGTAGCGAAGCACAGCGTGGAACAAAGCCTGGAAGTGGCGGTTCCGCTGTTTAACATCGGCTTTAAAGAGCAGCCTTTGGAAGGGGAAGAGCTTCTGAAAACCCAGGTGGCCGGCGAACTGCTGTTGGAACTAATCGCCGGGGAGGCGAGTCCGTTGTACCGCCGTCTGTACGACCAGGGACTGATCAACGCCGAGTTCGGCACCGAGGTCATGAGCGGACGGGGCTATTACTGCGAGATTTTCTCTGGGGAATCCCGAGACCCTCAGGCGGTCTACCAGGCGGTCTGCCAGGAGCTTGACCGGGTCAAACAGGAGGGAATCGGCCTTGAGGAGTTCGAGCGGGTGCGAAAGCTGGTGTACGGCCGGTATGTGCGCGGCTTCAACAACGTGGAAAACGTAGCGGGCGCGCTGATGTCCGCCCACTTTATGAACGTGTGCGTTTACGACGCTATGGAGACGGTGGCCGCCGCTTCAGTGGATGACGTCCGGGAATACCTGCGCACGCATTTTGAAAAAGACCGATCCGCGATTTCCGTAATCAATCCGCAAAAGGCCCGCTGAGGGCCTTTTGACCGGTACATAGAAAAAGGAGGTACATATCCTTGGAGAGCAATGTGGTAGCATTTCCCAAACTCGGTTTGGAGTTTACCCTCAACCGGACCGCTTTTCGCATCGGCGGCCTGGAGGTACAGTGGTATGGCGTCATCATCGCGCTGGGCTTTATTCTGGCGCTGCTGTATGGACTGCGCAAGGCGAAAAAGCTGGGGCTCGACGCGGACCGGGTGATCGACGTGGCCATCGGCGGCATGCTGGGCGGAATCGTGGGTGCGCGGCTTTATTACGTAGCTTTCAGCTGGGAGGAATTCAGCGGCGACTGGACGTCGATTTTCCGCATCTGGGACGGCGGCCTCGCCATTTACGGCGGCCTGATCGGCGCGGTGATCGTAGGGTCGCTGATCGCAAAATGGCGCAAGGTAAAGCTTCTGCCCATGTTCGACCTGGCGGGAATGGGTTTTTTGATCGGACAAGCAATCGGGCGCTGGGGGAATTTCTTTAATGTGGAAGCCTTTGGCGGCAACACCAATCTGCCTTGGGGAATGACAAGCCCTAAAATTGAGGAATATCTAACCTTCAATCAATACAGGCTTCAAAGTATTGGCATGGTTGTGGAGCCTACCGCTCCGGTTCACCCCACTTTCTTGTACGAATCCCTGTGGTGCTTGGCAGGCTTTTTAATCCTGCATTTTTACTTTAAACACCGCAGGTTTGACGGGGAGCTGTTTTTGATGTACCTGGGCTGGTACGGATTGGGCCGCGCCTTTATCGAGGGCCTGCGAACCGATCCGCTCACCGTTGGCAATATCCGGATTTCCCAGCTTTTGGCGGTTTTACTGGTTCTTGCATCGGTGATCGTCTGGATTGTGGTGCGGGTGAAAATCCATAGCTCCCACGATCCGGATTATCTGCCGCTGTATGTAAACACCCAGGAGAGCAAGGATATGCTGGCCGCGGCGGCCGAGCGCATCCGCCTAAGCAAGATGAAAAAGTCCGAACGGCAAAAGCTGGAGGAGGAAAACGCGCTTTCAGTAAACGTTGTAGAAAGCGATCCAAACCCGGAGGAGCCGGCGGACGAGGCGTCCGGCGTCACCGCAGATGAAGATTTAAAACCGTCCCAGGACGGCGAATCAGACCACAAGGAGGAACAGGAATAATGGCAGCACAAATCATTGACGGAAAAGCAGTGTCCGCCTCGGTGCGCAGCGCCGTAGCGGAGGAAGTGACGGCGCTGAAACAAAAAGGAATCGGCGTCGGACTGGCGGTGGTGATCGTGGGGGACGATCCCGCGTCCCGGATCTATGTCAACAACAAGAAAAAAGCTTGCGCCGAGGTGGGCATCTATTCCGAAGAATACGCCCTGCCTGCCGAGACCACCCAGCAGGAGCTGTTAGATCTGGTGCACCGGCTCAACAACGATCCCAAAATCAATGGGATTTTGGTGCAGTCTCCGCTGCCGTCTCATCTGGACGAGAATCAAATCGTGGCGGAAATCTCGCCCCTCAAAGACGTGGATGCGTTCCACGCCCAAAACGTGGGCAAGATCATGATCGGAGACTTTGATTTTCTGCCCTGCACCCCCGCGGGCTGCATTCATCTGATCGATTCCACCGGCGTGTCCATCGAGGGGAAGAATTGCGTGGTAGTAGGCCGCAGCAACATCGTGGGCAAGCCTATGGCGATGCTGTTACTCCACCGCCACGGCACCGTGACCATCTGCCACAGCAGAACCAGGGATCTGGCCGCCCTCTGCAAACAGGCGGACATCCTGGTGGCGGCGGTGGGCCGCGCCAAGCTGATCACCAAGGAGATGGTCAAACCCGGCGCGGTGGTGATTGATGTGGGCATGAACCGGAATCCCGAGACCGGCAAGCTGTGCGGCGACGTGGATTTTGAGGGCGTATCCCAGGTGGCGGGGTACATCACTCCCGTCCCCGGCGGCGTGGGCCCCATGACTATCGCTATGCTGATGAAGAACACCGTCACTGCGGCGAAGATCCAAAACAAATAAGCAGACAAAAAATCCGCCCTTTCGCGCGCTTGCATGCGCGAAAGGGCGGATTTTTTCGGCTCCTTTTAAGGGTATTTACAGCCTGATTTCGGTTACTTGGGCGTTCCCCAAAAGATCAGTATTCCGGTAGTTGTAAAGCAGAACCACCGGGCGCGCTTCCCCAGTACGGGGGTGGAAGGGATAGCGTTCCATATGAATCAGCCGGATCAGCCGTTTGGGATCTTCTCCCTGGTATTGTGGGAGAAAGCGCCGAATGTGCTCCGGATCGCTTAAAAAGCTGAGAATCTTTTCCCGCAGGGGAGCAGTTTGGTCTACCGTAAGCCATTCCGGGAGCTTTTTGACCTTTTCGTGGGAATTGAGATCGTGCTTCGCAAGCCACTGGAACCGTTCCCGGTTTTCCGGCCTGGACAGCTCCGGCTGGGAGAGGAAAAACCGGTGCAGGATCTCGTAAAACCCCAGCTTTCCCTGAGAAAGCTCTTGAAACCCTTGGGAAATATAAAACTCCGACAGGTTTTCAAAAAACGCAAAGGGGGAGGGGAAGGCGGGCAGCAAAAAACGCAGGATCGCCTGATACCGACAGGAGTTGTAGACCGACTCCACCATTTCCTCCACCTGTTTAAGCTTTACCATCTCCTGCGGGGTGATCCAGCGGGTGTACAGGACTTCATAGGGGGCGTATTCCCGACAGACAATGCCGTATTGCTCCCGGTCCCGGTTGAGTCCGGAACCCTTGAGCAGCTTTAAAAAGCCCAGCTGCAGCTGATCGGGCGCCAGGGCGTACAGGTCGTTGAAGGATTGTCCGAACCGGCGGTAATCTTCATAGGGGAGCCCGGCGATCAGATCCAGGTGCAGATGGATATTCCCAGGGGCCTGCAGCCGCCGGACAATTCTGGAAAGCTTTTGGAAATCTGATCTCCGGTGAATGGCGGATAGGGTGTCCGGATTGGTGGACTGCACGCCGATTTCCAGCTGGAACAGCCCTTTCCGGGCGTGGGAGAGCAGCTCGATCTGCTCATCGTCCAACAGGTCGGCGGCGATCTCAAAGTGAAAGTTGCTCACCTGGTTGTCGTATTCCATTAAATACCGCCAGATGGCGGAGGCGTATGCCTTGTTGCAGTTAAACGTCCGATCCACAAATTTGACCTGCCGCACCTTGTGATCCAGGAAAAACTGAAGCTCCGGGAACACTTGATCCAGGCTGCGAAACCGCACCCCTTTTTCCACCGAAGACAGGCAGTACTGACAGTCAAACGGGCAGCCCCGCATGGTTTCATAGTAGAGAAT
>CAJFTY010000007.1 GCA_904420045.1 Candidatus Metaruminococcus caecorum | reverse complement strand
GCTGGGGTCGGTGGTATTGATCTCCCGGTCCCAGTCGAAGGAAAGCCCCAGGGATTTTAGCTGCTCTTTAAAATGCGCCACATTCTGTTGGGTGACGATTTCCGGATGGATCTTATTTTTGATGGCAAAGTTTTCGGTGGGAAGGCCGAAAGCGTCCCACCCCATGGGATACAACACATTATAGCCCTGTAAACGGCGTTTTCTGGCCACGATATCCAGCGCCGTGTACGACCGGGGATGCCCCACGTGCAGTCCCTGTCCCGACGGATAGGGAAACTCTACCAGCGCGTAATATTTGGGTTTCGAGTAGTCGTTTGTCGCCGCAAACGTTTTGTTTTCATCCCAGATTTTTTGCCATTTTTTCTCCACATCGGCAAAGTTGTACTTCAATGATGTTCACTCCTATTTCAGCATATCGTCAAGATTCATCTGTTCTCCATCCGCCCACAGGCGCTCCAACGCGTAAAATTCCCGGGTCGCTTTGTAAAACACATGAACCACTACATCCAGATAGTCTAAGATAATCCATTCGCCGGCCTGATAGCCCTCCACCCGCTGGGGGCAGATCCCCTGCTGTTCCAGCTGAAATTCCACCTCATCTGCCAGAGCCTTGACCTGGGTGGTGCTGGTACCGGAGGCGATTACAAAATAATCGGAGACGATGGTCAGATCACGAACCTTGATGGCCATAATATCTTCCGCTTTTTTATTATCCAGTATTTGCACCGCGTTTTTTGCCAGTTCTTGTGAAGTCAATGACATCTTCCTTTCCCAAAAATAGACGGACAAAACGGACTGCCCGCTTATTGTCCCGATTTGCTGGACGAACTTTCGTGTCCGGGGATCGTCCCGTCAATAATCTGCTGGAAGTCGTTTCCGTTTTCATCGTTATAGGTTACTTTTTTATCATCCGTTTCGATCAGATCCAGATCGGTAGTGGACAGCGGATCCTGATAAGGCCTGAAATACTGGTTCAGCATGTCCACGGTCTCCTGCTCATGCAGGAAGTAAACCGACTGTTTGCTGCCGCTTTTTGTGCGGTAATACCCGCTCTGTCCCGGAAGCATCATAATATTCATGTTGGACAAATTGACCTTCTGCATGGCGCCGGCAAAGTTGATTACTTCGCCCACGCTCATATCCGTGGTCACATCGCCCATTACCTGAGGAATCAGTCCCGCCAGCGTACCAAAGCTGACCGACGTCAGCTTTTTGGCAAGAGCCGCCAGAAAAATACGCTGCATTTTTGCCCGGGTGATGTCGCTTCCGTCGTACAGGCCGCCCTGTCCTTTCCGCACCCGGACAAAAATCTCCGCCTGTTTCCCGTTAAGCGTCTGTTTTCCTTTTTTTACAGTGACTCCTTCCCAGGTAACCGTCTGCGGGACATCCATTTCCACGCCGCCCAGGCCGTCGACCACCTTCCGGAAGGCTGTCATATTCACCATTGCGTAATGGTCGATGGAAATTTGAAATTCCTTGTTAATCACGCCGGCCAAGCCGCTCATTCCGTTTTCGCCATAGCTGGACGGACGGTTGTAAACCGCGTTCATTTTACCGGTGGAAGTTTCATCGTCGCCGATCAGGGTATCCCGAGGGATCTGCAGGATGTTGACCTTGTCGCCTTGAACGTCAAAGTTGACCACCATCATAATGTCCGTGAGTTTTCCGCGGGAGCTTCCTTCCTCGAAGTCCACGCCGCACACCAAGAAGTTAACGCTTTTTTCCCGGATGGCCTCCGGGGTTTTAATTGTGTCATTCAGCTGGCTTTCATCACCGATTAACGGCCGCCAGCTTAAAAGCCCGATCCCACCGACCGTTAAGACGGATGCAACAATCAAAAGAATCGACACGATCATAATCGCCCGGTCGCGGCCGCGCATTTTTTTCTTCTTTTTCTTTTTGGATTTTTGAGACTTCGGGGGGACGTTGCTCATAATATCCTCGTACTCATCAAACTGCCGTTTTGCCATTGTTCACATTCCTCTCAATTGCACAGGGCTTTGTAAGAGCGCATGGAGAGCTGTTTTCCAGCGCCTGTAAAAACGATATTCCCCTCCGAAATCAGTTGCCGGCTTCTGAGCCTGCACCTTTTGCGCCAGGTTTCTGGCCGTTTAACAGATCGTCAAAATCGTTGTCATTGTCTTCATAGTTGGAATAGTATTGCAGGCCTTCCGGCTCTATAATGCCGAGGCTTCCAGCCGGCACTGCATCCTGATAAGGCCGGAATTTCAAGTTTAAAAGCTCTGCGGTTTTCTCTTTGTGCAGAGCATAGCAGGACTGTTTGTGTCCGTTGGAATAGTACTCATACCCTTCTCCCGGAAGCATGGATACGTTCATATTGGAGATATCCACTGTCTGCATGACGCCGGCAAAATCCATGACCTCCTGTACGCTCATGTCAGTGGTTACATCGCCCATCACCTTGGTGATGATCTTAAAAAGATCGTTTGTGCCAATACTGGTTAGTTTTTTCGCCAGACCCGCCATAAAAAGGCGCTGCATCTTTACACGGCCCAAATCGCCGTCCGCATAGCTGTAGCGTTCCCGCACAAAGCGTTCGGATTTTAACCCGTCCAGTGTTTGCAGGCCGGGTTCAATGGTCACGTTTTCCAGCACAATACGTTGAGGAACATTTACCTGAACGCCGCCCAGCTCGTCGATAATCTTACGAAATGCCGTCATGGTCACGGTGGCGTAATGGTCGATGGGAAGCTTCAGATTTTGGTGAATCACCTCTGCAAGCCCCGCCATACCTCCGTTTTTACTCCGGCCGTAGACCGCGTTGATCTTACCAGTAGAGGTTTCTTTTTCCACAAACGTGTCCCGGGGAATCTGCAGGACGTTTACCTTTTTTCCCTGGATATCAAAATTGACCACCATAATCACATCGGTGAGCTTGGCCCGGCTGGTGTTTTCCTCAAAATCCACCCCGCAAATCAAAAAATTGACGCTTTTTTCTTTGATCTCCGGCGGCGTGTAGTATTGGGAACTGATCATGCCGTTATTGGGATCCACCAAGGGACGCCATTTTAAAAGTACAACGCCGCCGATGACTCCCAATGAGGCGATAATCAGCAAAATCGCGGTGATAAAAACCGCCCGGTCGCGGCCGCGCATTTTTTTCTTTGCAGGCTTTTGCACATTGCTCTGAAGATCGGTGTATTCTTTCCGAGCGTTTTTTGCCATGGTTTCAATCCTCTCGAAAAATCACGCAGCGGCTTTTGGGGCTATTCCTCCACCGCCGGTTGAAAAACGCTGAAATACTCATTGTAAGCGGCGATTGTATCCGGGTGCAGCAAAAGATTCCGGCGCACCAAATCCGGGATGATAAACTGAAGCGACTGCCGCATGGCTTCGTCAAGATCCTGTAAAACCACCGCGCGCATCTGATCCACATCCGGGTAATCCCTGTCTGCGGACGTAAGATCCGCCAGATAGATAATCTTTTCCAATTTGGACATTCCCGCCCTTGCAGTAGTATGATACCGCACGGCGTTTCGAATATCCTCGTTTGTCACACCCAGCTTTTGCCGGATGTATATACTGCCAGAAATCGCATGAAACAAGTTGGGGCTTCTTTTTTCGACATTGCTTAAAATTATAGCACCATTTTGGATGGTTTGCAACTGCTGGCGGGAATTATCCTGTTTTGTAATATCATGTAACAATCCTGCAACGATTGCCGCATTTTTGTCGGCGTTATAGCGCTCCGCCAGCAGTTTTGCCTGCCGGGCCACATTCACACAGTGCCGGTACCGCTTGTGATCCAGCTTCTGTTTTACCACGCGGTCGTATTCTTCCAATGTCAAAACACATTCCCCTTTCCAAAAAACAGATAAAAAGCCGGTGAAAACCGCCGGTTAACCCCGGGTTTTCTCCGGCTGATATAAGCTGTTCTCCTGGATGTATTGCAGCACCTCAGGCTCCAAAAATGCGCTGGCGTCCTCCCCGGCGTACAGCGTTTGCCGCACCTGGGTGGAGGACATGGGCATCACCCGGATATCCGATACCCGCACGTCCCCGCCGGGAACCGCCTGGCCCAGCGCGTCCGCCTTGCGGCAGAGCTTTTCATATTCGTCGTCGTTTCTGGCTCCCGCCAGCAAAACGGCGTTTTGCAAAATCTCCTCATAGCGAAACCACTGATCGAAGGTGAACAGCATATCGCTGCCCACAATCAGGAACAGCCGGTCATGCGGGTACCTCCTTTTGAGTTCCTTCACCGTGTCGGCGGTGTAGCTTTTTCCCTGGCGGATGAGTTCGACCCCGTCCGCCTGAAGCGCCGGATGCGCCTGAGCCGCCAGCCGGCACATCGCGAGCCGGTGTTCCCCTGCCGCCAAATCCGGCGCGGATTTGTGGGGCGGCGTGCCGGAGGGAATCAGCAGCACCTTGTCCAAAGCATACTGTTTCAGCATACTCAGCGCCAGGTGGACATGACCCTTGTGAATGGGATTAAACGCGCCCCCAAACATGGCGATGTTTCCCATTGGCCGTCTTCCTTTCTCCCAAGACTGTACGTATCCAAATCCGCTTTTTACAGCTCGATCACGGGATTTTTTTCGTTGCACTTATACAGGACAAACCGGGTTCCCATCACCTGAACCACCTGGGCGTCCAATTCCTCCGCCAGCTGGGCGGCGGCCTCCTTGGGAAGCAGCGGTGCGTTTTCCAGCACCTTTCCCTTAATCATCTCCCGGGCGGCCAGTGCATCCGCCGCCTGCTTGATAAGCGGCTCGGTGATGCCGCTTTTTCCCACCTGCAAAATGGTCTCCATCCGGTTGGCAAGACCCCGAAGCTTTGCCCGCTGTTTACTTGTCATTCTATTCTTCTCCCATTTTCTGTAATTTTTCACTGAGCATCCGCAGAGCTTTACCCCGGTGGCTGAGCTTGTCCTTTTCCTCCGGCGTCAGTTCCCCGAAGCTTTTTTCGCCCACATAAAACACCGGATCGTAGCCAAAGCCTCCCGCACCCGCCGGGGCAAGTCCGATCACGCCGGGGCATTCCCCCCGCACGGTGATCTCCTGTCCATTGGGGAGGATCATGTGGATGGCGCAGACAAATTTTGCTCCCCGTTTTTCCATGGGCACGCCGGTGAGCTCCCGCAAGAGCTTTTCATACTTTTGACAGTCGGTGGCGTCAGGGCCCGCGTACCGGGCGGAGTACACCCCCGGCGCGCCGTGAAGCGCGTCCACCATCAGGCCGCTGTCATCCGCCACGGTGGCCTTGCCCGCGGCCTTATAGATCGCCCGCGCCTTGAGGGCCGCATTGTCCTCAAAGGTCGCGCCGGTTTCCTCCACCTCCAGGCCGATCCCGGCCTCGTCCTGGGACACGGCCGTAATCCCCAGCGGAGCCAAAATGCGCTGGAACTCCTTGACTTTTCCCTGATTGCGGGTTGCGATGATGACCTGCATGGCAGTTCCTCCTTGTTGATGTAACATGTCAAAATAAAGAATTGATGGAAGGATAAACAGCTCAGCCGTTCCTTGTGCTTCGCAATTTTTATCACCTTAGTCATAAGCTGCTACCGCTGGGGGCGCAGCGGAGCGTGGCATATATGTTGTAGTGGACATGCGACTACGGCCGTCGGGAATCCCATACACCCAGCAGTTGACACATGGGCGTCAATCACAAGTTTTCTGTAGTCCTTTTGGGCCCTAAAAGGACTATTCAAAAAGCGCGTCCACAAACGCCTGAGGTTCAAAGGGCTGAAGATCGTCGATCTGTTCGCCCACGCCCACATACCGAACCGGAAGCCCCAGCTCGTCCTTGATGGCGATGATAATACCGCCCCGGGCGGTACCGTCGAGCTTTGTAAGCACAATGCCCGTGATGCCCGTCGCCTCTTGAAACTGCTTGGCCTGGTTGACGGCGTTCTGCCCGGTGGTAGCATCCAGCACCAGCAGGGTCTCTACATCACAGCCGGCGGCCTCCCGTTCGATCACCCGGGAAATTTTGGAAAGCTCGTCCATCAGGTTCTTCTTGTTATGGAGCCGCCCCGCCGTGTCGCAGATCACCACGTCGCAGTTTCTGGCCTTGGCGGCAGTGATGGCGTCGAACACCACGGCGGCGGGATCCGCCCCTTCGGTGTGCTTGACCAAATCCACCCCGGCCCGCTGGGACCAGATTTCAAGCTGCTCGATGGCCGCCGCCCGGAAGGTGTCCGCCGCGCCCAAAATCACCTTGTTCCCCTGGGATTTCAGATGCGCCGCCATCTTGCCGATGGTGGTGGTCTTACCCACGCCGTTGACCCCGATCACCAGGATCACTGACGGCTTGGTGGACATGTGCAGCGGCTCGGTCTCCCCCAGGATGCCGGTGATGATCTCCTTGAGCAGATCCTTGACCTGCTCGGGATCGGTGGTCCCGGTCTCCTTGATCCGCTGCCGGAGCTGCTCGCAGATTTTCGTGGAGGTGGCCACCCCCACGTCGGACATAATCAGGGTTTCCTCCAGCTCCTCGAACAGCTCCTCGTCGATTTTGGTGAAGGAGTGCAAAATTCCTTCCACCTGTTTCATCATGCTGTTTTTGGTCTTTTGTAACCCCTGTTTGATTTTACTGAACAATCCCATGTTGCTCATCCTTTCCGGATGTTTATTTTTCCCGCTATTCCTGCTTCATACCCAGCTTTTGTTCAATTTCGCTGACCTTGAGCTCCAAAAGCTTGGACACGCCTTCCTCCTGCATGGTCACTCCGTACAACACATCGGCCTCTTCCATGGAGCCCCGGCGGTGGGTAATCAGGATAAACTGGGTCTTGTCGCTCATCAGCCGCAGGTAGTCGGCGTATTTGACCACGTTGACGTCATCCAGCGCAGCCTCGATCTCGTCCAGAATGCAGAAGGGCGCGGGGCGCACCTTCAAAATCGCAAAGTAGATGGCGATGGCCACAAACGCCTGCTCGCCGCCGGACAGCGCCGCTAAGTTTTTGATGATCTTGCCAGGGGGCTGCACGTAGATTTCAATGCCGCACTCCAGCACGTTTTCCTCGTCGGTCAGGCGAAGTTCCGCCTTGCCGCCGCCGAACAGCTCCACAAAAATCCGGCCGAAATGCCGGTTGATCTCCTGGAAGTTTTCCACAAAGATCTCCTGCATCTGCTGGGTCAAGTCCCGGATCAGGCGGATAAGCTCTTCCCGGGAGCGTTCCACATCCCCCACCTGTTCCAGCAAAAACTCATACCGCTCGCTGACCTCTTTGTACTCCTCGATGGCCGCCACGTTGACGCTTCCCAGGGATTTGATCTTGTTTTTGATCTCGTTTAAATCCCTGCGGGCGGTGATCAGGTCGGGGAGCTCCACGGCGATCTGGGCCGCTTCGCTGCGGGTCATCTGGTATTCTTCCCACATCTTGGTAATGATGTTGTCGTATTCCTTCTGCATGGAAACCTTTTGCTCGTCGAGCTTTGCAAGCTCCCGGCTGACGGTTTCCCTGCGGGCGATCTTTTCCTTTTGGGCGTTTCGGATCCCGGAGGTGGATGCCTCCAGCTCCTCCCGCTCCTGCGACACCCGGACGATTTCCTCCGCTGTGTGCTGGGACTCCTGCCGCAGCGTCTCGATCTGCTGTTTGATGTTCTGGATCGCCCCGGCAATCTGTTCGTTTTTTTCGGAAAGCGCCTGCCGCTGCTCTTCCAGCTGGGAGGTGCGCTGGCCCGCGTCCTCCCCCCGGCGGCGGAGCTCCTCCACCGTCTGGCGCAGCATGTCCAGATCCTTTTCCAGCACAGTCTGGCTGAGCCGTTTTTCAGAGATCTGGCGGCTTAGCTCCTCCCGCTTGGAGGATAAATCCCCTGTGGAGCCCTGGGCCTCGTACAGCTTTTTCTGCAAAGCGGCGAGCTCCTGTTCCAGCTCGTCCAGCCGGGCGGAGGATTCCTGCTCCCGCTGGGCCTGCGCGCCGATCCGTTCTTTGGCGGAGGCGATTTCCCGCTCCATGGCGGCCAGGCGGGTTTCTCCCTGGGCGGCCATCTGCTGCAGGCGTTTTTGCTCCCCTTCAAAACGGATGCGGTCTTCGTTTACCACAGTCATTTCGCTTTTGACCGCCGTGATATTGGCTTCCAGTCCGGAGACCTCCCGGGTCAGCTCGTCCAGCTTCCCAGCCCGCTCGTTCTGGGCTTCGGTGAGCGTTTTTGCCTGGGCCCGCAGAGCTTCGATTTCGTTTTTGCGGCTTAAAAACCCCTGGTTTTTGTTCTGGGAGCCTCCCGTCAGGGAGCCCCCGGCGTTGACCACCTGGCCGTCCAGGGTTACAATCCGGAATTTATACCGGTACTGGCGGGCGATGCGCACCGCCGCGTCCAGATCCTCCGCCACGGCCACCCGGCCCAGCAGAGAGTGAATGATCCCCTGATACCGCTGATCCGCCTGTACCAGCCGGCTGGCCAAAGAGACAAAGCCGTCCTCCTGCTCCAGGCCCGGTTCCTGAAGCTCCGACCCCTTCACCGAGGTCAGGGGCAAAAAGGTGGCCCGTCCGGCCCGCTGTTCCTTCAGAAACCCGATGGCGGCTTTGGCGGTGTTTTCGTTTTCCACCACCAGGTGCTGCATGGAGCCGCCCAGGGCGGTCTCCACCGCCACCGAATACGCCTTGTCCACCTGGATGAGCTGGGACACGGTGCCAAGTACCCCCCGCAGCGCTCCCGCCTTGGCCTGCTTGACCACGCTTTTGACGGAATAGGCAAAGCCCTCCATATTCTGTTCCAGGTCTTCCAAGAGCTTTGCCTTTTGCAGCTGTTCTTTGACCGCCAGCTCTCCGGCGCGGGCGTCCTCCCGGGCGGCGTCCAGCTTTTGCCGCCGGGACTGGGCTTTGAGCTCGTATCCCCGCAGGGCGTTTTGCAGCTGCTCCATCCGCTCCGCCAGCACCGCGAGCCCCTCTTGAACCGAGGCGGCTTCCTCCCGGGTTTTTACAAGGTTTTCCCGGTGAAGGGCGAGCTCCCCTTCCATAGCTGCCGCCGACTGAGAAAGCTCTTTGGCGGTGTTTTGGGCGGCGGAAATCGTCATGTTCGCCTCGGTCTGCTCCAGCGTCAGGCGGTTGATCTGCTCGTTGACCTGAGCGGCGGCGGCCCCCAGCTCGTCGCTTTGGCGAGACAGGTGCAAAAGCTCGTCCTGTTTATCCACAAGCTCCCGAGTCAAGACGTCGATCTGAGCCTGTTTATCCGTGGCCTCCGCCTGCCGGTCGGCGATCTGCCGGTCAAAATCGCCGGCGTTTACGCGAAAGGTTTCAATTTCCCCGTCGATGCGAGCGATGTTTTCCCCGTTGTGAACAAGGTCGTTTTCCAAGACCGCGATGTCGGCGGTTTTCTGGGCGGACTGGCCTTCCAGCTCCTCCCGCTTCCGGCGGAGCTCGTCTATGGCGGTCAGGCAGGCCTGCATCTTCTGATAGACCTGAGCGGTCTGCTGTTCCATCGACTCGATCTCGGCTTCGATGGCGTCGTAATCCTGCTGGCACAAAGCCTGCTTGTCGGCGTGGGCGCGCATGGCTTCTTTGGAACGATCCAGAGTGTCCACCCACAGGGAGATTTCCAGTGTCCTACGCTTATCCGAAAGCTCTAAAAACTGCCGGGCCTTTTCGCTCTGGGTCTTTAAGGGGCCTACCCGGGCTTCCAGCTCGGACAGGATGTCTTTTAGGCGCATGAGGTTTTCCTCGGCGGCCTTTAACTTGCGCTCGGATTCCGTCTTGCGGTAGCGGAACTTGGAAATTCCCGAGGCTTCCTCGAAAATCTCCCTCCGCTCGCCGCTTTTGGCGCCCACGATCTCAGCGATCTTGCCCTGCCCGATCATGGAGTAGCCGTCCTTGCCAAGGCCGGTGTCCATAAACAGCTCGTTGATATCCTTTAGCCGCACGTTGGCCCCATTGATCTTATATTCCGAATCCCCCGAACGGTAGTACCTTCGGGTGATGGTGACCTCGTCGCTTTCCACCGGAAGCTGATGGTCTGAGTTGTCAATGGTCAGCGACACCTGAGCGAATCCCAGGGACTTGCGGTTCTGGGTGCCCAGAAAGATCACGTCCTCCATCTTGGCGCCCCGCAGGGTCTTGGTGGACTGTTCCCCAAGCACCCAGCGCACCGCGTCGCTGATGTTGCTCTTGCCGCTTCCGTTGGGGCCCACCACTGCGGTCAGCCCCCGGTTAAACTGAAGCTTCGTCTTATCGGGAAAGGATTTAAACCCCTGTAATTCCAGCGATTTTAAAAGCACCCGCTACCTTCCTTTCTGCCGGCGATTTTTACGTTAAGAGGATCGATCCCCTGCGCCGGCGTGACCATAATCGTATATCCCCGTTTTGCAAACCACTCGATGTTTTCCCGCTTCTGTCCCAGAGCTTTGGACAGGCACCGGGGGTGTACCTTAAACTCATATTCCCCCGGGGGAAGCCCGTCAAGCGCCCGATCCATCCGCTCCCGGTAGCGCCTGGCCTCGCAGAGCTCCCGCAGGGCGGGGTGGTACGTCCCGGCCAGGAACTGTTCTTCCACCTCCCGGGAGGCGTGCAGCCCCAGCCGGATCACGGGAATTCCCGCTTCCTCGAACAGGTCCAAAAGGCCGGCGCACAGCTCCACCGTTTCCTCAAGCCCCGGCGGAGCGTATTGCCCGGCTTTAAAAAGTTCCCCCAGCCGGGTGCCTTTCAGCACCACGGTGGGATACACCCGAACCGTGTCGGGCATAAGGCGGATGAGCTCCTTCGCCGTTTTATATGCGCTTTCTTTACGCTCTCCAAACAGACCTGTCATCATCTGAAGCCCGAAAGAAAACCCATATTCCCGTATAAGCTCCGCCGCGCTGCGCACATCCTGTGCGGTGTGGCCCCGGCCGTTTAATTCCAAAACCATATCGTCCATGCTCTGGGCCCCGAGCTCCACCGCCGTGACGCCGTGCTCCTTGAGAAGATCAAGGATCTCCCGATCCACCGCGTCCGGCCGGGTGGACACCCGGATCCCGGAAAAACGCCCTTTTCCCACAAAGGGGGCCGCGGCCCGCAGGTAAAGGAGCATTTCCTCCCGCGGGATGGCGGTAAAGCTCCCGCCGAAAAAGGCGATCTCGGTGTTTGCGGGATCTTTCACCTGCTCGAGCGCCTGCCGGCAAGCAGAGGCGATCTCCTCCGGAGAGGGGGCGTTTTGCGCGCCGGAAATCGTCTTTTGATTGCAAAAGCTGCACTGGTTGGGACATCCCCGGTGGGGGATAAAAAACGCCACGTTAGAATGTTTCATAGCCCATGAGTTCCAGCGCTTCTTTGGCCGCGTTTTGCTCCGCCTGCTTCTTGCTCTTGCCGGTCCCCCTGCCGATCACATTGGAGTTTAGGTGCACCTCCACCTCAAAAGTCTTGTTGTGATCCGGGCCGCTTTCACCAATGAGCACGTACTCGATTTTTTCTTCCCGGTTCTGCTGGATGACCTCCTGCAGATTGGTCTTGAAGTCGTGAAGGCTGGCAGCCTTGGCCGCGTCCAGCTTGTCCGGGATAAACCCCAGCACAAATGTCCGGGCGGGCTCCATCCCCCCGTCCAAATAGATCGCCGCGAGCACCGCCTCAAACGCGTCCGCCAGAATGGAGGGGCGCTCCCGTCCGCCGGTGACCTCCTCCCCCTTGCCCAGGTACAGATACTCCCCCAGGCCGATTTTCCGGGCGAACTTGTCCAG
>CAJFTY010000006.1 GCA_904420045.1 Candidatus Metaruminococcus caecorum | reverse complement strand
GCTGGAACGCCGGTGACGGTGACGTATCCCCTGAAGGAGCCGGAAATCACCCAGCACGATCCCATTGCCATGAGGCCGCCCCAGTCCCCGGCCACCGTCTCGGCGGATCAGGGGGAATTATCCGTAACCTATGTCAAGGATACCAATCAGGTGATTGCGGAGCTTGCGGGTCTGATCCAAAAAGCGCGTTCTCAGCCTGAAAATTAGGGGGTAGGTGTGAAGAAATTACCAACAGACTTATTTTTGGAAAATCAGGCGATGTCTGGAAACAGAAAACAGACGGAGCACTTCAAAATATTGGAGGTGTTTCCTGCATCGTCCAAATCATGTGAATATTCATCGAGTGTAAAAGCCGTGTGCAGATAAATTCTGCACACGGCTTTTGGTGTTATAAAACGGGTGTAAAACCGGTTGTTTCAACAGGAATCCGCAAAAATTACGGCCAACTTGATATCGAATTTTTTATAAAATTTTATGATAAAAACGCCGGTCATAAACTGAGAAATTTCTTGTTTTTCCAGAGTGTTGATAAAACTGAATTTCTTTCCTGTTCCGGCCGTATTGTTGACTTTTCCCGCAAAGTTGCTATAATCAATAGCGTGTATAACTAGGCTTTTCAGGCTCAAAGGCGGTTGCATGAGAGAAAGAAACCGCCGTGAAAAGTTCTTACGAAAGCAAAAGGGATGTGGCAAATGAAACAAAGGCATCTGTTTTTAGCGTCTCCTCACATGAGTGAGGAAGGGTATGAACAGGAATTTGTAAAACAGGCGTTTGACAGCAACTGGATTGCGCCGCTGGGGGAGAATGTAACCAAATTTGAGCAGGAGATGGCGTCAAAGCTGGGCGCGAAGGACGCGGCCGCTTTGAGTTCGGGGACCGCAGCCATTCACCTGGCGTTAAAATTAGCGGGCGTAGGCCCGGGGGACGTGGTGTTCTGTCAGTCACTGACTTTTTCGGCCACCGCCAACCCCATTGTCTATCAGCAGGCGACGCCGGTGTTCATCGACAGTGACGAGGACACCTGGAACATGTCTCCGGCGGCGCTGAAACGGGCGTTTGAGCTGTATCCAAACCCCAAGGCCGTTATCGCCGTGCACCTGTACGGGATGGCTGCAAATCTTGTGGAGATCGGCAAAATCTGCGCGGCCCACGGCGTGCCGCTGATCGAGGATGCGGCGGAAAGCCTGGGCACCATCTATCACGGACGGTATACCGGCTCCATCGGGGACTATGGGATCATCAGTTTCAACGGGAACAAGATTATCACCTCCAGTGGGGGAGGGATGCTGCTGTGCAACACCCCGGACGCGACGCAGAAGGCGGAAAAAGCTCGGTTTTGGGCGACCCAGTCCAGGGAGCGCGCCCGGCATTATCAGCACAATGAGATCGGCTACAACTACCGGATGAGCAACGTGGTGGCGGGAATCGGCCGGGGCCAGTTAAGGGTGCTGGACCAGCGGGTGGAGCAAAAACGCCACATATATGAATTTTACCGGCAGGCGTTTGCCGGGATTGATGACTTGACCCTGATGCCTATGCGCGAGGGGGAGCACTGCAACTGCTGGCTTTCCGCAGTGCAGGTGCACGGTGGGAAGGTGACGCCCGCCATGCTGATGGACGCATTGGAGCTCGAGGACATCGAAAGCCGCCCGGTGTGGAAGCCCATGCATCTGCAGCCGGTGTTTGCCGGCTGTCCGTATGTGGACAACGGCGGGGTGGCGCAGAAGCTGTTTGAAAACGGTGTGTGCCTGCCTTCCGACACCAAAATGGACGATGAGGATTTAGAGCGGGTCGCCCGCGTTGTCAAACATTTGTGGGAGGAATCGTAACCTTGGGAGGCGCTATGAACTGGCTGTATCACAACCGAGCCATTTTTCCGGACTGTTACCCTCATGAGGAGCCCCAGGTGCAGACGGTTCCATGGAAGGAATTCCCCCATGCGCAGATGGCCCGGTGGACCACGGATTTTGACTGCGGGCATAAGACTCAGTGGTGGTACTGCATCAAGGATTCGGCGTTTGACCTTGCCGCGCTGAACGCTAAAAGACGGTACGAGATCAACAAGGGAAACCGCAATTTTGAAACCCGGCTGATCGATCCGGCACAGCACCGGGACGAACTGTATGCGGTGTATGAAAACAGCCTGCTGGGGTATGACCCTGGCGATCGTCCCCAGGTGTCCAAAAAACAGTTTGACGCCAAGATCGACAACTGGAACAGCATTCCGGAGGCTCGGATTTTCGGCGTGTTTGACCGGGAAAGCGGCGCTTTATGCGGGTATGCGGACGTTTACGAGCGGGGGCGGTATCTCCCTATCAGTTCGATGAAAACCCGGGTGGACTGTGAAAAACGGAATGTGAACTTTGCGCTGGTGTATGGAATCCTGATTCACTATGAGCGCCAGCTATCATCCACCCTCACCCCGGGGGGGGGTTATTACCTGTGCGACGGCCAGCGCAACATCCGGCACCAGACAAACTTTCAGGAGTTTTTAGTCAAATACTTTGGATTCCGCTATGCCTACTGCACCCTGCATGTGGCGTACCGCGGGCCGATGAAGCTGGCGGTCAGGCTTTTATATCCGTTCCGCCGCATGCTGGAAGGGGCGAAAGACTGCCGTATCAAGATGATTGCAAGTGTTCTGCGCCAGGAAGAACTGGCGAGATCCTTTCGAAAGTAAGCAGGGTTTCCTTTATATGTGGAAAGGAGATAGCTTTGGGATTTTACGCAAGATGGGTGAAACGTCCGCTGGACATTTTCTGCGCGCTGCTGGCGCTGATTGTCCTGTCGCCGGTGATCGCCGTGACGGCGGTGCTGGTTCGTGTCAAGCTTGGGAGCCCGGTGATTTTTCGCCAGCAGCGTCCGGGCAGGGACGAGCGGATTTTTACCATGTATAAATTCCGCACCATGACCGACCAGCGGGACGAAGCGGGAGAGCTCTTGCCGGACAGTGTGCGGCTGACCTCCTTTGGCAAGCTTTTGCGTTCCACAAGCCTTGATGAGCTCCCCGAGCTTGTAAACATCCTTAAAGGGGATATGAGCGTGGTGGGGCCCCGGCCGCTGCTGGTGCGGGACATGGTATTCATGACGCCGGAGCAGCGCACGCGGCATCAGGTGCGCCAGGGGCTGACGGGGCTTGCCCAGGCAAACGGCCGCAACGCGGCTTCCTGGGAGGAAAAACTGAATCTGGATGTTCAGTACATCCAAAACATCACCTTTTGGGGCGATGTAAAGATTATTCTTGCCACGGTGGGCAAGGTGATCAAACGGGAGGGCGTCGCCGCCGAGGGGATGGAGACCGCCGAGGACCTGGGGGATTACCTGCTGCGCACGCGGCAGATCGACGACCGGGCCTATCAGCAGCATATGCTGGAGAGCAGAGAGCTTCAGGAGGCGTAAATGAACGGGGATAGACAACCATTTTCCGTATCTATGTGCGTATACGGCGGCGACGATCCGGAGCATTTCCGGGAGGCGGTCAAAAGTGTGCTTGACCAGACGGTTTTGCCGGACGAGGTGGTGCTCACGGTGGACGGCCCGGTTCCCGAACCGATGGAGCAGGCGGTCGTCTGGGCAGAACAGGCCTGCAAAACCCTGCGCGTGGTGCGGCTCCCGGAAAATCAGGGACATGGCGCCGCCAGAAGGGCGGGGCTTGCCCAGTGCGGACACTCGCTGGTGGCGGTTATGGACGCGGACGATCTGTGCGAGCCCGACCGGTTCCAAAAACAGCTGGCGTATTTACAAGACCACCCGGAAACCGCTGTGGTGGGCGGGATGATCCGGGAATTTATCGGGGACCCCTCCCAAGTGTGCGGAGTTCGGGAAGTGCCCCAGCAGGATGAAGCGATCAAGGAATACTTAAAAAGCCGGTGCCCCTTTAACCAGATGACGGTGATGTTTCGCAAAGAGCTGGTGGAGCAGGCCGGCGGCTATCTGGACTGGTACTGCGATGAGGACTATTATCTCTGGATTCGTTTGTACGAACACGGCGCGGTGTTCCACAACCTGCCCGACTGCCTGGTCAACGTCCGGGTGGGAGCGGACATGTATAAGCGGCGCGGCGGATGGCGATATTTTAAAAGTGAGGCTTCGCTTCAAAACTACATGCGCAAAAAGCGGATCATCGGCACGGGACGGTTTCTCTACAACGTCGCCCTGCGGTTTGGCGTACAGGTGATGATGCCGGGGCCGGT
>CAJFTY010000005.1 GCA_904420045.1 Candidatus Metaruminococcus caecorum | reverse complement strand
GTCCCCGAGATTTCGCACGATTTCTCGGGGACATTTTTAATTTCTTCTGACCGCATTGGGGTATTTGTTCCCTGCCCCTTCGGCAAAATCATTCGAACAAAAGCAGTTCTTGATTTTGATGCCCCTTGCAGAGGACGGAATTTATGAAGAAATCTTTAAATTTTCGTTTGCTTTCTTACGATTGTTTCCGGTTTTCTTACAATAGGCGAAAACCGATTGTATTTTAAATCCCAATTCGATACACTAAAGACAGAGTCAAACGGGCGGCAGCAGCCGTCCTGTGATAATAAGAGGAAGGGAGTCATCACAATGGCAGCTATTTTGGAAATCAAAGACGTCTGCAAACACTACGGCCGCAAAACCGTCGTAGACCATGTGAGCTTCTCGGTGAACGAAGGCGAGATCTTCGGCTTTTTAGGCCCCAACGGAGCTGGAAAAACCACCGTAATCAAAATGATTACCGGTCTGATCCGCATCGATTCGGGAGAAATTCATGTCAACGGCTACAATGTGGCAAAAAATTTTGAAAAGGCCATGGCCCGTGTAGGCGGCATCATCGAAAACCCGGAGATGTACGGCTACCTCACCGGGCGCACAAACCTAAAGCTATACGCCCGCATGCATAAAAACGTGGAGAAATCCCGCTTTGACGAGATCATCGACACAGTCAAGCTGGGCAACCGCATTGACGACAAGGTGAAAAAATATTCTCTGGGAATGCGGCAGCGGCTGGGCGTGGCTCAGGCGATTCTGCATCAGCCCAACCTGCTGGTGTTGGATGAACCCACCAACGGCCTGGACCCGGTGGGAATCAAAGAGCTCCGGGACACCCTGCACACCCTGACCCGCGAGCACGGTGTGGCGGTCCTGGTATCCAGCCATCTTCTCAGCGAAATGGAGCTGATGTGCGACCGGTTCGGCATTATCGACAACGGCAGAATGATCGACATCAAAACCATGGGCGACATCCAGGAGGACGGGCAAAATCTGATCCGTTATCATTTAGAGGTCAGCGATGTGGAAAAAGCCTCCCGGATTGCGGCGGACCTCACGCCTGACTCCGCCCCAGCGATTGACGGAGCGTTCATCGACCTGTCGGTCACCCGGGACGAAATCGCGCAGCTGAACAAAGCCTGGATCGAAAACGGACTGCTGGTCTATGAGCTCTCACCAGTAAAGAAGAGCCTGGAAGAAGAATTTATGGATATCACCAACGGTTCCAAAGCACAGATCCGTTAACGGGGAGAGGAGTGAGACGATATGACGAAAATGATCCATTTGATCCAAAACGAGCTGACCAAACAGCTGAAAAAAGTCAGCGTCATCATCATGCTGTGCCTTTTGCTAGCGGCGTCCATCGCCCTGCCAGTGCTCAAACTGGCAACTGACAAGATCAGTGAAGACGACAGTTGGAGCCTGCAGTACATCGACGAAAGTATCCAGCAGATGCAGCAGGAAAAAGAGAACCCACCAAAGGATTTTACCGATCAGCAGAAAAAAATGCTCAACGAGGCAGTGGATATTCAGGTTCAGTATTTGAATATGCAAAAAGAAAATGACATCGGCTATGACGACTGGCGTTATGACGAGCTGAACCAGTTGATCGAGCTGCATTGCACCGCTTTTATTCAAAAACAATTGATAGCCGGCGCAGCGGATTCAGATATCATAAAAGCGGTTTCTATGGTGATGCCTCCGGACATCGCTTTGGAGCAAAACAAAGGATTGTCCAAGGAAGAGCTTCAAAAATCCTATGAAGAGAATATGAAACAGGTCTCCTCCAAATACCAGGCGATCCTGAAAAACGACTACATCGGACACCTGAAAAATGATGTCCGCCCCGAAGCGGTCCAGGCGGTGGAAGCGTTGGAAAGCGGCGCGCAGAGCTCCCAAGAGCAAGAGGGCTCCACTGTCATGAACAACGGCGCCATCGCACAGTATGGCGACCAAGGCCCCTCCTCAAAAGTTGAGCTGGAGCAGGCCAAAATGTTCTTGGAAATCGTGGATTACCGGATCGAGCACAACGTGATGTACGACCGCTCCGACTGGCGGCACAACACCCTGCTGGCCATGAACAATGAGGTGGAAAATGCCAACGCCACCGTGATGTCCAAAGAGGACTTTGAGGCTACTGGAAATACCCTCAGCTACGACGCCTACAAAAAAATGGCTCAGGACAGCATCCAAAAAGCCAAGGATGAGATCACCCGCTGCCGTTATTCGTTAAACAACAACATTCCCATCATGGAGCACAACGGAGGCAGCCGATATGTGCTGTCCATAGGGCTGATCTTCATCATGGGCATCATGGTCATCTGTATCATGGTTGGCGGAAGCATCATGTCGCAGGAATATTCGAAAGGTACGATCCGGCTTCTGATGCTCCGGCCGGTTGCCCGCTGGAAGATCATCCTGTCTAAGTTTATCTGCGTGCTGCTCATTGGCCTGGGTGCTATGGCGGCAACCGGTGTGGTGCAGACCATCACCAGCGCGTTTTTATTCGGTTTTGGCGACCTGCTGGCTCCGGTGCTGATGTGCAGCGGCGGAGTTGTAACCGAAGTTCCCTTTTTCCTGTGGTACCTGCTGGCCGGGCTGTTTGCCGGCATCAACGTGCTGTTTGCCTCCTGTCTGGCAGTGGCGCTGTCCACCATCTTTAAAAACACCGCCTTTGCGGTGGGGCTGTCCATCTTTATCACCCTGTCCGGGTTCTTTGTGGTCATGATGGGCGCAAACCTGGGGATGTACTGGCTGGCGTACACCTTCTTCCCCTACTTTAACCTGGGGACCTATGTCACTGGCGGAGAGATTCAGCATATGTACCAAATGCTGAGCTTCCCCACCTATCCGGTTTACGGCGCCTGCCTGCTGGCCGCGCTAGCGGTGCTGCTCACGGTGGTAACCACCATCATCTTCCAAAAACGGGATGTGAAAAACTAACCGGCTTCTGTCCTTTGATTGGACATTTCCTCGATACCCCCTATTTCTTACAGAAAAGCCCTGTGAAAGCATAGCTTTCACAGGGCTTTTCTGATGGGATATTTTTTCTTTAACTCCGCCTGTTTCCGGCCGATTGTTTACGCTCCCAGTTCCCGCGGCGGCTGATCAAACGGCTCTGCTGTTTGATCAAAAAGCAGATGCGTCCCCTGCGGATCATCCGGGCCGAATTCCAGCGAAGTTTCCTTCCCCACATGCTGCTGAAGCAAAGAATCTTCAAACGCTTTGTCCCGCTGCCGCCTGATTCGGAATACAAAAACCGCAAAAAGAAGGTCAAATGCGGCCAGCAGCGCAACGGTTAAAAGCCAAAGCTCATTGTTTTGGGTGTAAAGGCTTGCAACCGCAAAGACAGCGGCCGCGTTGGCCGCCGCGAACAAGGCGGCTTCGGTTCTGCTCAGGATTGGCCTGTTCATGCTGACGGATCCCCTTCCTTTTTGACCACCGTACATTTTTCCACCTGCCTTAAAAGCCAAGCGGGCCAACGACTCTATTATATGCACAATCGGTCAAAAAAGATGTCGAAGTCCGAAAAAGGGCGTGCATACGCGCGCCCTTTCAGACCGTCGAAAAACCAAGGTGAACCGTATAAAAATTGCAAAACTGGCGACATGTGCGGCAGTTTTGCCGACAGCAAATCCCATGACTATGGGATTTGCGGGGAGTTGTTGGAAGAGGGGGGCTCCCCCTCTTCCAGAGCGTTGTCGACTTTGTCGACACGCTCAAAGGGCGTGCATACGCACGCCCTTTTTGATTCATCTGGATCGGATTTCTATTCTAAGACCGCACCGGTGGAGCCGGAGGTTACGCTCTTTGCATACCGGGCCAGATAGCCAGTGGTGATCCGAGGCTCTCTGGGCTGCCACTTGGCGCGACGGGCCTCCATCTCCTCATCGGAGATCAGCACGTTAATGGTGTTGGCGGGGATGTCGATGTCGATGATATCCCCTTCCTCAATCAGGGCGATGTTGCCGCCCACAGCCGCCTCCGGAGACACATGGCCGATGGCCGCGCCCCGGGTGGCTCCAGAGAACCGTCCGTCGGTAATCAGCGCCACACAGTTGCCCAGGCCGCTGCCCATAATCGCGGAGGTGGGGTTTAACATCTCCCGCATTCCGGGGCCGCCCTTGGGGCCCTCGTACCGGATGATCACCACCTCGCCGGGATTGATGTTCCCGTCGTAGATGGCCTGCAAAGCGTCTTCCTCGCAGTCAAACACCCGAGCCGCGCCCTTGTGGTGCATCATTTCTTCCGCTACGGCGCTGCGCTTAACCACGCAGCCGTCAGGCGCCAGGTTCCCTTTAAGAACTGCAATACCACCTGTTTTACTATATGGATTTTCTACAGTCCGGATAACTTCGGTGTTGCGGATTTCCCTTCCCTGGATGTTTTCACCCACCGTTTTTCCGGTGCAGGTCAGGCAGTCGGTGTGGATCAGTCCCAGCTTGCTGATCTCGTGCATCACCGCGTAGATGCCGCCGGCCTCGTTGAGCTGCTCGATATAGTGGTTCCCCGCCGGAGCCAAGTGGCACAGGTTGGGGGTTTTCGCGGAAATGTCGTTGGCCAGCGTCAGATCCAAGTTGATCCCGCACTCATGGGCGATGGCAGGGATGTGCAGCATGCTGTTGGTGCTGCACCCCAGCGCCATGTCGATGGTCAAGGCGTTTAGAAACGCGTCTTTGGTCATGATATCCCGGGGCTTGATGTCTTTTTTCACCAACTCCATGATCTGCATGCCCGCGTGTTTTGCCAGGCGCAGACGCTCGGAATACACTGCGGGAATGGTGCCGTTTCCAGACAATCCCATACCCAAAACCTCGGTCAGGCAGTTCATGCTGTTGGCAGTGAACATGCCCGAGCAGCTTCCGCAGGTGGGACAGGCTTTTTGCTCGCACTCGGCAAGGCCCGCATCGTCCAGGTCGCCCACTTTGTAGCGGCTGACCGCCTCGGACACGTTGGAGTAGCTGATCTTTCCGCCGTCCATGATGCCGGCCAGCATCGGGCCGCCGCTGACAAAAATGGAGGGGATGTTGAGCCGCGCCGCTGCCATCAGCAGGCCGGGAACGTTTTTGTCGCAGTTGGGCACCATCACCAGCCCGTCAAAGGGATGGGCGGTGGCCATGGCCTCGGTGGAGTCGGCGATCAACTCCCGGGTAACCAGGGAGTATTTCATTCCCTGGTGTCCCATGGCGATGCCGTCGCACACCGCGATGGCGGGAAACACGATGGGCACGCCGCCCGCCAGGGCCACGCCCTGCTTGACAGCCTCCACCACTTTGTCGATGTTCATATGCCCGGGGACGATTTCATTCTGGGAGCTGACAATTCCGATTAACGGCTTGCCGATCTCCTCGTCCGTCAGGCCCAGCGCATACAGCAGCGCCCGCTGGGGGGCGGCGTTGACGCCTTTTGTGATCCGATCACTTCTCATATTCATTCATCCTTTCAGGGGGAATTCGACCGATTAGGCGGTCTTTTTCCCGTTTATCAGGTTTTTGACCACCGTTTCGGTATATTCATATGCCTTTTTGACCTCATCGTTTTTCATGTCCAGATCGGTGGTATCCCGAAAGACCAGCGACAAATCTTCGGGGAAATCTTCTTCACTGATTTCCGCGGCCTTTGCCAGTTCTTTTCCCAGCTCGGTACCCTTTAAGTAAAACCGCTTTCCTTTCACCTGCGCGGTATTTTTTCCGCCGGCTTCAACATATTGGGTCAGGTCAACAAAGTACTGTCCGTCAAACATATATTCATAGGATACATCGTCCACAAAAAACAGGATAGGGTCCCCGTTCATCAGTGCGCCCATGACCTTCATCTGGTTAGCGGTTTGGAACTGTTTGTCCACCCGCTCCCCTTCTGCCTTGATGGTGGCGGCGCCAGCCCCCACCAGGACCTTGCCGTCTTTGTTCAGATCTCCTGCATACTGGGGCAGAACCTTTTCGAACGGCTCCTGCATAATGCTCATAGGGTATGAGGCAGAAAGATAGGTTGTCAAGTCGTACTCCGGCCGGCTCAGAACATCCCACAGAAAAAAGCCCGCCACGCCAAACAAAATGACCACCACCGCTACCACGCCCCGGTAATGGTACCAGAAGTTTGAAAGCTTCTGTCCGAAGGTGACCGGCGCTTTGGGCGCAGCCGCCTCGGCCTCACGTTCCTGAGCAAAGATGTTGGGAGCCTTTCCCTGCCGCACCTTTTTAAGTTCTACCAGCTCTTTTCGGTATTCCTGGTCTTTTTTTTCTTCTTCATCGAAATTCGACACGGGAACTTCCTCTCCTTTCACAGACGGCCAAATCGGTGCAGGCAACTTTCCTCCGCCTTATCAGCCCGGATACGCCTCTACAAGGTCAATTCCCGCTGTTGACAGCCCGGGCAGCCTGCGCCAGCAAATCGCTGGCCGTTGGTCGCTGGCTAATTTGATTATAGCACACGTTCGCAGCTCTTACAATCCGACAAAACACCGATTTTCATTTTGCTAAACGGGAACATTTTTTCTCGATCCAATCCGTCCCTTTTGTAAAAAGTGGACGAATGAGACAAAACCACTTTTGCGACAAGAATTTTATGAGGATGGCTATCGGCCAAAGAAGAAGAACCGATCCAGCAAAATGAACCCAAAGCATCCACGACCCAGCGAAATCTGTAATATGGAGCTGTTTCCAGATCCAGGGACGAATCATGACATGTTCTTGAATCAAGTAGATGAAAAAAGAGGCAGAAGACAAAACAAAAAGAACGTTTCCAACCTTTTGATTGGACAGCTTCACATCTTTTAACAGCACAAAGATGGAAAGAGAGAGCAAGAAAACAAAAATGGAATTGTTCTCTAACAGCTGCATTTGCGCCGGAAGGTGAAGCTTGTCGGAAATTAATTCAATCACCACAAGAGCGCACAGCGAACATCCTCCCACTACGGCATATCCATATTTGGGGAGACGCAGCGCATACTGTTTTAAATACGCTCCTGTCATATACAAAAAAGCAAACCAAACAATACCATTGCTGTGTCCAATATAAACGGTAGCGTTGACAAACGGATTCATCACCAAAAGAATACAAATGAGGATGCCCCAGAAAATCAACAGCCCTTTATGCCGTTTTTCGCCCAAGTCCCGCATGATCTTGTTCAAAAAGGGCGCGATCAGCAACAGCAGGACATAGGTGTTCACATACCAATAGCTGAATGTAGTAAAGGGGAAAATTCCTCTTACAAGATTACTCGCGGATAAAGGCGCGGTGGAAAAAATGGCTCCGAATACAAGCAGAATCACCGAAGCAAATCCTACATCCACCAGCAGGCGCACGACCTTTTGAATGGTGACGGTTTTGCTTGCCATAAAATATCCTGTAATGAGGACAAATAAATTAACGCCTGCTTTTGAAAGGGAATGCAGCGCTGTCAAAAGAAGATGATTTACCGATCCAAACGCTTCTGCTTCCAATATTCCCGAATATCCGATGTAGTGGATCATCGTAATCAAGACCATCGCCAGGATTCGAATCAAATCAGGACCTGTCTGCCGGTCTTTTCGCAGGGGAATTTCTTGCCTGTTCATTCGGTTAAACCCTTTCTCGTATCGCTCACATCCATTGGCACGCCCTGCGTCTCAGCGGCAAGGCCTTACCCGGCATGCTGAAAAGCCCCAGCGTGCCGGACAGCGCCGTTTCCTTTGATCCCAGCCATGTGGGAAAAAATCCGGTTTACTTGCCCAGCGGCTTCATGGTGGGGATTAGATAATCCCTTGTTATATAACCGTTCATAAGTATTCGTAAATCCTTTGTTCACGCCATTTCTTTGCCTTTTCATTTTCGCTGCTCTACATATCTCTACGCAGAAAACAGGAGAATCGGCGTAAGATTTGGCGTAAGATTTGGCGTAAATTGGCGTAGACTGATTAGACAGCTATCTTCCCGAAGTATTCGCCCAACACATTGAACTCTTTTTGCTTCATGTCTTTTGTGACATCCACATAAATATCCATTGTAGTTGAAATATCAGCATGTCCCAGGACATCTTGAATCACCTTCACGTTTACTCCTGACTCACAAAGCCGGGTCGTAAAGGTATGCCTAAGAGAGTGACAGCTAAACTTCGGCAACAGAACGGGATCAGCCTCACCGCGCAAAAGCACCTCATCATTGCAATCCCGAATAATACGGCGGATCGCCTTGTTCAAAGTACCTTGATGCTG
>CAJFTY010000004.1 GCA_904420045.1 Candidatus Metaruminococcus caecorum | reverse complement strand
GATCTGCAAAACCTTTGCCTGGGGAGCAAAGGTTTTGATGTTGCAGATCACCCGGTCGGAAAACCGGGTGCCCACCCCGATGAACAGGTCGCATTCTCCTACGGCGATGGAGCTTACCTTGGTGCCGTGCATGCCCAGCATCCCGATGTACCGGGGATCGGTGTTGTCAAAGCTCCCCTGTCCCATCAGGGAGGAGGAAACCGGCGCGTCTACCAGTTGTACAAACCGCGCAAGCTCCTGCTGGCCCCCCTCGGAAGCCGACACGCCGCCGCCGGAGTACACAAAGGGGCGGACGCTTTCCTGAATCATCTGAACCGCCAGGTCCAGTTCCTCATCGGTCACGCGGCACTGCGGCACAATCGCCTGGGGAGCCGTGCGCACATAGTCGCAGACGGCGGCGGTAATATCCTTGGGGATATCCACCAGCACCGGGCCTTTCCGGCCGCTTCCGGCGATGAAAAACGCTTCCCGCAAAATGGGCGCCAGCTGCCGGATATCCTTGACGATGTAATTGTGTTTGGTGATGGGCATGGTCACGCCGGTGATGTCCACCTCCTGAAAACTGTCCAGCCCCAGCAGGGGAAGGGCCACGTTGCCGGTGATGGCCACCATGGGCACCGAATCCATGTACGCGGTGGCGAGCCCGGTGACCAGGTTGGTTGCCCCGGGGCCGGAGGTGGCGATCACCACGCCGGTTTTGCCAGTGGAGCGGGCGTAGCCGTCGGCTGCGTGGGAAGCCCCCTGCTCGTGGGCGGTGAGAATGTGGTTGATTTTATCCTGATATTCATAAAGGGCGTCGTAGATGTTTAACACCGAGCCGCCGGGGTAACCGAACACGGTATCCACCCCTTGTTCCAACAGACATTCGACGATGATCTGTGCTCCTGTCAATTTCATGGGTAACATCCTTTCTTGTTGGGTTGTCCGCCGGCTCCAGAAAAATTCTGGGCAAAAACGGCGGCATGACGGATTTACTAATGAAAAATCCGTGGTAAAAGGCTAAGCGGCAGGGCCTGCTCTTCGCCGTATAGGCGGTTTTGCCTTTTTGAGCTGGGATGATTGAAACTATGTATACAAAAAACCTTCGTCCTTAAATTCATAAGAGACGAAGGTTTTACGACTTCCGCGGTACCACTCTTGTTGCCGGGAGCCTACGCGCCCCGACCGCTTTGCACCCGCATCCAATAATGCGGCCTCATGATAACGGAGAGGACCCGTCCCAGCCTACTGCTCTCAGATAAGGTTCAGCCGGACGCTCAAGGGCGAGCAAGCGTCTTGTCCCCGCGCCGCCTTCCACCAACCGGCGGCTCTCTTTGCCTGAGGAGCAAGGGCCATTCCCTGTCAACGCGTTTTTGGATATTCCAATCAATCTTACCTCTTATAATAGGGGATTTTCCGACTTTTGTCAAGGAGCAATTCCATCTGTTCACAGAAATTTTGTACAAAAGGGATCTGCAATTTTTCCGGTCGAATCCCGAAAAACGCATTGACATAAGCTCGGACTCTATATTATAATAAGAAAGCTGTCATATAGCCGGGGCGTAGCTCAGTTTGGTAGAGTGCGTGGTTTGGGACCACGATGCCGCAGGTTCGAGTCCTGTCGCCCCGACCAAAAAGGAGTCCCGGCTTTTGCCGGGGCTCCTATTTTCGTTGTCGGCGCAGGCGAGAACCTCACAAATTGCAGCCCAAGCTTTCCTTACCATCTACGGAAGGGGCAATTTGTTTCGTCTTGGCAAAGCCAAGACGATGGAGTCACTGTCGCCCCGACCAATATAACCGCTGATAAACGAATGTTTTATCAGCGGTTTTGTTATAGCAATTTATACTATATCTATTTAAACTGTAAATAGATATAGTATGGATATCTATTGTATATTTTTTTACGAATGGAACCATATTTGCACATTACACTGCGCACAGTTGTTCCTTATCTGAACATGTGCAATCCGTTTCCTTTTCAGCACTCCACTTCCTGCGATACAGTGTTCGCAGGAGGTAGAACTATGACGATTGAAGAAGCATTTTCAAAAGCGCTGAAAGAAGCAAGAAAGGAGATGGGAATCACCCAACAAAAAGCCGCAGAGCTCCCGGACAAAGAATAACCCTTGGGCCCTTCCATACGGAAGGGCTTATTTTTTTGTTTAAATCCCTGTATGTTCTACACGTGCGCAAAATGGATTCTAATCGTTCGGAAATCTTGTCGACGGGATAAAAAGTCCTGTCGATGGGAAACCAATTTTTGAGCTGAATATACTACAATATTAATATATCATGAAAAG
>CAJFTY010000003.1 GCA_904420045.1 Candidatus Metaruminococcus caecorum | reverse complement strand
GCAAGCTCCGCCTGGCGGCGCATCTGAGATAAAATCACGTCGCTGCTGGCCGGCTCAATGCCGCCGGTGTCCACCAGCATGAATTCCCGGCCCCGCCACTCGCACTCGGAGTAAATCCGGTCCCGGGTCACGCCCGGGGTATCCTCCACGATGGAGAGCCGCCGGCCGATGAGCTTATTAAACAGGGTGGATTTTCCCACGTTGGGACGGCCCACTACCGCCACAATTGGTTTTCCCATTTCTGATTCCTTTCCTGAGGCCTTGCCGCAGGGCAAAGTCTTCCTTTATTCCCCGACGCCCAGCAGCGCGTCCAAAAAGTCGTATCCGTCGTTTTCGGTCACCCGAACCCGCACACCCAAAGCTTTTTCCAGCTCTGGAACTGTGACGTCGTCTAAAAACACGTCGGTGTTCTGCCGCAGCATGGAGGAGGATAAAAGCAATGTCTCTCCCAGATCCCGGTCTTTGAGCTGCGCGATCAGATCCCGGCCGGTCAAAAGGCCGGTCACGGTGATTTTATGGCCAAAAAAATCGTTTTTTACAGCATATACCGTACAGTCTAAATTATGCCATTTTTTTCCGGCCTCGTCAACCAATCCGCGAATAAAGTCCGACGCCGCCACACCGGTGGCGATGGAGATTTTCCGGTCTTTGCAGGGCTCATCCTCGACCAGTTTCAGCGCGGCGGCAAACTCGTCCCGCATGGTCGCCAGCATTCCAACGCCGTTTTCCAGCTGGTTAAAGTCCCCATAGTATTCCCCATCTGGAATGGGGATCCCCGCGGTGAGGAAAAATTCGTCCGCCGGATAGCACAGGCGGACGCCGTGCTCCGCCTGGGTCCGATCGGAAAATTCGTCGATCACCCGGATGACCTCGGCGGCGGACTGGGGCGTGTAGGGCTCCAGGGGATACAGTCCCTCCCGGTAGTCGGTGAGGCCCACCGGGACACAGGCGATACTCTGCACGCTGGGGTAGAGATTTTCCAGATCCTCCAGGCTTTTTTTAAGCTCCTCCCCGTCGTTGATCCCCGGGCAGAGCACCAGTTGGCAGTTGATCCCGATGCCGGCCTGGGCCAGCCGGTACATGTGCCGCAGACTTTCCCCTGCAAACCGGTTTTTCATCATTTTACAACGGAGCTCCGGATTGGTGGTGTGTACCGAGATATTTACCGGGCTGATGTGCATCTTGATGATCCGTTCCACATCCCGGTCGGTGAGATTGGTCAGGGTGATGTAGTTGCCGAACAAAAAGCTCATGCGGGCGTCGTCGTCTTTAAAGTACAGGCTCTCCCGCATGCCGGGCGGCATCTGGTCGATAAAGCAGAAGATGCACTGGTTCCGGCAGCTCTGCTGTTTGTCCATCAGATAGGTTTCAAATTCCAGCCCGATGTCGTCGTATTCATCTTTTCGGATGGAAATTTTCCGCGGTTTTCCGTTGCGGTCGCGTATCAGCACCGAAAGCCGTTCCTCGGTCATATAAAACCGATAGTCCAGCACGTCTAAGATTTCGTTCCCGTTGATGGAGACAAGCTCCTCCCCGGGCAGAATGCCCGCTTTTTTCGCCAGGGAACCTTTTTCCACTCCGGATATCATGACGGACACAGCGGCCGCCCCCTTCCCCAAAACAGTATGTCCCGATTTCAAGCCGGATATCGCCTACAAGAATAAAAGGTAGAGAAGGTGTTCGCCCTCCCTACCTTTTTTCAAGAAGCAAATCCTTATGCTTCTTTCTTAATGACCTCTACACCTTTGTAGAACCCACAGTTGCCGCACACCCGGTGAGGCAATTTCAGTTCTCCGCACTGTGTGCATTTAGAAAATGCAGGCATATCCAGTTTCCACACATTGGAACGTCTTTTGTCCCGTCTTGCTTTGGAAACTTTTCTCTTCGGTACCGCCATCTCAGCACCTCCTTTTCATTGCAGGAGCGGTCAGTATTACCAAACGCTTTGAACAATGTACTTATTTTAACAAATCCCCCAGGATTTCAAGCCTGGGATCAACGGATTTTTCCTCACAGTGGCACTCTTGTTTGTTGCGGTCCGCCCCGCACACGCTGCACAGGCCCTTGCAATCCTCTTTACAGAGGATTTTGGACGGCAGGCTCAACAGGATGTCCGCCCGCAGAAGCTCGTCTAAATCAAGGGTCATATCCTCCACCACCACGTATTCGTCGTTGTCGGTATTGGTGCTCTGCACCAGGATATGACTGACCGGCAGAGAAACCTTGCGCTCAAACTCCGTCAAACAGCGGTCGCAGACCAGATGCATCGTCATGTCACACGTTGCCTGAAGGGTTACGATCCCGGCGCGGTTAAACACCGACCCTTTCACCGAAACCGGTTGAGGGAATAGCTTGACGCCGCCCAGTTCGCAGTCCGGCAAATCCAGCGAAAAGTCCAAGGGCTGGCTTTCTCCGACCACTTCAAAAAGCTGTTTTAACGATAAAAGCATAGGGTCACCTCATAACGCCACGGATAATATTATACTGTTTAAACGTCCGCTTGTCAACAAAAATTTCGATTTTTTTCAGGTTTCCCCACAATGGGTTGTATATCCATCAAAAACAAACGCAAAACGTTTGCATCGTATCGGAATTCCCGCTGGCTGCAAGCCGGAAACTACATTTCCCGAACGACTGTGTAAATGCTATGTGAATATCTCCCAAGGAATTTTCTACTCCGGACTTCCATCTCGATGCTTTCCATATGAGAATGGAGGTACCGCTCTGCGGCAGTTGGATCGTTGCCTCATCAACAATTTTCCCAATGGACTTTCGATCCCAAGCCTTCATCACGATGCTTCCCCACATGAGAATTGTGGTTTCGCTTTGCGAAAGCCGGGTTGTTGACCCGGCAACAATTCTCTTAATGGACTTTTGGAGCCCGAAAGTCCTATACGAGCTTCCGGATCAGCGCCTCTTTGTCCCCATACAAAAGATCCAGGGGAGCGATTTCCGGCATGGTGTAGCAACCGGGCTGCTGTTTCATGGAGGCCCGCGCCACTCCCACCAGGATCTGCGCGGTCAGCGCAGGGTTGTTGATCTGCATGTTAAACTCCAACCGCTGGTTCTGGGTGGTTCCAGATACGCCTTTGCGCACCATGTGCACGCCATGACCCATATCCAGCAGGGCGTCCACGTCATCCACTGCAATCACATGGGTTTCATCGTGGATAAAGTAATCGTCATTTTTAATCCGGGCGGCCACATCCTCATAGGCGTAGCCCTGTTCCAGTTCGATGTACACCATCCGGCGGTGAATGCCGGTGCCCAGCGGAATGGTCATGGACAGCGCTTTTTTCACGCCCTCCACCGCCTTAACCGCAACGGTGTGCCCCATACTCATGCCGGGGCCGAAGTTTGTGTAGGTGATGCCCTTGGGCGCACAGGCCTCCATCAGGGTGCGGACCACCGAGTCGGAACCGGGATCCCAGCCGGCGGAGATAATCGAAACGGTATGATGTTCTTTGGCGATGGGGTCGAGCGTTTGTTTTAAATCCCAGATGCCGGTGTGGATATCATAGCTGTCCACTGTATTAATCCCCATAGCCAGGTACTGTTGGGCATATTCAGGGACCTTACGGGTAGGCGTGCACAAAATTGCCACGTCAGGTTTGACCGACAGCTTGGTCAAATCGTCCACCACTTCATAGCCGGCGAGCTCAGGCGCCTGTTTAGCTTCCCGGCGGACCACGCCCACAAGCTCAAAATCAGGAGCGGTCAGAACCGCATCCAAAACGCTTTTTCCAATGTTTCCATAGCCTACGATCGCTGCTTTTATCATCTTCAAAACTCCTTTGCTTTGAAAAATTTCTCGACTAAATCAGTATACTCAATTTTGCAGGATTCGTCAAGAAATCCGTCAAAAAACGAACCGGCTGTTTATCGGACCGGCAAATCTCTGCCGCATGCCTGCTGTTCCGCTTTCCACCTGGCAATTCCCTCCTTAATAAAATAGACGATCTGCTGGGATACGGAACGCACTTCCTGATTGGCAATTTCGGACAGCATTTCATAGGTTTCTTCATCTGTTTTAAATGAGACGTTTTTACTTTTCATCTTTATCCCCACCTTAAGTTCATCTAATTTTTATCATGAATCATTCACATCCATACCCGGTCTGATTTTTTACATCCATTATCACCTCAAATATTTCGTTATAAAGAAACTCTTACTTAATTGTAATCGATTTTAGGTTTATAATGTTTCGCAATAAAGAAATATCGGCCAAAATATTAAGTGACGAAGGCAAAATGCCACTATGACACAGGATAAGGGCTTTTTCGGTCTTTCCTTTCCTGCGTGAAATTCATATTTTTTTGCGAGGCACAAACAAAGCAGTCAAAAACGTCCATCGCCAGCGGTTGCGCCATCGAAGTGAGTGGGCGGGACGAAAACAAGGTCAAAGCAGCCGCATAATCGCTATTTTTTATCCAGCTTGTTGTACCCACACGCCGGGCATTTTGGATCATCACAGTCGTGCAGCGATCCGCAGGCTGGGCATTTCACCTGTCCTATGCCGGGCTCTGCCGACTGTCCGGACAAATAAAACTCCATCTTCCCGCAGGCGGGACAGACATAGGCGGTCAGCTCTACGCCTCCTGCCAACAGATGGGGTAGGATTCCAAAAAGGATGTTCGCCTGACCCTGTTGATAAATGTCCCGGCTGAAAAAACGCATTCTTTTCCCACAGCGCAGACAGATAAAATCCCTGTCCAAGTTTACTCCCCATTTCTTACTTTCAATTGTCGAATTATCTTTATTTTTGTCGAACAGTTTTGTAAAACCAAAGCCGGACGCAAAACGCCCGGCTTGTTTGTTTTTATTTCATGAGATAAACCAGATAAAATTTCGGAATACACGCCTTTGTTTAGGCAAATTTCTTGACGCTTTCGGGAAGCTCGCTGGAATCGGCGGAAACAGTAAACACCACGTTGACGTTGGACTTGCTGGACAGCGCATCCACCTTATCGAACATCTCGCCCAGTTTGTCGTAATCCCGGCCGCCAATTTTTAAAATACCGTCTACATACACGTCTTTGATGTCGTAATTGCCTGCCAGCAAACCGCTGAGGAAACCGAAGAACATGTCAAAGCCTTCCACGCCGTACTCCTCTGCGTCAATCAGACGGCAGTTGTGGTTGATCTCGTATGTGAGTTTCATGCCTCGCTCAATGCAGACCACGTTTCCGTCGCTGGTTTGCAGAGAGTGATTGATCATGTCGATCAGGATTTTGGTTTTTCCGCTGCCTTTGTTTCCTACGATTAATTTTATCATGTTTATTCCTCCAATTTATTATGTCTATTTCACGCCGAAGGTTCCGGCGCAACATAATCATGTGTTTTTGGGAAGCGCAGCGTTTATTTAAGCTTTGCCTCCAGCTCCTGTTTTTGGGACTCATAGCCCGGTTTGCCCAGCAGGGCGAACATATTTTTCTTATAACTTTCCACGCCCGGCTGATCAAAGGGGTTCACCCCCAGCAGATAGCCGGAGATGGCGCAGGCTTTTTCAAAGAAATACACCAGATATCCGAATTCGTATTCATTGACCTCGGGAACCTGGAGCACCAGGTTGGGAACGCCGCCCTCGGTATGGGCTAAAACCGTTCCTTCAAACGCCTTGCGGTTGACCACCGACATCTCCTGATTGGACAAAAAGTTGAGTCCGTCAAAGTTGTCGGGATCGTCCTTGATGAAAAAGTCCTGCTTGGGTTTGTCAAAGGTCACCACCGTTTCAAACATGGTGCGGGTGCCATCCTGGATGAACTGCCCCATGGAGTGCAGATCGGTGGTAAAGGTGACCGATGCGGGAAACAGCCCCTTATTGTCCTTGCCCTCGCTTTCGCCGAACAGCTGCTTAAACCACTCCGCCATCATGGTGAAGGAAGGCTCGTAGCTCACCAGCAGTTCAATAGCTTTGCCCTTGCGGTACAAAGCGTTTCGAACCGCCGCGTATTTGTAGCAATCGTTTTTTGTAAGATCGCACACGGCGTAGGCGTCCTGCGCGGCTTTCGCGCCGTCCATGATCTTTTGGATGTCGCATCCCGCCGCAGCAATGGGAAGAAGCCCCACGGCCGTGAGCACCGAGAAGCGCCCACCCACATCGTCGGGGATCACAAAGCACTGGTATCCGTTTTGATCCGCCAGCTCCTTGAGGGTGCCCCGGGCCTTGTCAGTGGTACAGTAGATGCGCTCTTTCGCGCCGTCCTTTCCATAGCGGTTTTCCAGATACTCCCGGAATACCCGGAAAGCCAGCGCCGGCTCGGTGGTGGTGCCGGATTTGGAGATGATGTTCACCGAAACGTCTTTGCCCTCGCACATCGAGAGAACCTCGTTTAAATAGGTGGGGCCCAGGTTGTTCCCTGCAAAGTAGATTTCCGGCGTATCTTTTTTCAAGTTGTTGTAAAAAGGAGATTTTAAAAATTCAATCGCCGCCCTGGCGCCCAGATAAGAGCCGCCGATGCCGATGACGATCAGCACCTGAGAATCCGACTGGATTTTTTTGGCCGCAGCCTGAATCCGGGCAAATTCTTCTTTGTCATAATCGGTGGGAAGAGTCAGCCATCCCAAAAAGTCATTGCCCAGGCCGCTTTTGTTGTGAAGTGTCTGATGTGCCGCTTCTACCTGAGGGGCAAGGCCCGCGAGCTCATGCTCCGCAAGAAAAGCGCTTGTGTGTTTTAAATTGAGTGTTACAGCCATTTTGTGTCCTCCGTTTTGGTCAGTTACCTTGTATTTATTGTACCCCATCTTGTTACATTTTTCAAGAATGAATTATGAAAATTCAATAAACTTGTTAAACCTGCATAAATGTTTGCTTGTATTTTCAACATTTCCCGGTTGGAGGGTATCTTACCCGCAGACCAGCGCCTGCAACAGCCTGCCAAATGCCACCCAGAAGCTCAGTTTTTCCACCGCCGTGGCCGCTTTGACCGGATATTCGCCCAACTGCTGATCGCCCATTTTGACAACGATCTTTCCCACAACCTGGCCCTTTTCCACAGGAGCCTGCACGTCGTTTACCATGGTCAGGGTCTGGGTGATCTCTTTTTCCTTGCCCTTGGGAATCACCACGCCCTGAAGGGTGGGCGCTTCCACCGCCACGCCGGTATCCACGCCCCGAAGCACCTTGACCGGCAAAAGCTTGGTCTGATCCACCTGCGGGGTATACACCGCGTAGTTGCCAAAGCCGTAGTCCAGCAGCTTGCGGGCGGAGGCAAACCGTTCATCGGAGTTTGCGCTGCCCATGGTGACCGCGATCAGATCCATGCCGTTTCGGGTGGCCGAAGCGCTCAAGCAGGCGCCCGCTCCATCGGTGGTGCCGGTCTTAAGGCCGGTAGCTCCCTGATAAAACCGGATGAGCTTGTTGGTGTTGACCAACGAGTTTTTGCCGTCCCGCAGACTGTCCATCCAAATGGTGGTGTACTTGGTGATGTCCTTATGCTTTAAAAGCTCCCGGGACATAATGGCAATATCCCGGGCGGTGGACACATGTCCGTCCGCGTCCAGTCCAGTGGCGTTGTGGAACACGGTGTTTTTCATTCCCAGTTCCTTGGCGCGGGCGTTCATTTGCTGGACAAAGGTTTCCTCACTGCCGGCTAAAAACTCGCCTAAAGCCACTGACGCGTCGTTGGCGGAGACCACCGCCGTGGCCTTGAGCAGGTCTTCCACCGACATCTGTTCGTTTTCCTCCAGCCAGATCTGGGTGCCGCCCATGGAGCAGGCGTGCTTGGAAGCCGTCACCTTGTCGGTGAGCTTGATTTTGCCGGAATCCAAAGCCTCCATCACCAGCAAAAGGGTCATCACCTTTGTGATGGAGGCGGGCGGCATCTTTTCATCGGCGTTTTGCTCGTACAGCACTTTTCCGGTGGTTCCCTCGATCAGGATTGCGGACTTGGCAGGCAGATCCAGTTTGGTTTGGCCCCCCTGCTGTTGCTGCGTCTGGGTTTTGGTCTTGGCCTCCTCCGCCGACGCGCCGGGCGCGGAAATCCAAAGCCCTGTCACCGTCATGCATACTGCGCAGAAAAACGCTGTAATTCGCGTGGCCGCGCCCCTTGGAGCGCGTGTATTCTTCTTCCGTTGAGTTCCCATAGCACAGACGTTCCTTTCCCCTTTTTGCTATACTATATGCGGGGAACAAGGGCCGCATGCTTCCTCAAACAATTTGCCGCAGGGCAGCCGCTTTTTGTTCCAGAAATCAAAAACGGCTGCGCGGACCGGTTGAGTTCTGGACGAACTGCAATGATTGAAAAGCTATTTCAAACTGCCGTTTTTAGCCTTTGATGCAGTCAGCTCATAGCTCAGCGCAAGCAGATTTTGAATCATTTCATCGGATACCGTTCCGTCCAGCAAAATGCTGATCCAATTGTCCTTATTCATATGATATGCAGGAAAAATTCCTTTTTCTTTCCGCAGATTCCCCACCAGTGCAGGGCCGCATTTTACATTGATGACATCCACCAGTTCCTCGCTGTCAAGCCCCAGCTTGCTTTTGGGAATCTCCATGATCACGGCATACCATTTGGAATTTCTCAACACTGCAAATCGCGGGAACTTTGTCCATAAATATTCCGGCTGCGTGCCAAAATAGTCGTTTACATACTGAAAAATCTCTGCTCTGTTCATGGTTTTGACCGATCCTTTATTAAAATGAAAAAGCACGCTGTAAAAACAGCGTGCGGTGCGGCGTTGGTTTATTCGGTCACGAATTTTTTCAGTTCATCCAGCAGCGCGTCGTCGCCGTCGGTGTGGGCGTTGACGGTAATCGGTTTGGAAAGATCCAGACTGAAGATACCCATGATGGATTTAGCGTCGATGGCGTACCGGCCGGAGATCAAATCCACATCGAAATCGTATTTGGAAACGATATTGACGAAATCCTTGACATCATTGATGGTGTTGAGCATGATCGTAAAGCTTTTCATACAGTTGCCCTCCATTTGAAGAAAAATATGAAGCGCCGCCTAAGCAGGACATTTGAAAAACGGCTGCATAGAATACGGCATTTCTAATATTTATAATATACCATTTCCTTCTATTTTAGTCAACAAAGATCCTTGTAAATTGACAGTAAATCTATTATAATACTAAATAGCTTTGAACATTCTTGTGGATTTTTTCCTGGCCGGGCTTTGCATGATGTCTGTCAGCTGCGTCTTTGACGGTTCCCTGCGGACGCCCGGCCGGGATTTTATCGTGCAGAAAGGTGCGTTTTATGGTTCGAATCGCGTTTTACACCTTGGGCTGCAAGGTCAATCAATACGAAAGCGAAGCGCTGTCCTCCCGCTTTTCACAGGAGGGCTTTACGGTAGTCCCCCCTTCGGAGGATGCGGAGGTCTATGTGGTCAACTCCTGCACCGTCACCTCGGGGGGAGACAAAAAGACCCGGCAGATCCTGCGCCGCTTTAAACGGGAGCATCCCGGCGCGGTGATAGCCCTGACCGGGTGTTTTCCCCAGGCGTTTCCCGACGCGGCGGAGAAGCTCCCCGAGGCCGACGTGATTACCGGCTCCTACAACCGGGCGGCTCTGGTGGACAGCGTAAAGTCCGCTTTGTCCACCGGGGATCGGGTCATAAACATTACGCCCCACAAACAGGGCGAGTCTTTTGAGCGGATGCGCGCCCCCCGGTTTTCCGAGCACACCCGGGCGTTTGTAAAAATCGAGGACGGCTGCGACCGGTATTGCAGCTACTGCATCATCCCCACCGCCCGGGGGCCCATCCGCTCCAAGCCCCTGGAGGATTTGCAAGAGGAGCTCGCCGCCCTGGTGGACAACGGCTACAAAGAGGTGGTGCTGGTGGGGATCAACCTGTCCTCCTACGGCAAGGGAACCGATCTGAGGTTGGCGGACGCGGTGGAGCTGGCCTGCTCGGTTCCAGGAATCGAACGGGTTCGTCTGGGCTCCCTGGAGCCGGAGCTTTTAACCGACGAGGACATGGACCGGTTCGCCGCACAGGACAAGTTCTGCCCCCAGTTTCACCTGTCCCTGCAAAGCGGCAGCGCTTCCACCCTAAAGCGGATGAACCGGCACTACACCCCGGAGGAATACCTGGACATTGTTTCCCGGCTGCGGGCGCGGTTTACAAATGCCAGCATGACCACCGACATCATGGTGGGATTTCCCGGGGAAACCCTCGAAGAGTTTGAAGAATCCGTCTCCTTTGCGGAACAGGTCGGCTTTGCCAAAGTCCATGTATTCGCCTACTCCCGCCGCAGCGGCACCCGGGCCGACCGCATGGACGGGCAGATCCCCCAGCGGGAAAAAGAACGCCGCAGCGCCGAGATGATCCGCCGCACCGATCAGACCCGCCTTGCGTTTTTGCACTCCCAGGTGGGACGGACGGAGGAAGTTTTGCTGGAAACCCAGGTTTCCCCCGGGGAATACGAGGGCTACACCAAAAACTACACGCCCTGCCTGGTTCAAACGCCCCAAACCGCCGGAGAGTCGGACTCTGTCGACTTGTGCGGACAGATAAAATATGTTACAATAACAGGAGTGTCCGATGGACGGTGCACAGCCGTTTTAGCGGACGTTAAGAGCTAATCTTTCCTGTTTCGTTTTCTCATTTATAATTCAGGAATCAAACGCCGTGTCCCGCGGCAGAATGGAGACTAGATTTATGAGCGTTTTTCGTATCTATGTGGAAAAAAAGCCGGCGTTCGCCGTAGAGGCCAAAAGCGTTTTGCACGACCTGACCTCCTCCCTTCAGATCAAGGGGCTTTCCGATGTGCGGGTCATCAACCGCTATGATGTGGAGGGCATCGGCGAAGATGTGTTTCGCATGGCGGCTTCCACCGTGTTTTCTGAGCCCGCAGTGGATGTGACGTTTTCCGAGCTCCCCGCCCTGGAAAATGGACAGCGGATGTTCGCCTCGGAATACCTGCCCGGGCAGTTCGACCAGCGGGCGGACTCCTGCGAGCAGTGCATCAGCCTGATGACGCAAAAAGACCGCCCCACCGTAAAATCCGCCCAGATCTTCATCCTGTCCGGCGCTCTGTCCGACGAGGATTTTGCAAAGATCAAGCACTACCTGATTAACCCCGTGGAAAGCCGAGAGGCTTCGTTTGAGCCCTATGAGACCTTAAAAATGCAGTACGACCTGCCCGAAACGGTGGAGACGCTCGCCGGCTTTACCGCCCTGGACGACGCGGGACTGAACGAATTTATCCGCAAATACGGCCTGGCCATGGACTTTGACGACATCAAGTTCTGCCAAGACTATTTCAAAAACACCGAGCACCGGGACCCCACCATCACCGAAATCCGCATGATCGACACCTACTGGTCCGATCACTGCCGCCACACCACCTTTTTGACCAACATCGACAAGGTGGACATCAAAGACCCGGCGGTCAAAGCGGTGTACGACGAGTACCTCTCGGTGCGGGAGGAGCTTTACAAAGGCCGCACGGACAAGCCCGTCACCCTGATGGATTTGGCGGTCATCGGCGCGAAAAAGCTCAAAAAAGACGGCATTCTCACCGACATGGACGAATCCGAGGAGATCAACGCCTGCTCAGTGAAAATCGACGTGGACATCGACGGACAGAAAGAGGACTGGCTGTTGATGTTTAAAAATGAGACCCACAACCACCCCACCGAAATCGAGCCCTTCGGCGGCGCGGCCACCTGCCTGGGCGGTGCCATCCGCGACCCGCTTTCCGGCCGGAGCTATGTGTACCAGGCCATGCGGGTCACCGGCGCCGCCGACCCGCTGGTGCCCGTCAAAGACACCATGGAGGGCAAGCTTCCCCAGCGTAAGATCACCGTGGGGGCCGCCGCCGGTTACAGCAGCTACGGCAACCAGATCGGCCTGG
>CAJFTY010000002.1 GCA_904420045.1 Candidatus Metaruminococcus caecorum | reverse complement strand
GAGCAGAATCTCGCTGCGAATCCCCTTGACCGACAGGTTGAGGATATAGGGCACACTCCCTTCAGGGGAGTTTACCGTCACGTCGGGAATGGTTGAAAGTATTTCGAGCAGATCCTCCCGGAGCTGTTTATACCGGGCCAAAACGTCCCGCTGGCAGGCGCTGCAAAACGCTGCGGCTTCGCCAAAGGCCGCGATCAGCGGCACGCATTCGGTGCCCACCCGCAGGCCGTTTTGCTGGCCTCCCCCGTACAGCAGAGGGGAAACCCGCACGCCTTTTTTTATGTATAAAGCCCCGATCCCCTTGGGGGCGTAAATTTTGTGCCCGCTGACGCTGATTAGATCCGCGCCCAGCTTTTTGGCGGAAAGAGGAATCTTCCCAAATCCCTGCACCGCGTCGATGTGGACGAGGGTTTTGGGGTTTTTCTGCCGCACACCCGCGGTGATCTCCTCCACTGGCAGGCGGGTGCCCACCTCGCTGTTGACCAGCATGGCGCTTATAAGCGCGGTGCGCTCGTCCACCGCGTCCACAAAGTCCTGGGCGGAAAAGCTCCCGTCCTCTCTGGGGCGGATGTAAGAGACCTCATAGCCTTCCCGTTCCAGGGCGCGCACAGGCTCCAGAACGCTGGGGTGCTCCACGGCGGAGGTGACGATTTTGTTTCCCGACCGGCGGGCGGCCTTACAGCCCCCCAGAATGGCCAAGTTGTTGCTTTCGGTGGCGCCGGAAGTAAGCAAAATTTCTCCGGGCTGGCAGGAAAGGGCCGCCGCCAGCTGCTTTTTCGCCTTGGTGACCAGGTTTTCCGCTTCCATCCCCAGCCGGTGCAGGCTGGAGGGGTTTCCATATGTATGGAGCATGGCGTCCGCCGCCGCATCCGCCGCCTGGGCGCACACCTTGGTGGTTGCCGCGTTGTCCAGATAAATCTGCATGGTTTCCTCCCGGGATCGTACTGCTAAAAGCCCGGCGGGGCGACTGAAAAAGTCTCCCGGACAGGTCTGTCAAAAAATAGTTGCAAAGATGCTATTTTTCATTATACAAAAAAAACGTGTAAAAATCCAGAGGAAAGCCGAGGAAAATATGGATAAATTCCGGATACAAGGAAAAAATATTGTAAAACACAGCGCGGCAAACAAAAAGGGCTGCCTTCTTTGAGGGCCCAGGCCGCTGAAAGGATGAGAAGCGATGAACAATCAGACGCGAACAACCGTCCGCATCATCACCTATGTCACTGCGGCGATTTTAGTCTTGGGGATCTTCGCCGCCACCGGAGCCGCCAGGGCAAACCGCTATCAAAACCAGCTGCAGATGAGCTACCAGCGGGCGGTGGAGGATCTGGCCTCGTCGGTGCAGAGCATCAATACCACCCTGCTCAAACAGCAGTACGCGGGAACCTCCACCCAGATGGAGAAGCTGGCTACTCAGCTTTGGCGGGATACAAGCGCCGCCAAGCAGAGCCTGTCCATGCTCCCTGCTGGGGAAGAGCCCATTGCCGGAACCTACAAGCTGCTGTCCCAGGTGGGAGAATACTCCTTAAGCCTGACCCAGCGGGCCGCAAAAGGGGAATCCATCAGCGATGAGGAGCTGGAAAGCCTGCAAAAACTACGGGAATACTGCGGAACGCTCAACGATCAATTGTACCAGCTGGGGCAGGATGTGCTCACCGGTGAGGTCTCGTTTGAAGAGCAGTCCACCACCCTGGGAACCAAAAACAACCCGGTGGCCGAAATGCCCGCCGTGGCCGACGGTTTTTCGGATTTTGAGCGGGAAATGACCGACTACCCCACCCTGATTTACGACGGCCCGTTTTCTGATCACATCCTGGACCGGGAGCCCAAGATGACCAAGGGCGCCAACACAGTGGACCGCAGCGCCGCCCGGGAAACCGCCGCCAAGGCGCTGGGCAAGGTTACGACAGAGCTTAAGCGGGAAAGCGATGAAGAGGGCAGCATGCCCGCATACAATTTTTCCAGCGGCGACGCCTGGGCTTCGGTCACCAAGGAAGGCGGCTATCTGTGTTCGGTGATGAATTCCCGCACGGTGGGCGCCCAGGCGAAAACAGTGGAGGAAGGCCGCAAGCTGGCCCGGGAATACCTGACAAAGCTTGGAATCAAAAGCATGCAGGAATCCTATTATGAGACCTCCGGCGGGGTGCTGACGGTCAACTTCGCCTATTCCCAAGACGATGTGATCGTCTATCCGGATCTGATTAAGGTCAGCGTGGCGCTGGACAATGGCGAGATCGTGGGCTACGACGCCCGGGGGTATCTGGTCAACCATCAAAACCGGAAGATTGAAGCGCCCGCCCTCACCGAAGAAAAGGCCCGTCAGTCGGTGAGCAAAAACCTGACGGTTACAAGCTCCCGCCGGGCGCTGATTCCCAGCTCAGGACTCAACGAGGTGTCCTGCTACGAGTTCTTGTGCAAGGACAAAGAGGGCCAGCAGGTGCTGGTCTATGTGGACGCCAAGACCGGCGAGGAAGAACAGATCCTTCTGGTATATGCCAGCGAGGACGGGGTGCTGACCGTTTGAGAAAAATGGTATACTCGATATTCTCACCGCATATAAAACAAAAACGCGCCGCATTGCGGCGCGTTTTTGTGCGTTTTTCTGGACTTTTTGTGCGCTTTGATTTACAATAAAGGCGAGAGAACGCCAAAAAGAAACACAAGGCGGCATGATGTGCGTGAACAGAAATGGGGGATTCATATGATCCGTATGATCCGAAAACGGGCATATTGTTTGGGGCTCTGCCTTTTGCTGTGGGTGGCCCTGCTTGCGGTGGGAGGGCTTCGCGCCGGGGCCTGTCCGTATCCCCATACCGTCCGGGTGATTTTGCAACATCCGCCGGAGGAGTACGTTTTGACTCTATACGGGGATGTGGAGGACGAGGCGGTGTCCGAATCCGACCGGAAATTCGTCCGAAAATGGTCGGACCGGGTGTTCCAAGAGCAGAAAGACCGGGCGGAATGGGCCGCTTCCGGCCTGCTGGAAAGCGGCGAGCTCTGGAGTCATAAAGGCTTTTTGCAGGCGCTGCGGGAGGACGGCGAGCAGACGGCGGAGGGGATGCTCCATTCCTTTACCAGCGTCGCCGGGGATATTCGAAACCGGGGCCGGATCTGGGTGGCCGGCCGGGAGGGGACGGTTTTGTGCTCCGACGTGTTTTTAATCGAGGCCCATGAGCAGACGGTGGTGTTCGACTGCCGGCAGCAGAAGATCGTCCGCAGTACAGGGGACGACAGCGGCTATCAGTCGTATCTTCGCCAGAGGGAACAGCGCGCGTCGGACGACCGGCTCAAGACCCTTCCCTGCTCGGTGATTGTTTTGCTCGTATGGCTGGCGGCGGTGGTGGCGCTGTACTTCCTGCTGGGACGTGGGGAACGGAAAAACCTGGCGGTGCTGCTCCCGGACCTTGTGCTCCAGGGCGGGCTGTTAATCGCCGTGGCGGCCGCGTTCTTATACCAGGACGAGCGGCTGGTGGGAACTCTGCTTTTGTATCCGTTTGCCCTGCTGGGGGTTTTGCGCCTGGCGGCGTACCCGGCCTTTTTGCGGGGGCAGCACTGGGCAAAGCGCCTGCTGTTTGCGTTGTTGATGGCCGTGTGCAGCTATGGGGCGGCGATCCTCTTGTTCGGCTTTGGCCGCCCACCGATGTATGATTAGCACCTGCCCAATGCTAAGAAAATGCCCAAATGAAAAACTCGGTTCACCTGTTTTATAGAGAGTGTCCCCCTTCAAACAAAAACAAAACGTATAAAAATAAATAAAAAATACAAATAGACAAATATTTTTTCGGAAATATAAAATACTATTCGTTGATTTTTAATATTGTAAAACAAATAGGATTTTGGAGGGCGGTTATGGAGGTTCAAAAAAAGACAAAATGGCTGCGGCTTTTTCTGGTGCTGACAGGGATGTTTTTGTTCCTATTCCCGGTTGGAGGAACGGCTGCAGCATATAACGGGCTGCCCACTTCTATACAAATCAATTTGAAACATGATTCCGACGTCGACTACTGCATCTACTTATTAGGAGAAGGCGGGCTTTCCGGCAAGGAGCTGGAAGAGCAGCAACAGGACATCTACCGTCAGGCCATGTTTTACTGGGGGAAGTCGGACACCTCCCAGGCGGATTGGGTCGACCCAAATCTGCCAGCGCTGTTTCGGGAGGATTTTGTAGATGGTAAAGGAGAGTTTACCCAGATGGTGGGCGGTTTTCAGAAAACCGCCCGGATTGTCCTGCTGACTCCTGACGGGACAGTCACCCAGAGTCCGTCCATCCAGATCCAAAGCGCGGGAGCCAGCAAGCCCTACAAGCTGTATATCTCGTATGACCTTGCGGAAAACAAAATCCTTTCCACCATGATGGAGGAAATCGCCGATCCTACTCCCCAGCCGGTGCTGGAAGTTCCCTTTTGGAAAAATTTTTGGAAAGCCCTGGCGGTCTGCACCGGGTGGCTTGTAGCGTTTGGCGGCTGCTGGCTTTTACTCGGCCGAAAACCCCTGCGGAATCTGTATGTGATAATCCCCGACCTGCTGTTGCAGGGCGGGCTGCTGGCCATGGTTGTGGTTTTGCTGCTAAACGGGAACTCTCACCAGGCAGAGGTTGAGCTGGAGTTCGCCCTTCCGGTGCTGGGGGCGATCCGGTTGGCGGCCTATCCCGGCCTGCTGCGGGGAAGATCGTGGATCACCCGTCTGTTGTACGCTGTACTGGTGACAGCGATCAGCATTGCCGCCGTCGTCATGCTGTTTCAGTTCTGCCAAGGCTATGCTCCTTCCTTCTTGTATGATGCGTTGTAAACATAATTAAAAGCCCTGTTTCATACAGTAGTAACACCGGTGTGACTGCTGGAATCGGCTGTTTTGCCGATGGGAAAGGGCTGACTGTTCATGAAAAAACTCCTGCTGGCCGTAATCGCCGGCGTACTGCTGTTTTGTCTGGGTGGATGCGGGGATAAGGGAGCCTCCCCTGCCCCGTCCGAGACCACCACCGAGCTTAACCACAACTTTTCCGCCAAGGCGGATATCAAGTTCGGGGATCTGACCGCCACCGCCGACATCAACCGCACCGCGCCGGATGCCTTCACCGCGGTGCTCAACTCCCCTGCGGCGCTCAAGGGGATGACGTTCACCTATCAGGGCGAAACCATCCGGGTGTCCTACAAAGGTCTGTCGGTGGACTTAAACGAGGACGGGTTCGCCGCCCGTGCCATGACCTCCGCGGTGGTGAAGGCGCTTGACTCCGCCGCCAAGGACACCGGAGCCTCCGTCAAGGTCAAGGGGAACACGGTGGAGATCGCCGGGAAAAACGACAACGGGGAATTCACCCTGACCCTGGACAAAAAAACGGGCTCCGCGTTAAAGCTTAAAATTCCCAGCCTGGATCTGGAGTGCAAGTTTGGGGATTTTACATTTTTGAAGTGACGCGCGCCCCTACGGCACTTTTGCGGGGTTGCCGACAACTTTATGTTGTCTGCCCGCTGCGACGGGTTATTTTTTTGCGGGGTTCCCGGCGACTTTATGTCGCCTACCTGCTGCGACGGGTTATCTCTTTGTGGGCTTCCGCGCCCACACGGCGGGTTAGGGGATACGCGCCGCCGTATCCCCTAACAACCCCGGGCGGCCCAAGGGGATGTGTCCCCTTGGGTATCCCCTCAAAGTTGCAGCCTCGGTGGGCTGACAAAGGCGGGGAAGCTTTGTCATAAGCTCTTGCCCGGTGTAAACAATCGGCTTACCGTTCGGGTACAGCGGTAGCAGCTTATGTCTGCGTGTAAATAACGAGAAAAGCCCGCAGCTATGCTGCGGGCCTTTCGTTGCCAATCTATTAAATATGATTTGGTTCGGACATGGGAGTAACTCTGGATTCCAAAGGCAGATGCCTTTGGTCGTTGGTGGGTATTGTCACGATAAATCGTGCCAAGCCAAAAAGCGAAGCTTTTTGCTGGCTGATTGTAGCGCAGCGAAAATCAGGCTCTCCCCTTTGATCGCCCGGGGTT
>CAJFTY010000001.1 GCA_904420045.1 Candidatus Metaruminococcus caecorum | reverse complement strand
GCGGGTAACAGGACTTGAACCTGCACAGCCTTGCGACCATTAGAACCTGAATCTAACGCGTCTGCCAATTCCGCCATACCCGCATATTCAATTTTGGGAAAACCCCAGTGGAAAATCAGCACAGGGTTTTCGGTGGTGCGAGTGACGGGACTTGAACCCGTACGCTATAAAAACACACGCCCCTCAAACGTGCCTGTCTGCCGATTCCAGCACACTCGCAAGTTGCTTAATTATCTTATCAAATCAAACAGGGTTTGTCAACTGTTTTTTTAAATTTTTTTGTCTTTTTTTCTTTTTGTCGCAATGTGACGAATTCAGTGCTTTTCTCTTAAGTAAAATTGTGCTATAATAATCTTTAAACTTTTTAAAGAACGATCCATAAAAGGAGACCAAATTTATGGCAGCGGACGACAAAGTTGTAAAGCTGTTGAAGCCGGAGCTCAGAAAACGCGGGTTTTCCGATGAAATTCTCGTGTGCTCCCGCTGTGATATGGACTTGGACTGCAATCCCATGTTTGGGATTGTCGCGCTGTGCAAAGACGCAGTGTATTTCGCGGTGTGCCCGCCTCCCTCCCGGGAGTTATACGATTTGGCGGCGCTCCCAAAGGAAATTGAAGAGCTGTACCGCTATCCGCTTGCGGAGACTGAATCACTGGAATCCCTTCCTTTAGCGGCCGGCGGCATGCTGATTTTGACAAAGGATGGAAAAGAGCAGGCCCTTTGCGCCTATTCCAGCGCGCACACCTTTTCCATAATGCGGTTGACCCGCCTGTTCCAGAAGGTCAAGTCGGGCGGGGAGCTTTCACCGGGAGATCTGGAAGATGAACAGGGGGTGGAGTACTGCCCAAAATGCGGCGCGCCGTATCCGGAGCGGGGCAGGCAGGTCTGTCCCCGCTGTATGGACAAGCGCTCGGTGCTAAAACGTCTGCTCGTCTGTTTTAAGCCTTTTAAGGCCCAGGTGGCCATCGTGTTTTTGTGCATTTTTCTCACGGCGGGGTTCAATGTTCTGCTCCCATACTTTAACGGGATTGTGCTGTACGACAGCGTCCTGCAAAAACAGGACGCCGGTGTAGCTGCGTCCCCCTGGATCGCACTGCTGCTGGTGGTGCTCACCATGGCGGGCATCCATATTTTACAACAGCTGTTCGGGGTGTTCCAGGGCCGGATCACGGCCAAGGTGGTGCCCCAGGTGGTACTGAACATCAAAACCCAGGTGTACGCCGCTTTGCAAAAACTGTCGGTGAGCTTTTTTTCCAAGCGGCAGACCGGCGGCCTGATGGCCCGGGTCAACAACGATGCCAACGAGGTGTTCAGCTTTTTCCTGGATTCAGTACCGTACTTCGCGGTCAACGTGGTGATGACCGTGACCGCGGTAACGATCATGTTTTCTCTAAGTTGGAAACTTGCCATCGCCTCGATTGTACTGATCCCTTTTTTGGTGATCGTCTGTGTAAAGCTCCTGCCTAGGCTGTGGCACATGCACGGCAAGCTCCACCGGGGGACCCGCAACCTAAACGCCAACATCAACGACAACATCACCGGCGCCCGGGTGGTGCGCGCCTTTGGCCAGGGGGAGCATGAGATCCAGCGGTTCCAAAAGCTCTCCGCCCGGGTGAGGAGCGCGGAGATCAGCCAGGTGGATTACTCCAACATCTTCTTTTCCTCCTACTCGGCGGTGCAGGTGTTGTCCACCCTTTTGGTGAATCTGGTGGGATTCTGCATGATCCTGCTGACCGAGGAGGCGTCCTACGGTATGCTGGTGACCTTTTTGGGGTACCAGAATCTTTTAGCCGGCCCCATCCAGTTCTTCACCGAGGTGTTCCAGCGGTGGGCAAACTCCGCCAACGCCGCTCAGCGGATTTTTGAGATCATCGACGCGGTGCCAGAGGTGCGGGAGTCCGATCATCCCGTGCGCCACGAACGGTTTGAGGGCCGGGTGGAGTTTAAAAACGTGAACTTTTACTACGAGCCCAACAAGCAGATTTTAAAGGACGTGAGCTTTGTGGCCGAGCCCGGTAAAATGCTGGGGATCGTGGGCCACACCGGCACTGGTAAAACCACCATCGTCAGCCTGATGTCCCGGCTGTACGACGTGACGGGAGGCGAGGTGCTCATCGACGGGATCAACGTCAAGGACATGGCCTTTTCGGACCTGCGCAAAAACATCGCCATGGTCAGCCAGGAAACCTATATTTTCCGGGGCACCGTGGCGGAAAACATCGCCTACGCCAATCCCGGCTGTACAAGAGAGCAGATCATGGCCGCCGCCATCACCGCCAACGCCCATGACTTTATCTGCAAGATGCCCGACGGGTACGACACGGTGATCGGTTCGGGCTCCCGCAGGCAGCTTTCCGGGGGCGAGCGGCAGCGGCTGTCCATCGCCCGGGCGATTTTGGCCGACCCCAGAATCCTGATTCTGGACGAGGCCACTGCCGCGGTGGACACCCAGACCGAAAAGAACATCCAGGCCGCGCTGGACAAACTGGCAGGAGGCCGGACGGTGATTTCCATCGCCCACCGGCTGTCCACCCTGCGGGGAGCCGACCGCCTGATCGTCATTGAGGACGGCCGGGTGGTGGAATCCGGCGGGCATGAGGAGCTGTTAAAACAAAAAGGCGTGTATTACCGGCTGACCCAGCTGCAAAACAAGGCGCTGGCTATGCGCGGACTGGAATAAAGGAGGCAACGGCTGTGAGAGAACAACAAAAACCCGCCGCGCACGACGAGGCCGCTCAGGTCATCGAACAGCAGCGTTTGGCGGCTCTGGACATGCAGTCCATCCACTATATCACCGGCGAAAACGCGGTGTTTTCCGCCACCGAGGGCGGGTTTGTCCGCATGAAATTCCGGGAAAAAGAGTGCGAGCGCATCGCGGTGCACCGGTGTTTTCCATTTACCGATCCGGACTGTTTTCTGTCCATCCGGGATCAGGATGGGAACGAGCTCGGCATCATCCGTGCTTTAAGCGACCTGCCGGAAGAGACCCAGGAACTTTTGCGCCGGCAGATGGCGCTGCGGTACTTTCTGCCCAAGATTCTCAAGGTGCATTCGGTCAAAGAGGAGTACGGCTACTCCTACTGGGATGTGGTCACCGATAAGGGAGCCTGCCGGTTTACCGCCTCCAGCCACAATGCGGTGGCAAAGCTTTCGGAAACCCGGCTGATAATCCAGGACATCCACGGCAACCGGTACGAAATTGAGGACGTCTACAAGCTGACGCCCAAGGAAATCAAAAAGATCGACCTGTATATCTAAAATGTCGGTTGGGCAAGAAAGGAGGAGTGACGGTTGAATCTGCGTTTTACGCTGCCGGAACAGGAACAGCAGAGCTTTGACCGCCAGGTGGGGGACGCGCCCATTGTATACTGTGTCCCCTTTGACCTGGACACCGACGGCATGTGGTGTTGCGACGGTTGGGTAGCGGTCACCAAGCAACAGGCGGTGCTTTTAAAAGGCCATGAAGTGGTAAAGACGGTGGCGCTGGGCGACCTGGAGGGAGCGGAATGTCTCAAACAGGAAGGCTGCGGCATCCTGTCTTTAACAATAGAGGGGGGCGAACAGATCTTTGCCCGGTTTTCTATGACGTTTCTGCCCCGGTTTTCCTACCTGGCCAAGGGAATGCGCATGCTGGCGGCCGGGGAGGACCGGGAGGTCAAAAGCCGGGAGGCCGAGAGGGTCTGCCCGGTGTGCGGCCGGGTGCTGCCCGGCACGGCGGTCTGCCCCCGGTGCAGCGGCAACGGCCGGTTCACCCGCCGGATGTGGGAATTAATGCGCCCGTATAAGTGGGGCTTTCTGGCAATCGCCCTGCTAATGCTGCTGGCTACTGGGCTTTCGATCTATCAGGCGCAGTTCCAGCGGCAGTTTATCGACGGGGTGGTGCTGCCAAAATCCGGTGGCCTTCCGCAGATTTTGGGCTTCACCGGAATCATGCTTTTGATTGCGGGGTCGGGACTGGCGGCCAACATCATCAAAAACCGGTGGACGGTGACGCTAGGCTCCAAAATCAGCATGGACATCCGGGAAAAGCTGTACCAGAAGATCCAGGAGCTCTCTTTGTCTTTTGTGGATAAGCGCTCCGCCGGGGAGCTCATCGGCCGGATCACCTGGGACACCGCTCACATCAAGGACTTTATGCAGCAGGTGTTTTCGGGGCTGATCTCCCAGATCGTCACCATGGTCTGCGTGTTTGTCATTATGCTGATTATGAATTGGAAACTGGCGCTTTTGACCCTGACGCTGGTGCCGCTCATTATCGTGATCTCGTTTGTGTTCCGAAAAAAGATCCGCCGGCTGTACCGGCGGCAGGGCCGGTTTGAGGACTCCACCAACAACCAGCTTCAGGATACCCTGGCGGGCATCCGGGTGGTCAAGTCCTTCGGCAAGGAAGGGGACGAGATCGAGAAATTTCAACAGCTCAACCACAAGCTGGCGGATATCCAGGCATACAACGAGGTGTTCTGGGCCACGTTTTTCCCGTTTTTAACCTTTGCGGTGGGGGCGGGCACTTATCTAATCACCTTTTTTGGGGGCTTAGACGTGTTCGGCGGATATCTGACCATCGGGCAGCTCACCCAGTTTATCAGTTACGCGGGGATGCTGTACGGCCCCCTGCAGCGCATGGCGTTTCTGCCCCGGATGCTCTCCCGCACCATGACCAGCATTGAGCGGGTGTACGATGTGCTGGAGGAGGAAACCGAGGTTCCCCAGAGTGAACACGCAGTGGATCTTGCCATCAAAGGCGCGGTGGAATTAGAGCGGGTGTCCTTTGGATACCTGTCCTACGACCCGGTGCTGGAGGACGTCAGCCTCTCGGTAAAGCCCGGGGAGATGATTGGCATTGTGGGCTCCTCCGGTGCGGGAAAATCCACCCTCATCAATTTAATCATGCGGTTGTACGACCCGGACGACGGGCGGATCACCGTGGACGGGGTGGATTTAAAGGAGATTTCCCACGACAGTCTGTATTCCCAGATCGGCGTGGTGCTGCAGGAGACCTTTTTGTTTTCCGGTACCATTTTGGCAAACCTGCGGTTCTCAAAGCCGGACGCCACCATGGAAGAGGTGATCCAGGCGGCGAAGATCGGCGGGGCCCACGACTTTATCTGCAAGCTTCCCGACGGGTACAACACCTATGTGGGTGAGCGGGGAAATACCCTGTCCGGCGGGGAACGCCAGCGTGTGGCCATCGCCCGGGCGGTGTTGGGCAACCCAAAAATTTTGATCCTGGACGAAGCCACCTCCAGCCTGGACACCGAAACCGAGTACCAGATTCAGGAGGCGCTGGGGCGGCTGATCCAGGGTCGCACCACCTTTGCCATCGCCCACCGTCTGTCCACCCTGCGAAATGCCGACCGGATTGTGGTCATCGACAAAAAGCGGGTGGCGGAAATCGGCACCCATGAGGAGCTTTTGAAGAAAAAGGGGATCTACTACAACCTGGTGACCACTCAGCTGGCCATGAACAGCCAAATGGACCGGCCAAAAGGTCCGCCTCCCAGAGGACAGGGCGGCCCTGGCGGACCGCCGCCATTTCATTAAAAACTGCGAGGTGAGGGATATGAAAACAGCAGTTGTCACCGGGGCTTCCCGGGGGATCGGCGCAGCGGCAGCCCGTACACTGGCAGCGCAGGGATATGCCGTGGCGGTCAACTACCGGGCCGACCGTGAAGGGGCGCTGGCAACGGTGGAGCAGATCCGCCGGGACGGCGGCACGGCAGGTGCATATCCGGCGGACGTGGCCGTTTTGGAACAGGCGGCGGATCTCATCGCCGCCGCCGAAGCGGACATGGGGCCTGTGGAGGTGCTCATCTGCAACGCGGGGATCGCTCTGCAAAAGCTTACCACCGACCTGACGGAGGAGGAGTGGGACCGGATCTTTGACGTGAACATCAAAGGGGTGTTTGCCTGCTGCAAGGCGGCGCTTCCCGGGATGATCCGGCGGCACAGCGGCCGGATCGTGACGGTGTCCTCCATCTGGGGAGTGACGGGAGCGTCCTGCGAGGCGGCGTACTCCGCCTCCAAGGCGGCTGTGATTGGCTTTACCAAGGCCCTGGCCCAGGAGGTGGGCCCCTCGGGGATCACGGTCAACTGTGTGGCTCCCGGAGTGATCGACACCGCGATGAACAGCGCTCTTTCCCCCGAAACGATGGAAGAGCTGAAAGAGCAGACGCCCCTGTCCCGCCTGGGAACGTCTCAAGACGTGGCGGAGGCGATTGGATTTCTCATTTCTCCTCAGGCAGGATTCATCACCGGCCAGGTGCTGGGGGTGGACGGTGGATTTTTACTGTAAACGGGTTGAACAACAAGGGCGGCGAGAAATTCTCGCCGCCCTTGTCTGCGATGTTTTTACATTGATCCCTTGGCCAGTTCGTTCATTTTACTGCGGAACCAGTCCAGGGTGAAGGATTCGTCGGAATTGCCGGACACCTTGATGCCTTCCTTAGCTTTTTGATCCGGCCGCCGGGTGTACCGGCCGGACGCGTCTCTGCGGTAGGCAGTGAAAGTTCCCATAGTGGGAAAATAGTTGTAGCCCAGCAGTTCGTCGTTTCGCAACCCGAAGATATACCGGTCGCCTACCTGAGCATAGCGCTCTTCGTATGCATCCATGCATTTCATCTCATAAATGGTGTTGGCCCGCTGTTCTTGGGTGAGATTGGGGAACCGGCTTTCCAGCTCTCGGGTTTTGATGTATTCGTCTGCGGTGATATAGCCACCGTCGACGTAGACCGTGATGTGGTCGCCGGGCTTAAAATCCCCTTTAAAGGATTCGATCACCTTCACGTCCAACTTGGTGTGGGGCTGCCCGTTTAAAATGACTACAAATTCCACCTTTTCCACCTGGCAGTCGGCGATTGCAAAGGAGTTTTCATAGGTGCTTTCCAGCGTCATTCCATCGTAACGATAAGATGGAGCATAACCAGAGCTTTTTGCATTTTTGATCTGTTCTTTGTATTTGTTGACGTCAAAGACGGTTTCCCCCTGCGCCTTATTCTGGGGCGGCTTTGCGGCGGCGCTGGAGGTTTGACCGGAACTGCCTGAGGATGGTTTTGCCGGCATGGAGCTCACTTGAGCGGTGGCCTGTGCGCTGCTGAGGCTTTCGCTGTCCGTCCTGGATGAGACGGCGGCGGGCGTCCCGGTGCAGCCGGCACAGACCCCGGCCATCAGGACGGCCGCCGCCAGCAGGCATGCTGTGCTTGAAAGGAGATACCTTCTTTTTTTCATGACAAAATCCTCCTTTGCCAGCTGTGGAGATTTGTTGACATTTTATAAACATATTATATAATATATTTTTAAAAAAGAAAAGTATTTTATACAGGTTGTGCATTTTAACATTGTAATCATACGAAGCAAATGGTATAATGAACCTGGACGGATTCACTTGGAATAGGAAAGGAGAATGAGCACGATGAAAAAATGTGCCGCGTTGGCGGCAGGCATTCTTTTTTTGATTTCTTTGGTTGGCTGTAATTCTCAAAAGTTTACAAATAAAACTGTGTTTAACGAAATCAGCAGCACAAAGGAGATCTCTTTGTCCGTCAAGGAGCAAAGCCTTACCGACACAGGGCTTATCTTGCTGATTGAAAACCACACAAACAAAGAATATTCCTATGGGATGGAATATACCATTGAGCAAAAAAGAGGGGATAAATGGTATTCTTTCGATGAAGAAAAGATCGTGGAAAGCCTTGCCGCCCTTTTAAAGCCAAATGAAACCAATGAGTTTTCCGTCACCTGGAAGGAGAAACTGCCGCCTGGAACGTATCGGGTGGTAAAGCCTGTCAATACCAGCAAGGGGAATGAGAACTTGGCAGCCGAATTTACAGTGCAATAAAAAGCTTCACCGAAGGCACTGGGACCGGAAATTTGAGGTAAATTTTATACAAATAGGAATAATTTTATCGTATTATACTAAAAATCGGAAAATTTGGTAAAAATGAAAGCTCTCGCCGGAGGAAGTTTCCTCCGGCGAGAGCTTTCATAGCGATTATAAATGCCAGATGTTGTGGGCGTACTCCTGAATGGAACGATCGGAGGAAAACTTGCCCGCCCCGGCAATGTTTTCCAGGGACATCCGGTTCCAGGCGGTTTGGTCCCGGTACAGGCGGCTGGCTTTGGCCTGCGCCTCCCGGTAAGAATCAAAGTCCGCAAGCACCAGGTAAGGGTCGGAAAACCGCAGGGAATTCCCCACATCCTCGAATTTCTCCCCGTTGATGCCAGAGAACAGCAGATCGATGGCGGCTTTGGCGTCGGGGTTGTGGTCATAGATCTCCTGGGGATGGTAACCGGCTGCTTTGCGGGCGTTTACCTCCTCGGTGAGCAGGCCGAAGGTGATGATGTTGTTGTCCCCGACCTCCTGGGCGATTTCCACGTTGGCGCCGTCCAGGGTGCCCAGGGTGACCGCGCCGTTTAGCATCAGCTTCATGTTGCCGGTGCCGGAAGCCTCGGTTCCCGCCAAGGATATCTGCTCGCTGATCTCGCTGGCAGGCATCAAAAGCTCGGACAGGGTGACCCGGTAATCCTCCAGATAGACGATCCGCAGTTTGTCGCGAATTTTTTCGTTTTTCTCGATCTCAGCGGACAAATTACACAACAGCTTGATAATCTGTTTGGCCAAAAAGTAGCCCGGAGCGGCCTTGGCTCCAAAGATATAGGTTTTGGGCAGAAAATCCGCGTCGGGATGCTGCAAAAGATACTGATATTCATGGATGATGTTCAAAGCGTTCAAATGCTGACGTTTGTATTCGTGCAGGCGCTTGACCTGCACGTCGAACACCGAGTCGGTGTTGAGTGTAACGCCGGTCTGCTGTTTGATGTAATCGGCAAACCGCTGTTTGTTTTCCTTTTTAATCTGCGCCAACCGGTCGAGTACCTGTTTGTCATCCGCGTAGTTGCGAAACTCCTTCAGATGGGAAGCGTCCTTTAAAAACCCGTCCCCGATTGTTTCTTTGAGCAGGCCGGTCAGGCCGGGATTGGACTGGTACAGCCACCGGCGGTAGGCAATGCCGTTGGTGACGTTGCGGAATTTGTGGGGATAAACCTCGTAAAAGTCGTGGAACACATCGTCCTTGATGATCTGGGAATGGAGCTTGGAAACCCCGTTGACGCAGTGGGAGCCAACCACGCACAGGTTTGCCATTTTCACCTGGTGGTTGGAGACAATCGACATGTAGTCCACCTTGCCCTGATCCCCGTGGGTCAGATCCATCATCTGGTCGCAGAACCGGCGGTTGATCTCACAGACGATCTGGTAGATGCGGGGCAGCAGGGTGCGGAACAGATCTTCATTCCAACATTCCAGCGCCTCTTTCATCACGGTGTGGTTGGTGTAGGCGAAGGTGTGCTCCACAATATGCCAGGCCTGATCCCAGTTGTATCCGCACTCATCCAGCAGGATGCGCATCAGCTCCGGGATCGCCAGGGTGGGATGGGTGTCGTTGATGTGGATGGCGACCTTTTCATGCAGGTTTTCCAGCGTCCCGTAGGTGGACATATGCCGCTTGACAATATCCCCCACCGAAGCGGCGCACATAAAATACTGCTGGCGCAGCCGCAGGATTTTGCCCTGGGTGTGGTTGTCGTTGGGATACAGGATTTTGGAGATCGCCTCGGCGATGGAGTTCTGTCCCAGCGCGTTGACGTAATCGCCCTTGTTAAAGCTGTCGATGTCAAAGGCGGGGCTTTCCGCTTTCCACAGCCGGAGCAGGGAAACGCCCTGGCTGCCATAGCCGGATACATACATGTTGTAGGGAACCGCCCGGACCGTGGTATAGTTTTTGTGGTTGATGTGGTGATAGCCGCTGTCCCAGAATTCCTCCACCTCGCCGCCGAAGTTTACGTCCACGGCGGAATCCGGCGCGGGCTTTAACCAGACCTCCCCGCCGGGGAGCCAGTTGTCGGGCAGCTCGGTCTGCCAGCCGTCCACAATTTTTTGCTTAAAAATGCCGAACTCATAGCAGATGGAATAGCCGGTGGCCGGATAATCCAGGGTGGCCAGCGAATCCAGAAAACAGGCCGCCAAACGTCCCAGGCCCCCGTTGCCAAGACCCGCGTCCGGTTCTTGCTCGTACAGGTTTTCCAGGTTGACCCCGTAGTCCTTTAAAGCAGCCCGGACGGGCTCAACTAGCCCCAGGTTGTAAATGCTGTTTTTCAGCGAACGGCCCATGAGGAATTCCATGCTCAAGTAGTACACCTGCTTGCGTCCATTGGACATGGAATGGGTGTAAAACTGTTGCCTTTTTTCTTCCAGGATATCAACGATGACCGAAGCCAGCGCTTTGTAAAACTGATTGTCCGATGCGTCGGACGGTTTGACGTCAAAATCCCATTCCAGTTTTTTTGCGATCAACTGGCGGATCTGTTCCTTGGAATATTTCATAGTAATACCTCCATTGGCGGCCGTTATGGGCGGCGCACAGCTTTATTTTACCCCATAGAATGGAAGATTGCAAACATATTTCCGGTAAAGTCGACAAAATTGCGCTTTTTTAGAAAATCCTCTTTTTTATAAAGAGGATATGTACTATAATAAAAGATACTGACAATCCGTCCAACCGCCTGCGGCTGGATGATTTTTCATTGGTTTCAAAAGAATTCCACAGTAAATTATATGTAACCCCGATACTATCATGTGAAAGAAGGAGCCGATTATGAGCTACAACAAGGCAAAAGTCGTTGTGTGTGGCAAGGAATACACCCTGCAGACCACGGAAAGCCCCGCCTATGTGGCGGGACTGGCCAAGCAACTGGACAAAAAAATCAACGACTTTATGAACAGCAACGACAACATCACCTTGATGACCGCAGCGGTAATGGTGGCGCTGGGGCTGATGGACGACAGCTTAAAAACCAACTCGGACATCGACAACATCCGCACCCAGATCACCAGCTATGTGGAGGAGGCCGCTACCGCCCGGCTGGAGGCCGACAAGCTCCGCGCCCAGTTGGAGGACAAGGAGCGGGAGATCGCCAAGCTCAAAACCGATTTGGAGCTTCGTTCCTTAAAGGAAAAACTGGACTGATGGAACCGTTGCGTGATTTGGAGCTTTTGGCTCCCGCCGGCGGCCCCGAAAGCATTCCTGCGGCGGTTCGCTGTGGCGCGGACGCGGTGTACCTGGGGCAAAAGGGGTTTTCCGCCCGGAGGTCTGCCCATAATTTTGATCGAGACGAATTGTCCGCTGCTGTCCGGTATTGCCATGAGCGGGGCGTGCGGGTGTACCAGACGTTAAACACCCTGGCTCTGGACGAAGAGCTTCCAGCGGTGGCGCGCTGCATTGAAACCGCCGCGGAGTGCGGCGTGGACGCGCTGATCGTCCAGGATTTGGGGGTGGCGGCCCTCGCCGGACAGGTCTGCCCGGACATGCGGCTGCACGCCTCCACCCAGATGACCGTCCACACCCCGGACGGGGCAAAGCAGGCGGCTGAGCTTGGGTTTGCCCGGGTGGTGCTGGCGCGGGAGCTTTCCCTTGCTGAAATCGAGGAAGTCCACCGCGCCTGCGGAATCGAGCTGGAAGTGTTTGTCCACGGCGCGCTGTGTATGTCGGTTTCGGGACAGTGCCTGTTAAGCGCCATGTTGGGCGGGCGCAGCGGCAACCGGGGCCAGTGTGCCCAGCCCTGCCGCCTGCCGTTTTCCTCCACGGACAAGCCCGCCAAGGATTTGTCCTTAAAGGACCTGTGCGCTGTGGAGCTGTTAGACGGTCTGGGGCAGGCGGGGGTGACCTCTTTGAAAATCGAGGGGAGGATGAAGCGGCCGGAATATGTGGCCGCCGCGGTGTCCTCCTACCGCTGCGCCCTTTCGGGGGAGCCCGCCGACATAGAGACGCTGCGGGCTGTGTTTTCCCGGGGCGGGTTCACAAACGGGTATCTGAAAGGGGAGCTCTCTCCTGGGATGTTCGGCTTTCGGGGAAAAGAGGATGTGACCGCCGCCGCAGGGATGTTCAAAAGCCTTGAAAACCTGTATCACAAGGAAACGCCCCGGGTGGGCGTTTCCTTCCGTCTCACCGCCCGGCAGGGAGAGCCTGTGCTGCTAAACGCGGCGGACGGGGACGGAAATCAAGCGGCCGCGTCGGGGGAGCCTCCCCAGCGGGCAATCACCCGGCCTACCGGGGAGGAGGACATCCGCCGGCTGCTGGGCAAATTGGGCGGCACGCCTTTTTACCTGTCGGAGCTCCATACACGGCTGGATGACGGGCTGATGATCCCCGCGGCGGCACTCAACGCCCTGCGGAGGGAATGCTGCGAAAAGCTGCTGGAGCAGCGGGGCGCACCGCGTGCAAAGTCTGTGCATGCCATGGAGCCCCTGCCCGCCATACGGCGGGAGAGGGAGGACAAAGCGCCCGCCTTGTACGCGCGGTTTGCCCGGGCGGAGCAGCTCCCCGGGGAGCTTGCGGGGGTGCAGGTGGTGATCCTCCCGTACCGGGAGGCGTCCCGCGCCCTGGAAACAAACGGGTTTTTGAAAGAAAACTGTGTGCTGGAGCTCCCTCGGGCGATGTTTGGCCGGGAGGAGAAGCTAAAACAGGAGCTTTCCTCCCTGTACAATCAGGGGTTCCGCCGGGTGATGGCGCACAACATCGCCCAGCTTTCCACCGCACGGGAGCTGGGGTTTGAGGTTTTGGGCGGGTTCGGGCTCAACGCCTTTAACTCCCTAGCCGCCAGGGAGCTTGCAAAGCTGGGCGCGAAGGAGCTGATTCTGTCTTTAGAGCTCACTTTGTCCCAGGCGGAGCGGATCGCGTCCCCCGGCAAAAAGGGGCTTGTAAGTTATGGCTATCTGCCTTTGATGGTCACCCGCAACTGCCCGGTGAAAAACCAGAAATCCTGCCGGGAATGCGCAGGGGTTTCCTACCTGACCGACCGGAAGGGGGAGCGGTTTCGGGTGGCCTGTTCCGAAGGGTACGCCGAGCTTTTAAACAGCGTCCCCCTTTATATGGCGGACCGGATGAGGGAGCTTTCCTTCTGCGATTTTACGGTCTTGTACTTTACCTTTGAGGACAAGGCCCGGTGTGAACAGATTCTCCGAACGTATACGGCCGGGAAGGGCGCAAAACCGGAGCGGTTTACCCGGGGGCTTTTCTACCGGGGCGTGACCGGCTCCTGAACATGGAAAGGATGGATGTGACCATGCAGCTTTTGATTAAACGGCTCCGGGAGGATGCAAAGCTTCCAAAACGGGCCACTAAGGGCAGCGCGGGGTATGACCTGTGCGCCTGTCTGGACGCGCCGGAAGAGATCGCCCCGGGGCAGACCAAGCTGATCCCCACCGGGATCGCCCTGGCGCTGCCCGACCATTCGGCCGCGGCTTTTTTGTACGCCCGCAGCGGCCTGGCGTCCAAGGCGGGACTGGCGCCGGCCAACTGTGTGGGCGTGGTGGACAGCGACTACCGGGGGGAGGTCAAGGTCCCCCTCCACAATCATTCGGAAAAGGCATACACTGTTTCCCCGGGAGAGCGCATCGCCCAGATGGTGATCGCCCCGGTGTTTACCCCGGAGCTTGTGGAGGTAAACGAGCTGGAGGACACCGCCCGGGCCGATGGAGGATTTGGCTCCACCGGCCGGTCATAAAGGTGAAATTTTTACAAGAGAGGGACTTGATCCATGAAAATGAACTGGAAAAAAGCGCTGCTTTTGATCTTTTTCTTTTTGGCGGGGGTGATCGTGGGAACCGCCGTGGCCAAGGGCGCTTCCTATGTGGGCTTTTTAAGCTGGCTGGGCTGGGGTTCCAACATCGGGGTGGGTTATCCCAATCCGGTGGTGCTGGACCTGGCGGTCATCAAGCTGCAATTCGGCTTTTCGGTGGACATCAGCCTGGCGCAGATTTTGTGCGTCATCATCAGCCTGATTATCTACAAGCGCTTCAGCAAGGGGTTTTAATATGAAGGTGGTATTGGCCTCCCGCTCCCCCCGCAGGCGGGAGCTGTTAAAATGGATTTTCGACGAATTTGAGACCATCCCTTCCGGGGAGCCGGAGGATGCGGCGGACGGCCTTTCCCCAGAGGAACTGGTGCTCTTTCTGGCCCGAACCAAAGCTCAGAGCGTCGCCGCCCGATGCGAGCCCGGCGCGCTGGTGATCGGGTGCGACACCGTGGTGGTCTCGCCCGGGAACACTGTGTTTGGAATTCCCAAGGACGCCCGGGAAGCCGCAGAGATGCTAAGAGCCCTGTCTGGGAACACCCACCGGGTGCTCACCGGGGTGTGCCTTGTAAAAGGCGACGCCCGCCGGGCGTTTTATGAAGAAACCCGGGTGAAGTTCTACCCGTTGTCCGACCGGGAGATCCAGGAGTATCTGGACACCGGGGAGCCCTTTGACAAAGCCGGCGCCTATGGCATTCAGGGGAAGGGCGGACTGCTGGCCCAGAGCGTTCAGGGGGACTTTTACAACGTGGTGGGGCTCCCGGTGGGAAGGCTCAAACGGGAAATCTTACAATTTTTTGACGATGCAAAAAAATTCGAAAAAAATGTTGTGAAATCCTTGTAAAGCGGTTATAATAAAAAGGATTCGATATGTTTAAAGGGACAAGTGCGCTTTTTGGGCATATGTGACGGGCGTAGGCGTTTTACCAGCGATTTAGAACGTTTTTCATTCAGGTTGAATTTTTGATATTGGCCGTTTTCAAACGGGCCCGACAGCAGAACGCATTTGCACAACAGAAAGGGGAACATCCATGTTTTCACGGGACATTGGCATCGACTTGGGAACAGCGAACACGCTGATCTTCATGAAGGGCAAAGGCATTATTATCCGCGAACCCTCCGTGGTTGCGGTGGATACAAGAACCGATACGGTGAAATCCGTCGGGCAGGAAGCAAAAGACGTGATCGGCCGGACGCCTGGTTCCATTGTGGCGGTGCGTCCGCTCAAAGACGGCGTCATCGCGGACTTTGACGTGACCACCAGTATGTTACAGGAATTTATCCGCAAGGCGATTAACAAATCCATGTTCGCCAGACCCCGGGTAATCATCTGCATCCCCTCCGGCGTCACCGAGGTGGAGCGCCGGGCGGTTAAGGACGCCGCGGTCAACGCGGGCGCCAAAAAAGTCTGCATCATCGAAGAGCCCATGGCGGCGGCCATCGGCGCGGGGCTTCCCATTGTTGAGCCCACCGGCAGCATGGTGGTGGACATCGGCGGCGGCACCAGCGAGGTGGCGGTGATCTCCTTAGGGGGCATCGTGGCCGCCAAGACCGTCCGGGTGGGCGGCGACGAATTCGACTCCTCCATCATTAACTACATTAAGAAAAAATATAACCTCCTGATCGGTGAACGCACCGCGGAAAATATCAAGATTGCCATCGGGAGCGCATATCCTTTTGAAGAGGAGCTCACCATGGACATCAAGGGCCGCAACCTGTTAAACGGCCTGCCTGAGAATATTTCGATTTCCTCCGACGAAATTCGGGAAGCCCTGGCGGAGCCCCTTGCCAAAGTGATGGAGGCCATCAAGATCACCTTGGAAAAAACCCCGCCGGAGCTTGCGGCGGACATCATCGACCAGGGCATTACCCTGACCGGCGGCGGCGCGCTGCTGCGGGGCTTGGACCGCCTGGTGATGGAAGAGACCGGCATGCCGGTGCACATTGCGGAAAATCCGCTGGACTGCGTGGCGGAGGGAACCGGCAAGGTGCTTGAGGACATCGACCGCCTGGGCGACGTGCTGGCGGAGGACGACAACAAGTACTGATTGTTCTGCCCTGTCTGCACACGCCGTTGGAGTAGGGAGGACTTCGCTTCATGCGTGAATTTTTGCACAGCAAACGGTTTAAAATCCTGTTGGCGGTGTTCGCCGTACTGGTAGGATTTATGCTGTATGCAGCATCGACGGAAGGTTCTGCCACCTTACCTGGGAAAATATTAAGCGCGATCACCGCGCCGTTACAGAAGCTGTCTTCGAGCATTTCGGGGACGGCTACTGGTTTTTTAGGCAACTTTACCAACGCGGGAAAAACTGCGGAGGAAAACAAAAAACTGCGGGAAGAAATCGCCAAGCTCCGGGAAGAGCTGGTGGATTTTGAAACCTACAAGGCGGAAAACAAGCAGCTCAAAGAGATGATCGGTCTAAAAGAGGCCAACGAGGATTTTGAAATGGCCAACGCCTCGGTGATCGCCCGGGATCCGGCGGACCGGTTCAGCTCGTTTCAGATCGACAAGGGGAGCATCCACGGGGTGAGCTTTCACGACCCGGTGATCTCCAGCGACGGGCTGGTGGGCTATGTGACCCAGGTCAACGCCACCTCCTCTCGGGTGACGACGATTTTAAGCCCGGAGATCAACGTGGGCGCCTACGGCGTGCACAGCAACGACACCGGCGTTTTGACCGGGGACGCGGCGCTGTCGCAAAAGGGATACTGCAAGCTGCAGTACCTGCTGCGTGAGACGGGAATCGCCAAGGGAGATACCATCGTCACCACCGGCGTCAGCGGGATCTTCCCCAAGGGCTTAGTGATCGGCACGGTGGAGGAGGTAAAGCCCGAATCCCACGGCGCGTCGGTGTACGCGGTGGTCAATCCCGCGGCGGATATTGAAAATTTAAAAGACGTGTTTATCATCACGGACTTTTTGGGCCAGGGCGGAGATGCCGCGGACACCACTTCCGGAAACGGAAGCTCCGGGGGGAATTCTTCCAAAGGCACGTCTTCCCAAAACGCATCTTCTGGAAACACGTCCTCAGGAGGGTCATCCTCCAAGGCGTCCTCCGGCCAGACTTCCTCCAAAAGGGGGAACTAGTCGATGAAGCAATCGCATAAAAACGTGCTGAAATGGGTGCTGTACCTGTTGCTGCTGCTGGTGTTTTACACCCTGCAAACCACACCCGGGCTGTTTCAAATCATGGGCGTCAAGCCGGTGCTGATCGTCCCCTTTGCGCTGTGTGTCTCCATGTTTGAGGGGGAGCTGGGCGGCGCGGTGATCGGCATCTTGACGGGGCTTTTGTGGGATGTGTCCTCCGGCCGGCTTTTGGGCTACAACGGCTTGATGATGATGGCGTTCTGCATTGTAGTCGCGCTGCTGGTGATGTATCTGATGCGCGCAAACTGGTTGAATACGGTTTTGCTTTGCGGCGCGGTGATGCTCGTCCAGGGCCTGCTGGATTTTGTGTTTTACTACGCCATGTGGGGATATTCAGGGGTGAGCGCGATCCTTGTGCAGGTAATTTTGCCCACCGCCCTTTACACGGTGCTGATTAGTCCGCTGATGTTTCTGCTGGTGCGGAAAATGGCGATGACCTTTAACGAGGTGGTTCGGGTTTAAAGGGGGATCCGGTGCAAAAGCGCCGGGTCTAATTTTCATTCGGTGAATGTGTGGCGGCCGGATATGCGGCGCGGCGGCCGGGGTTTATGGCAAATCGGAGGTGACTTGCTTGGCGAAAGTAGGCAAACAAAAAACCAATCGGGTCCGGTTGATCCTGCTGGCGGCGCTGGTGTTCACGGCGTTTTTGCTCAGCTGCGTGCGGCTGATGCAGTACCAGATCGTGGAGGGCGCAACCTATCGGGAAACCGCCAACAAAAAAACCATCAGCACGGTCTCGGTCAAAGCGGCCCGCGGAGAGATCGTGGATCGGTACGGGCGGCCGCTGGCCATCAACAAGGTGGCGTTTAACATTGTGTTTGACCGGGTGTTTATGCCCGAGGGCAGGGAAAACGAAATCATCGCCTCGTTGATCGACCTGATGGAGGATTCCGGGGAGGAGTGGGTCGACGAGCTTCCTATCACCGATCAAAAGCCCTATCAGTTTGAAGAAGGGCGGGATCAGGCGGACATCACCCGGGCGAAAAAGACGCTGGGCCTCAACACCTATGCCACCGCTCAGAACTGCATCGACGAACTGATCGACAAATACGAGATCAAAGGCTACAGCGAGGAAAAGACCCGGCAGATCGCAGGAGTGCGCTTTTCCATGCTGCAGGCGGAGTTTTCTCCCTTTGTCCGTTACACCTTTGCAGAAGATATTTCTACCTCCACGGTGGCCAAGGTCAAAGAACTGGACTTTAACTTCCCCGGCGTGGATGTGTCGGAAGAGACCATCCGGGATTACGTCAGCGGAGATATTGCACCCCATATTTTGGGGACTCTGGGCCCGATTTACAAAGAGGAATATGAGGACTACAAAAAACAGGGCTACAAAATGAACGACACGGTGGGGAAAAGCGGCATCGAAAAGGCCATGGAGGAATACCTGCGGGGCACCGATGGCGTCCGGCAGGTGGAGCAAAACTCCAAGGGCGACGTGGTCAGCGTAGCGGAACAAAAGGCCACAGTGCCCGGAAACACGGTGATGCTCACCATCGACAAGTATTTTCAGCAGAAGGTCCAGCAGATCCTGGAAAATCAGATTAAGAACAAAAAAGACGGAACAGCCGGCGCCATTTCGGTGCTGGACGTCAAAACTGGCGAAGTGCTGGCGCTGGCCACCTATCCCACTTATAATATCAACGACTATAAAAAGAACTATGCACAGCTCAACAGCGATTCCGGAAAGCCGTTGTTCAACCGGGCGCTGATGGGAACCTACCGTCCAGGCTCCACTTTTAAAACAGCAGTGGCGGTGGGCGCTTTAAGCGAGGGGATCATCGACCGGAACTCCACCGTAACCTGTCACCGTGTGTACACCTACTGGCCCGCCCCGTTCAGACCCAAGTGTACCGGTTATCACAATAACATCAGTGTGGTCAACGCTTTAAAGGTCTCTTGCAACATCTTTTTCTATGATGTTGGGCGCAGGCTTGGCATTGATAAGGAAAATGAGTACTGTCATAAGCTGGGACTAGGGGTGGACACCGGACTGGAGATCCCCACCGCAACCGGCGCGCTGACAAGCCCTGAGCAGGCGCAGAAGCTTGGCCGGGAGTGGAACGCCGGCGACGTTGCCCAGGCCTCCATTGGACAGATGGATACTGCAGTCACCCCGCTTCAGATGTCGGTGCAGGCGGCGACCATCGCCAGCAAGGGGAAGCGGTATGAGACCCATCTGGTCAAGAGCATCCAGAGCTACAACTTTGACAAGCTGATTCAGGAAACCCAGCCCAAGGTGGTGGACACCATCGAGAATAAAAACGACCTGTTTGGGACGGTCACCGACGGCATGATCGCGGCGGCAAGCCGGGTTTCCAACTTGACCCGGTATCCCTACAAGGTGGCCATCAAGACCGGTACGCCCCAGACCAGCACAACCAAATTTCATTCGGCGGTCATCGGCTTTGCTCCGGCGGAAGAACCGGAAATTGCCATTTCTTGCATTCTGGAAAACGGAAACAGCGCCAAGGATATCGTGAAACCGATCATCGACGCCTATTATAGTGCGAAGTCTCAGGCGCCTCAGACTCCTCAGCAGAGCGGTACGCTGTTAAAATAGCAGCGTCTTTGGCTCCAATATAAAAACGGAACAGCGCATTCGCCGGACTTAGGCGGATGCGCTCATCTTTTTTGGATAAAACAGACGAAACATCCTTCAAAGCGTGGATGAAAATTTTTCTTGCCATTTTATTTTAAATGTGCTATAATAATTTCCAGTCCTTTCAAACGACGTGTCCGTAGCTCAGCTGGATAGAGTATCAGACTCCGACTCTGAGGGTCGCAGGTTCGAATCCTGTCGGGCACACCAGCGGCGAGCCGCCGCGCTCAAATCACACACCTCACTTTGTGGGGTGTGTTTTCTTTTTCGCCTGCACTGGAACGAATATCTTTTTTGTCAAGGCTTCCCACCAGGCTAAGCCTGGTGGGAATTCATGTTCTGTGTTCCGTCTTTTACTTGTCAGTTCACTCACGTTTATGGCAGGGTATCTTTTACAAGAAAAAGCGAAATAATAAGGACAAAGCAGAAATGTAATTTAAAATTGACAAGGGGTAGAAAAATGGAAAAACAAGAGATAAGCACATTTGATTTATTAATTCAAACGCATGTAGGGTTAAAACGGCAGGGCCCTGGCAGTCCGGAGATGACAATCCGTGCGCTGCGTTATGTAGAGCATCTCGACGAGAATTCACGCATAGCAGATTTAGGATGCGGAACCGGCGGTCAGACGATGGTGCTTGCCCAAAATACTACCGGGCAGATCACCGGAGTGGATATGATACCGGAATTCATCGATGTTTTCAACAAAAATACAAAAGAACTTCATCTGGAAAACCGGGTGACGGGTATCGTGGGGTCGGTGGAAGAGCTTCCTTTTGAGCAGGAAGAGCTGGATCTGATTTGGTCCGAAGGGGTAATAGACGGAATCGGATTTGAAAAAGGGCTGACCTATTGGAACCAGTTTTTAAAAAAAGACGGTTATGTCGCTGTAACATGCCCTTCCTGGTTTACAGATGAACGGCCTTCTGAGGTCGATAAATTTTGGACGGATGCTGGCAGTGGCTTGGACACCGTAGAGCAGAATCTATCTGCCTTGAAAAAAGCTGGGTATCAGTTTGTCGCAGCGTTTATCCTTCCAGAAACATGCTGGACAGAACAATATTTTATCCCGAGAGAAGAGGCAGAGAAAGCACTGCTACAAAAATACGCCGGGGATAAAACAGTTGCAGCATATATTGAAGGCGATCAATATGAGGTCGAATTATACAATAAGTATAAACAACAGTATGGATACGTATTTTACATTGGCAAAAAAATATAAGGGACGGCGACATCATTGATTGCGGCCAAACCCACTGCGGTTGGCTTAATCAATTGACAAACGGCAGAAGTAGGCTGAAACTGGTTTCGAAGCATATCGGCCATGATCTAGTTAGAGGGAGGGAGTCGAGTGATTTTAAGCGTCAGCCGCCGGACTGATATTCCGGCTTATTATTCCCAGTGGTTTATGAATCGCTTGCGGGAAGGATATGCCTTGGTAAGAAACCCCAGAAATCCCCGCCGAATTAGCCGAATTCCGATTTCCCCCGAGGTGGTAGATGGGATTGTGTTTTGGACAAAGAATCCGATCCCCATGCTGAAAAACCTGTCCGAGCTGGATCCATATCTTTATTATTTTCAGTTTACACTTACCCCATATGGAGAGGATGTGGAGCCTGGGCTGCCGTCCAAGGAAGAGAAACTGATTCCGGCGTTTCAAGCGTTGTCTGCTCAGATTGGAAAAGAACGGGTCATTTGGCGGTATGATCCGATTTTGCTCAGCGATGTTTATACGGTAGAATACCATTGCAGGCGGTTTTACGAAATGGCAGAAAAACTTAGTGGTTATACCCGGCAATGCACAATTAGTTTTCTTGACTTCTATCGGAATATAAGGGGCAGTCTGCAAACACTCCGGATCAGCCCTGTCAACCAACAGCAGATGATGGAAATCGCCAAGCGGTTTTCTCAAACGGCGCAGGCATTTGGTTTTACACTCTCCGCTTGCGCGGAAACAACGGATTTTCTGCCATTTGGAATTGCTCCTGCCAACTGTGTGGATAAAGATCTGCTGGAGCGCCTGGGCGGATTCCATCTGTGCCTGTCCAAGGATCCAAATCAACGGCAGGCGTGCGGTTGTGCCGCCAGCGTTGATATCGGCGCCTATAACAGCTGCAGAAACGGATGCGTGTACTGTTATGCCAACCACAGCCGGACGCTGGTGGAGCAAAATAGCAAGCAGCATAATCTCAACTCTCCGCTTTTATATGGGGAAATAAAGCCTGGGGATGTCATTACAGAAAAAAAGGTTGCATCTTCCGCTAAGCTCCAGTACAGTCTGTTTGAAACCTAATCGAACGAATTGTACGGCAGAAAAAGACCTTTCCAATGGATAAAAAGCAGGCATACGGCACAAATGAAGGAAAAATAAAAAAAATTGAATTTTTTCGCAAAAAGGTGTTGACATAGCGTGGGGTATGTGGTAATATAAATAAGCTGTCTCGCGAGGGACGGCGGAGCGGAAAAAAGTGTTGACAAACACTTTGAGCCGTGGTAGAATGAAAG